>JBBSMC010000005.1:0-69716 GCA_038233375.1 Solirubrobacterales bacterium
ATGGCCTCACACTCCCCGTCACCGCACTCGCAGACGAGGCCGCCCAGGTCCTCGTCAGAGCGGCGACGGTTGACGCTGCCCTCGAGGCTCTCGTTGAGCCGGCGAAACGCATTCTCGTTTTTCGCGATGCGCTCTTTGCGCGGCGGTGCCATGAGGTAGGTTCCTACACCACTGCGCGCACCGAGTAAACCCGGGCCCGGGCTGACGATCGCGCCCGTGAGGTAGGACCGCGCCGTGCCGCGCGGCGGATCACGCAGCCCCAACATCCCGGTCGGCGCCTGGCCGAGCGTGCCCGAAGGCCCCGAGGGCGGGAAGCTCAACCGCGCGATCACGCCGGGCCTGCTGCTGTTCTTCATCGTCGGCGACATCCTCGGCGGTGGCATCTATGCGCTCGTCGGCGAGGTCGCGGGGGAGACGGGCGGCGCGATCTGGGCCGCGTTCCTGCTGGCCCTCGTCATGGCGGCCTTCACCGCCGGCTCCTACGCCGAGCTCGTGTCGAAGTATCCGCGGACCGGCGGCGCGGGCCTGTACGCGCACCGCGCCTTCAAGCGCCCGTTTCTCAGTTTCCTCGTCGCGTTCGCCGTGGTCGTCTCGGGCATCACGTCCGCCAGCGCGCTGGCGCGCGGCTTCGGCGGCGACTATCTCAGCACCTTCGTCGACCTCCCGGTCGTGCTGACCGCGCTCGCCCTGCTGGGGTTCGCAATCGCCTTCACGACCGCGCTGGCGGCCTTCCTCATCTCGACAGGCGACCTCGCCTCGCTCGCCGACACGACCGTCGCGCTGCTCGTGATCGTGTTCGGGGTCGTCAACGTCTCGGTGCTCGTCCTGCGCCGTGAGCCCGTCGAGCACGAGCACTTCGTCGTGCCGTCGGCCGTGCCGGTGATCGGCGTCTGCGTCTCGCTGGCGCTGCTGACCCAGATCGAGGGCGAGACCTACGTGCGCGCCGCGATGCTCGTCGGGCTCGGCGTCGCGCTGTGGGTCGTCAACTGGCTGATCGTGCGCCGCCAGGGGCCGCGCGACGGCGACACGGCGACTACGGCGCCGCCGTCCACTTGATCGTCCCCGACCTGCAGGACTGGATGACGTTGCCGCTGAGCTTGTCGATCGTGCGATCGCTCAGCGAGAACGTGCCCTTCGCACCGGTGCGTCCGATCGTTGCGGTGAAGCGATCGTCGATATGGGTGAGCGTCTGGCCGTTGTCGATCTTGTCGGTCTCGTGATCTGACACGCGGCCCTTGGAGTCGATCGCGATGTTCGTGCGCGGCGCCTCGAGGCCGATCGAGCGCTTGCGGTCGCTGCAGGTCACCTGCTCGCCGAAGAGCGCGCGCGAGATCCGCCGCCGGTCCCCGGACAGGCGGATGACGATCGGCCGGCGCGGGCCCGTGCTGCGCTGCGCCGTCACGCCGAAGTAGGCGGCGCGCGGCCGCACGTCGCGAGCGCCGAGCTCGCCATTGGGCCGGCGCGCGCTGAACTTGATCTTCCCGCTCTTGCAGGTCTGCCTCTTGGCGCCGTCGGAGGTCTTGACGAGCGTCGCGGAGATCGTGCCCTGGACCGCGCGCTCGCTCGTGAAGGAGCCCGCCAGCGTGTACGTCGTCTTGACCTTCTCGCCCTCTGCGGGGGTCTGCGACGTGCTGCCGTCGGCCTCGAAGCTGCCGTCGGCCTTGGTCTTCGTCGCGACCTGGATGTCGCCGCCGGCGCACTTGCCGCGCACCGTCGCCTCGATCTCCAAGCGGCGCTCGGGCAGCGCGCGCAGGCCGATCACGAGGTTGCCGGGGCCGAACAGCTTCTTGGGCGGCGCGGCGAGGGCGCCGCCTCCGAAGTTGCCGGTCGGACGCACGGGCGCCTGCGCGATGGCGCCGGCCGATCCGCAGACGAAGGTGACGAGAACGCCACACAGGACAGCTTGCTTGCGCACGCGGTGAGCCTATTCGTTGAGCGCAGCCTGTACGCCATCGCCCTGCTGAATCGGGATCGGCATCGGTCCCGCACCGAACCACTTCATCCGGACCGATCCGTCCGCTGTGACGCAGGCGGCCGGCCAGTGACCCATACCGCCTACTGGGCTGTCCTGCGGTAGGCGTCCGCAAGCGGTCGTGGCGCGCCGAGTGCGGATATCGCCCCTTGCGCGCCTACATCCGGTCCCAGTGCCCTCGCGCGCGCACGAAACGGACGAGCATGCCCGCCCAGTCGGCCACGCCCGCGTAGAGATGGCCCAACGGACCGGTCACGATCCACGCGGCGAGCACGACGTGTGGGGGCCGGTGTCGGCGCAAGGATCTGACGATAAGGTGGGGCGCATGCCCACCGCAGTCACCACCACCGTCACCGAGCTGCCCGATTCGCGCGTGAGCGTCGACGTCGAGGTCGCCGCCGAGGAGATCCAGAAGTCGCTGGAGTCTCAAGCGCGCAAGCTCGGCCGCGAGATGAAGGTCCCCGGGTTTCGTACCGGCAAGATCCCGCCGGCGGTCGTCATCCAGCGCATCGGCCGTGAGCCGATCCTCGACGAGGCCGTCCGCGGCCGCCTGACCGACTGGTACATGAAGGCCGTCGACGAGTCCGGCATCGCCCCCGTCGGCGACCCCGACGTCGATCTGGACTTCGGCAAGCTGCCCAACGAGGGCAAGCCGCTGAGCTTCTCCTTCGAGGTCGGCGTGCGCCCCACGGCGACGCTCGGCAGGTACCGCGAGCTCGAGGTCGTGCGCCGCGAGGCGGCCGCCGACCCCGAGGACGTCGACGCGCAGATCGACGAGATGCGCGAGCGCATGGCCCGACTCGAGGTCGTCGACCGCCCCGCCGCCAACGGCGACTTCGTGATCCTCGACTTCGTCGGCACGATCGACGGCGAGCCGTTCGAGGGCGGCGAGGGCCGCGACCAGCTCGTCGAGGTCGGCGCCGGCCGTCTCATCCCCGGCTTCGAGGAGGGCCTCGTCGGCGTCGCCGCCGGCGAGCAGAAGACCGTCGACGCGACGTTCCCCGACGACTACGCCGCCAAGCACGTCGCCGGCAAGCCGGCGCGGTTCGAGTTCACGGTCAAGGAGGTCAAGCACAAGGACCAGCCGCCGCTCGACGACGACTTCGCCAACGACGCGGCGGGCTACGACACGCTCGACGAGTTGCGCGAGTCGATCGCCAAGGAGCTGCTCGAGCACGACGCCACCCGCGTCGAGGCCGACTTCCGCGCGGGGGCGCTGGACGCCGTCGTAGACGAGGCGACGGTCGACGTACCGCAGCCGCTCGTCACCGCGCGCGCCAAGGAGCTGCTGGACCGCATGCTGCACTCGCTCGGTCACCAGGGTATCTCCAAGGAGGCCTACCTCCAGATCACCGGCAAGACCGAGGACGAGCTGCTCGAGCAGTCAAAGCCCGACGCCGAGCTCGCACTGCGCCGCGAGGCCGTGCTGGCGGCGGTCATCGACGCCGAGAAGATCGAGCCGAACGAGGACCAGCTGCTCGACGCGCTAGAGGAGGCGGCGACGCGCGAGCAGACCTCGCGCAAGAAGCTGCTCGACCGCCTGAAGCAGGCCGGCCGCGTCGACATGCTCATCAAGGAGGTCGCCGCCGAGCAGGCGATCGACCTCGTGGTGACGACGGCCGTGCCGGTCGCCCCGCAGGAGAAGGCCGCCGAGAAGCCCGCCAAGGCCGCCAAGACGAAGGCGCCGGCGGCCAAGGCCAAGGCCAAGAAGCCGGCGGCCAAGAAGCAGGCGCCGGCCAAGCAGCAGGGCGACAAGGGCGGCGAGCTGTGGACGCCCGAGAAGGACGCCGCCGCCAAGAAGGACAAGCTCTGGACCCCCGAGTCATAGCGAGCGGGTAGCACACGCGCCCCGCCCGGAAGCGTCCGGACGGGAGTCGGGCGATTGGTACGCTGCCCCGGCAGGACTTCACCAGACGACGCCTAACTGAAGCGAGGACCATGAGCCCCCTTGTCCCGATGGTGGTTGAGCAGACGTCGCGAGGCGAACGCGCCTTCGACATCTACAGCCGGCTGCTCAACGAGCGCATCGTCTTCATGGGCCAGCAGGTCGATGACCAGATCGCGAACCTCGTCGTCGCACAGCTCCTTCACTTGGAGTCCGAGGATCCCGACAAGGACATCTCGCTGTACATCAACTCGCCCGGCGGATCGGTCTACGCGGGCCTGGCGATCTACGACACGATGCAGTTCATCAAGCCCGACGTGTCGACGATCTGCGTCGGCATCGCGATGTCGATGGGGGCGCTGCTGCTGGCCGGCGGCGCGGAGGGCAAGCGCATGGCGCTGCCCAATGCGAAGATCCTCATCCACCAGGTCTCCAGCGGCTTCCAGGGCCAGGCGACGGACATCGAGATCCACGCCAAGGAGATCATCGACATCCGCCAGCGGCTGGACCAGATCATCGCCAAGCACACCAAGCAGCCCTACGAGAAGGTCCGCACCGACACGGAGCGCGACTACTTCCTGAGTAGCGAAGAGGCCAAGGACTACGGCATCATTGACCGGGTGATCTCCCAGCACTAGGCGGCTGGCAGTACCGATGGCGCGACCGACAGACTCAAACGAACAGCTGCTCTGCTCCTTCTGCGGCAAGTCCCAGCGCCAGGTCAAGAAGCTGATCGCGGGCCCCGGCGTCTACATCTGCGACGAATGCATCGATCTCTGTAACGAGATCATCGACGAGGAGCTCACCGCTCCGCCGTCGTTCGACATCGAGTCGCTGCCCAAGCCGCGTGAGATCTACGACGTGCTCGACGACTACGTCGTCGGCCAGGAGGAGTCCAAGCGGACGCTCTCCGTCGCGGTCTACAACCACTACAAGCGCGTGCAGATGATGCAGGCCGAAGACTCGGACATCGAGCTGCAGAAGTCCAACATCCTGCTGCTCGGCCCGACAGGCTGCGGCAAGACGCTGCTCGCCCAGACGCTGGCCCGCATCCTCAACGTCCCCTTCGCGATCGCCGACGCCACCGCGCTGACCGAGGCCGGCTACGTCGGCGAGGACGTCGAGAACATCCTCCTCAAGCTCATCCAGGCGGCCGACTACGACGTCAAGAAGGCCGAGACCGGGATCATCTACATCGACGAGGTCGACAAGATCGCCCGCAAGGCCGACAACCCGTCGATCACGCGCGACGTGAGCGGCGAAGGCGTCCAGCAGGCGCTGCTGAAGATCCTCGAGGGCACGACCGCCTCGGTCCCGCCGCAGGGCGGGCGCAAGCATCCCCACCAGGAGTTCCTGTCGATCGACACGACGAACGTCCTGTTCATCTGCGGCGGCGCGTTCGCGAACCTCGACAAGGTCATCGCCCGCCGGATCGGATCCAACGGGATCGGCTTCAGCGCCTCGATCCAGTCCAAGTCCAAGACCGACTCCAGCGAGCTGTTCGCCCAGACGCTGCCCGAGGATCTCGTGAACTACGGCCTGATTCCCGAGTTCATCGGCCGCCTGCCGGTCGTCAGCGCCGTCCACCAGCTCACTCGCGACGACCTCATCACGATCCTGACCGAGCCCCGCAACGCGCTCGTCAAGCAGTTCCAGCGCTTCTTCTCCTTCGACGGCATCGAGCTCGTCTTCTCCGACGAGGCGCTCGTGTCGGTGGCCGAGAAGGCCCTGGCGCGTGAGACCGGCGCCCGCGGCCTGCGCTCCATCATCGAGGAGACGCTGCTCGAGGTGCAGTTCGAGCTGCCCTCCCGCCGCGACGTCAAGAAGTGCGTCGTGACCAAGGAGACGATCGAGAAGGGCATCACACCGACGCTCGTCACCGAGGCGGCGCCCGACGTCCAGCAGTCGCGGCGCGCCGAGTCGGCGTAGCGGCGCACGGCGCCGGGTACCATCCGCCGATGGCCTCCCTGATGCGCGTCCGCGCGATGCCCTGGCTCATGGTGTTCGAGCTCGCCGTCACGCTGCGCAAGCACTGGCGCCGCCTCGAGCCCGCCGACCGCAACCGCCTCGCCGAGCTCGTCAAGAAGTCCCAGGGCCGGCCGCACCGGCTGACGGCGTCCGAGCGCACCGAGATGCGCGGCCTCGTCGCCAAGCTCGAGCCCGGCCAGATCGCGCGCAGCGTCATGCCGATCGGCCGCCGCGCGATCAAGGGTCGCCGCGGGCGCTAGCGCGTTCGCGGTCCGGTGCGCGTTGGTGCGCACGGGGCTCGTCGCCGGGCCGTTCGGACGGGGCGCCGATGCCCGCCGACGCTCCATAGACTGGATCGTCGTGTCCACGGGAGACCTGCAAGCACGCACGCGCTTCGAGCCGGCCGACGTCGAGCCGCGGATCCTCGCGCGCTGGCTGGAGTCCGGCCTGGTGCACCCAGAGGCCGCCGGAACGACGGAGCAGAACTTCTCGATCGCGATCCCGCCGCCCAACGTCACGGGCGCGCTGCACATGGGCCACGCGCTGAACTGGACGATCCAGGACGTCCTGATCCGCACGAACCGCATGCGCGGGCGGCGCGCGAAGTGGATCTTCGGCACCGACCACGCCGGCATCGCCACGCAGCGCCAGGTCGAGAAGCTGCTCGTGACCGAGGGCACGTCGCGCGTCGAACTCGGCCGCGAGCGCTTCCAGGAGCGCGTCTGGCAATGGCGCGAGCGCTACGGCGGCGAGATCATCGAGCAGGGCAAGCGCCTCGGTGCGACGCCCGACTACGAGGACGAGCGCTTCACGATGGACGAGCGCTACGTCCAGGCCGTGCTGAAGGTCTTCGTCGAGCTCTACGAGCAGGGCCTGATCTACCGCGACCACTACATGGTCAACTGGGATCCGGGCCTGCGCTCGGCGATCTCCGACCTCGAGGTGCAGGAGCGCGAGGGCGTCGTCGACACGCTGTACTCGATCGCCTATCCGCTGGTCTCGGGCGATGGCGAGCTCGTCGTGGCGACGGTGCGCCCGGAGACGATGCTCGCCGACACCGCCGTGGCGGTGCACCCCGACGACGAGCGCTACGCGCACCTCGTCGGCCGGGAGGTCGTCCTGCCGCTCGTCGGCCGCCGCCTGCCGATCATCGCCGATGAGTACGTCAAGACCGACTTCGGCACGGGCGCGCTGAAGATCACCCCCGGCCACGACCCCAACGACTTCGAGATCGGCCGCCGCCACGGCCTGGAGGAGATCAGCGTCATCGGCGAGGACGGCCTGATGACCGCCGCCGCCGGCCGCTACGCCGGGCTGAAGGTGGTCGAGGCGCAGGAGCGCGTCGTCGCCGACCTCGAGGCGCTCGGCGCGATCCGCGCGCGCGAGGAGTACGTCCACACCGTGCCGTTCAGCCAGCGCTCCGGCGAGCGCGTCGAGCCGCTGATCTCACTGCAGTGGTTCATGCGCATGGACGAGCTGGCCGGCCCGGCGATCGATGCCGTGCGCGACGGGCGCATCAAGATCCACCCCGAGTCGCAGTCGCGGCGCTACGTCGACTGGCTGGAGAACATCCGCCCGTGGTGCATCTCGCGCCAGCTGTGGTGGGGCCACCAGATCCCGGTGTGGTACCGCGAGGACACCCGAATCGAGGGAGAGAACGATTCGGGCGCGCGCGAGACCCACGTCGGCGCGACGCCGCCCGAGGGCGAGGGCTGGGAGCAGGACCCCGACGTGCTCGACACCTGGTTCTCGTCGGGGCTGTGGCCGTTCGCGACGCTCGGCTGGCCGCAGGACACGCCGCAGTTGCGCGCTTTCCATCCGACGGACGTCCTCTCGACGGGCCGCGACATCCTCTTTCTCTGGGTCGCGCGGATGGTGATGCTCGGGCTGCGCTTCACCGGCGACATCCCGTTCGAGCACGTCTACATCCATTCGATCATCCAGGCGCCGGACGGGCGGCGGATGAGCAAGTCGCTGGGCACCGGGGTGGACCCCCTGGCGCTCGTCGAAGGCGGTCCGCGCCCCGAGGTGTTCGCCAGGAAGCCGGGCGAGGATCCGGGCGAGTTTCCCGCCTACGGCGCCGACGCCGTGCGCTTCGGCCTGCTGGCGATGTCCTCCACGCAGGACGTGCGCTTCAGCGAGGAGAAGATCGCTCAGGGGCAGGCGCTCGCCAACAAGCTCTACAACGCGACGCGCTTCGTCGTGACGCGCGTCGGGCACGGGGCCGGCTCCGCGGAGGCTGCCGGACCGCAGCCGCGCACCGTCGAGGACCGCTGGATCCTCTCGCGCCTGCAGGCGGCCAAGGCCGAAACCCAGGCGCGCCTGGACAGCTTCGACTTCGCGAAGGTGGCGCTCGGCCTCTACGACTTCATCTACGGCGAGCTGTGTGACTGGTACCTGGAGATCGTCAAGCCGCGCCTCGGCGAGGACGCCGACCCGGACGACCGCGAGGCGCTCGCCGCGACGCTCCTGCACGTCCTGCGCGAGACGGTCGCCGCCGCCCATCCCGTGATCCCGTTCGTCACCGAGGAGCTGTGGGACCACGTCCCCGGCACCGAGGGGCTGCTGGCGACGAGCGCGCTGCCCGCGCCCGACCGCCTGCTCGTCGACCTCGAGGCCGAGGCGCAGATGGGGCAGGCGATCGAGGCGGTACGCATCCTGCGCGCCTGGCGCGACTCGGTCGGCGTGCGGCCGGGCGCGATCGTGCCCGCGACGCTGAACGCCGCGGGCTACGAGACGACCGCCGACCGCGTTGGCGCGCTCGCGCGGTTTGCCTTCGACGGCGGCGGGGGCGTCGACGGGGAGGTCGCGAGCGTGGCGGTGCCCGGCGGCACCGTGAGCGTGCTCGAGTCCGGCGACGTGGACCTCGGCGCAGCCGAGCGACGCCTGCAGCAGCAGCGCGAGACGCTGCGCAGCGAGATCGAGCGCGCCCAGCGCAAGCTCGCCAACGAGGGCTTCGTGGCGAAGGCGCCGGCCGCAGTGGTCGACGGCGAGCGCGCGAAGCTCGAGCGCCTGCGGGCGGAGCTGCGGTCGCTGTGAGGCCGTCGCGATGACCCGTGCCGGCCTCGACGCCGGCGCCGCCCGGACTCATGGCGCGGAGGACGCCGAGCGCTGGCTGCTGTCGCTCGAGCTGTTCGGGATGCGCTTCGGCCTGGACCGCATGCGGCGGCTGATGACCGCGCTCGACGCCCCGCACGCGCGCTTCTCGGCGATCCACGTCGTCGGCACCAACGGCAAGTCCTCGACCGTGCGGATGATCGCGGCGCTGCTGCACCATCACGGCATCCGTGCCGGCGCGTACCTCTCGCCACACCTCGTCTCCTTCGCCGAGCGCATCCGTGTCGACGGCGCGGACGTCTCGCCGCAGCAGTTCGCCGAGGCGGTCGGCCGCGCGCGTCGCGCCACGCAGCTCGTCGACCGCACGCTGGACGCCGACGACCGCGTCACGCAGTTCGAGGCGCTGACGGCCGCGGCCTACGCCCAGCTGGCCGAGGCCGGCGTCGAGGTCGCGGTCGTCGAGGCCGGCCTGGGCGGGCGCTGGGATGCGACGAACGTCATCGACGCCCGCGTCGCCGTGCTGACGAACGTCGGGCTCGAGCACACGCGCTGGCTCGGGCCGACCGTCGCGGACATCGCCCGCGAGAAGCTCGCGGTCGTCAAACGGTCTGACCCACCCACCACGCTCGTGCTGGGCGGCGACCTGCACCCCGAGGCCGAGGCCGAGGCGCTGATCGTGGCCGAACGCCAGGAGGCGACGATCGTACGCGCGCCCGCCGCGCCGCCCGCGGGGACCGAGCTCGTGGCGCGAGGCGCGTTTCAGCGGCGCAACTTCGCCGTCGCGTGCGCCGCCGCCGAGGCGTGGCTGGGGCGTCTGGAAGACGACGCGGTCCGCGCGGCCGCGGCGTCCACCGTCGTACCCGGGCGCTTCGAGGTGCTGGCGGCCGATGGCGCGATCGAGGTCGTCCTCGACGGCGCGCACAACGCGGGCGGGATCGCGGCGCTCACCGGATCGCTGCCGGACTTCGTGGCGGGGCGCCCGCTCGTGGCCGTCCTGTCGGTGCTCGACGACAAGGACGCCGCCACGATGCTCGAGACGCTCCTGCCGCTCTGCGCCGGCGTCGTGTTCACCGCCAACGTCAACCCGCGAGCCCTCTCGCCGGCGACGCTCGCCTCACTGGCCGGCCAGATCGGCACGCCGGCGGTCACCCGCGTCGAGGCTGACCCGCATCGCGCCGTCGCGCTCGCCCGCGGCCTCGCCCGCGGCCTCGCCCGCGAGCTCGACGCGGGCGGCGGAGGGGTCGTCCTCGCCACCGGCTCGATCTACCTCGTCGCCGACCTCGTACGGCCGGCCGGCGCGGGCCGGGGGTCGACGCTGTGAACCACGAGGGCCCGTCGGCGCTGAAGCTCATCGCCGCCGTCGCGCTGCTCGTGGCGGTCACGATCCTGTTCTGGTTCGGCGTCGGCTACGGCCTCGGCCGCCTCTTCCTCTGACGACCGCCTACCACGTCATCCCTCGCGCCGGATAAGCTGCCTCGATCGTGCTTGCCGTCTTTGGCATCAACAGCGATGGGCTGAACCTTGCGGTCAACATGCTCATCCTGTTTCTCGTCGTCATCTACCTGGCGCTCGTGTACTGGACGTACATGGACGCGATCAGGCGGATCGAGGACCCGATGCTCGTGATCTGCGCCACGGTCGCATCGCTGTTTCCGTTCGTCGGGACGATCCTCTACGTGATCGTCCGTCCTCCGGAGTACCTCGAGGACATCCAAGAGCGCGAGCTGGAGATGCAGGCCGCCGAGGCGCGATTGCACGAGGCGAACTACATGCTCTGCCCGCATTGCGACTACGAGGTCAAGGAAGACTTCCTACGCTGTCCCAACTGCGTGCGCAAGCTGCGCGACCCGTGCCGCAACTGCGGCCGGCCGCTGGACCCGACCTGGAAGCTCTGCCCGTATTGCGAGGCAGAGCCGGGCGACGTCGGACGACAGCCGCGGCTGCGCTCCGAAGCCTGAGCTCCCCCCGACCTAGGAGACACACCACATGGACCGGACTCTGATCCTGGTCAAGCCCGACGCGTTCGCGAGGGGGCTGACCGGGGAGATCATCGCGCGCTTCGAGCGCAAGGGCCTGAAGCTCACGGCGATGGCGCTGAGGACGCTCGACGAGGCCACGGCCAAGCGCCACTACGCAGATCACGAGGGCAAGCCCTTCTTCGGCGGCCTGATCGAGTTCATCACCTCCGGGCCGGTCGTCGCGGCGATCTTCGAGGGCCAAAACGCCGTCGACGCCGGCCGGCAGATCATCGGCGCGACCGATCCCCTGAAGGCAGCGCCCGGCTCGATTCGCGCCGACTACGCCACCGAGATGCGGCGCAACCTCGTGCACGGCTCGGACTCGCCCGAGTCCGCCGAGCGTGAGATCGCGATCTACTTCGGCGAGGCGGGCTCCTGACGGTGGGGCCGGATGAGTCCAGGACGCGCGGTCCCCGAGGCGACATCGGACCCGCTGCAATCGGAGCGAATCGCATCGGATGTGTCTTGGTGGCGGAGGCGTTCGAGGGTCTGACAACGACGGGTGGCCCCGGCACAATCGGGTTGCAAAAGACAGCTAAGTATCAGATACTTATTTGTGAATGCGCTTTCGAGATCGTCCACTCCTCCTCGACGGCATCGATGCCGCCTTGTACCTTGATCGGCCCGAGCTGGAGTCCAAACTCGTCGAGACGCTGTGGTCGGAGCGCAATGTTCTCCTGCTCGGTGAGCCCGGATCGGGCAAGAGCACGCTGCTGCGCAAGGCGGCGAGCTTGCTCGAGAGTCGCGGACGTGCCGCTGTCCTGGTCAACGGGGCATTGGCCCAAGAAGCGACGGGCCTGCTCGAGCTCGTCGATGACGCTTTGCCCCCGAGCGAAGCCCGTGGTGCACCGCAACGAGCTGCGAGTTCCGGGCTACTGAACGCAGCGCGTCGGCTGCGGCGCGCGTCGCCGGTGGCGATACTGCTCGACAATCTGGTTGATGGTGAGATCGGCTACGACGTGTTCGGGCGGTTGCGCGACGAACTGTGGGAGCTCCGGCACCCGTGGGCGGTGGCAGTGCGCCCGCGCGACTCGGGTGCCCTGCGGACCCCGCCGGCAAATGCGTTCTGGTCCAGTGTCGTCGAGATCCCTCCCCTGGGTTACGACCAGATCGAGCGCCTATTGGCGCTCGGCCTGAACGATGCGGAGTACGAGACCGTTCACCGTGACTGCGTCATCAGTGGCGCGCATCCTCGGCAGATCATCCGCGCCGCTCAGCAAGCCGTCGCGCAGGGGAGCACCGTTTCATTGGCTCCGGGCCAGGAACTCATCGATCGCGCGACCGAGCTCGGCCGCAGCGAGGCGATGGCGATGGCGGAGCTGCAGGCGCTTGGGCGACCGGTGAGCGCGCACGATCCTGAGTTGCTCGCACGGCTCGGCTGGTCTCGATCGTACGCACAGCGCATCCTCGCGCATCTGGAGGCCAACAAGCTGCTGCGGACGATGCCCGAACGTGGCGACCGAGTCGGGCGCCCGCGAAAGCTTTACGAACCCCAGCCCAGCACGGAGCGCATGTGAGCCTGCAGCGCATCCACGAGCGCGGCGTCTTCGATGACGCGACGACGGACGAGCGCCGTACCCGCGTCTACGTTCGCTCGGGTGAGCTCGGTCTCGTCAGCCGTGCTGACCTCGAGCTGATGGATGCGCTCACGACGCGACCGCTACCGCAACGCCTACACATCGTCGGTCCCAGCGGGGCGGGGAAGACCAGTCTCATACTGCGTGTCGCCGCAGATCTCATGCGGCTCGAGCTCGGCAGAAGGCACGAGATCCTGATCCTCCGGGTGGGAGATCGTCCGGAGCGGCTGGCCAGCCCCGAGGAAGTGATGAAGATGGTGCTCGAGGCGATCGCGGTCGAAGGTCATCGCTTCTCCAACATCAGCCCAGACGTCCTGCGCGCGGCTGCTGCCGATGAACGCACACATACGCCGAAGCAGGTCGAGCACCGCGGGGGATTGCGCGCTCCAGTTGTCAGCTATTCGGCCAACCTGAAGCAGGCATACGACACGATCGCGTTCGGTCAGAACGCCGCGAGGGTGCGGCACGACCTCGAAGATGTTCTCGCTCAGGTCGATCGGGCTGGGTACAGGCCCGTTCTCGTTCTGGACGACACCGAGAAGTTCGTCAGCCCGGGGGCTGACGGAAAGCTCGATGAGAGCTCGGTCGAGAACCTCTACCACCACGGCGTGCGCATTCTCGGTGAGCTTCCCGTCGACCTCGTCGTGGCCATGCACCCGCGTTTCGAGGCCGTGGATCGAGTCCGCGACGTGATCGAGCGCCTCGGCATGCCGCGTATCGACGTGCCCGAGTTGCCCGCGGACAGCGATGAACCGGCGCTGGCGGCGATCTTTGAGCGCCGCATACAGCGCGATGATGTCGAGGTGGCGCTTGAGACGGTGATCGAGCGAGCCGCTATCGAAGAGCTACAAGTCCTGTACCACGATCGCGACAGCGACCTGCGGTCGGTGCTACGAGTTGCACACACTGCTGCGGGACACGCGCTGGATCGAGGCGCCGGCAGGATTCAGCCCCGCGATATCCGTGCAGTTGTCGCGACCGCGACCTGACGTTGTGGTGGCGGCCCGGTGACCACGAGTCGGCGCGCCGCGCGCGCAGCGGACACACGGCCCCTGATCCTGGCCAGCCGGTCCCCCCAGCGGCGGGCGATCCTCGAGCAGTTGGGGATCGCCTTCGAGGTGCTCGCCGTCGACGTCGAGGAGCTCACCGCCGGCGACCCGGTCGAGGTCGCGCGCGCCAACGCGCTCGCCAAGGCGCAGGCGGCGGCCCGCCTGCGCCCGGACGACACGATTCTCGGCGTCGACACGGTCGTCTCGCTCGACGGCGAGATCCACGGAAAACCGCCCTCCGAAACGGCCGCGCGGAAGACGCTGAAACGGCTCGCGGGACGCACCCACGAGGTCGTCAGCGGCATCGCGCTCGTCAAGTCCGCCAACCCTCAGGTTGCGCATGAGGTAACGAGCGTGACCTTTCGAGCACTCGACGACGACCTGATCGCCCGGTACGCCGCGACCGGCGAATGGTCCGGTAGGGCGGGGGGTTATGCGATCCAAGGCTTGGGCGCGTTGCTCGTTCGCCGCATAATGGGCGACTACCTCAACATCGTCGGTCTACCCGTCGGCAGATTGCTCGACCTCGACCTGAGCCTTATCCTCAGGGAGAACTAGAGGGATGGCTCGGCGCAGGCCTCTTCGCCGCTAGACTCAACGGCGGCGGCAGCGCCGCGAGCACCCCTCGCACGCGGTCCTGAGCATGGGTTCTCGCCACCTCCTCAATGGGTTTCTTCAGCTACCTCACAGGTTTCGGCGGCCGCGACATGGCTGTCGACCTGGGCACCGCGAACACGCTGGTCTACGTGCGTGGCCGCGGCATCGTCCTGAGCGAGCCGTCGGTGGTCGCGATCGACTCGCGCAGCGGGGAGGTCCACGCCGTCGGCATCGAGGCCAAGCGGATGCTCGGCCGCACGCCGGGCACGATCTCCGCGATCCGGCCGCTGAAGGACGGCGTCATCGCCGACTTCGACGTGACCGAGGAGATGCTGCGCCACTTCATCCAGAAGGTTCACCAGAATCGCTGGGCGCACCCGCGCGTGGTGGTGTGTGTTCCCTCGGGCGTGACCGGGGTCGAGAAGCGCGCCGTCGAGGAGGCCTGCCTCAGCGCCGGCGCCCGCCAGGCCTACCTCATCGAGGAGCCGATGGCCGCGGCGATCGGGGCCGGCCTGCCGGTCGGCGAGCCGACGGGCTCGATGGTCGTCGACATCGGCGGCGGCACGAGCGAGGTGGCGGTCATCTCACTGGGCGGCATCGTCGTCTCGCAGTCGATCCGGATCGGCGGCGACGAGCTCGACGAGGCGATCATCAACTACGCCAAGCGCGAGTACAAGCTGCTGATCGGCCAGCAGACGGCCGAGGAGGTCAAGCTCGAGATCGGGTCAGCGCACCCGATGGAGGAGGAGGTCCAGGCCGAGATCCGCGGCCGCGACATGGTCTCCGGCCTGCCCAAGACCGTCGTCCTCACCAGCGAGGAGATCCGCCAGGCGCTCGAGGAACCGCTGTCGCAGATCGTCGACGCCGTCAAGGAGACGCTCGACCGCACGCCGCCCGAGCTCTCCTCGGACATCATGGACCGCGGGATCATGCTCGCGGGCGGGGGATCGCTGCTGCAGGGTCTCGACGAGCGCCTGCGCGAGGAGACGCAGATGCCCTGTCACCTCGCCGAGTCGCCGCTGACCTGCGTCGCGGTCGGCTCCGGACGCTCGCTGGAGGAGTTCGAGGTCATCCACCGCACCAACCGCGGGAACTCGAAGAACCGCCGCCGCCGGTACTAACGACAGAAACCTGGAGTCAGCGCCCACGTGTACGACAAGACCGTCCGCCGGCGCCGGGCAGTTCTAGGATTGCTCGTCGCCTGCTCGCTGATCCTGCTCACCGCGTACTTCGGTGAGTCGGGCAGCGGCGTGCTGCACTCGGTTCAGCGAGGCACGAGCGAGATCCTGAGTCCCGTCCAGGAGGGTGCCAGCCGGGCGCTCAAGCCTGTCCGCGACCTGTTCGGCTGGTTCGGCGACACGATCGCCGCCAAAGGGCAGGTCGAGGACCTGCGCAAGGAGCGCGATCGGCTGCGCACCGAGCTCGCGCAGACCGAGGTCAACAGCGCCGACCTCGACCGCCTGAGCAAGCTCTTCGAGCTCGACGGCGCCCTTGGCATCGAGGACCTCGGTCCGCAGACCGGCCGCGTCATCTTCCAATCCGCGACGGTGTGGTACTCCACGATCCGCGTCGACAAGGGCGCCGAGGACGGCGTGCGGGTCGGCCATCCCGTCATCAACGAGGAGGCGCTGATCGGCCGCGTCACCAACGTCTTCGGCGGCACGGCGCAGGTGACGCTGATCACCGACACCACGACCAAGGTGCCCGTCCGCGCGGGCCGCGAGCAGGCGTTCGGGATCGTCGAGCCCGCGAGCGCCGGCAACCCGACCGACATGGTCATGAAATTCACGCAGCCCAACGCGAAGATCGGCGTCGGCGACCGCGTCGTCACGCGCGGCACGGAGCCCGAGGACCACGCGGCGTCGCGCTACCCCGTCGGCCTGCCGGTCGGTCAGGTCAGCCGGATCGAGCACGAGGGCACCGATACGCAGGAGATCCACGTGCGCCCGTACGCGAACCTGCGCAGCATCGACTTCGTGCAGATCCTCACCCGGCCGCGCGGGGCCAACGGATGACGGCGCTCTCGCCGCAGCTGCTCCTGCGCCTCGCCGCGCTCGGCATGCTCGGCGTCGTCGTCCAGACGGCGGCGATCTCGCAGCTGCCGATCGCCGGCGCCAACGCCGACCTGTCGCCGCTGCTCGTGATGGCCGTCGGCCTGCTGTGCGGCTCGCTGGCCGGCGGCGCCTTCGGCTTCGGGGTGGGCCTGTTCACCGACGTCGTCTCCCTCCAGACGCTCGGCATCTCCTCGCTCGTGCTACTCGCCGTCGGCTACGGCGCGGGACGCCTGCGCGAGGCGCGTGACCCGGAGGGGACGCTGGTCCCGCTCGCCGTCGGCGCGGCCGCCACCCTCGCGTTCGGCGTCGGCTTCGCGGTCATGCAGTTCCTGCTCGGCGTCGACGCGCCCGTCTCGTGGGCGCTCCTCCGCCAGCTGCTGGCGACGCTCGTGATCAATGCGCTGCTGGCGCTGCCGCTCTACGCGCTCGTGCGCCGCTGCCTGCACGGCGCGATGCCCGACGACCCGCGCCGCCGCCGCCGGCGCGCCTACACGACCGGCGGCCTGAGCCCGCTCTCCCGCGGCCCGGAGATCCGACGCTGATGATGGAGTCATCCGGCGATCGCCGCGCCCCGATCACGCCGCAGCTCGCGCTGCGCGTGGCGATCCTCGGCGGCGTCGCGTTCGCGCTCTTCGCGATCGTGTTCTTCCGCCTCTGGTACCTGCAGGTGCTGTCGGGCGACAAGTTCCTCGCCCAGGCGACGGTCAACCGGGTGCGCGAGCTGCGCATCCAGGCGCCGCGCGGGAAGATCGTCGACCGCAGCGGCAAGGTCATCGTCGCCAACAAGCTCGCCATCGTCGTCGAGCTCGACCCGGCCAAGCTGCCCGAGTCCGAGCGCGAGCTCGCCGCCGACTGGGCCTTCCGCGTCAACCAGCGGGCCGCCCGGCCGAAGGGCAAGCGCGGCGACCCGATCGCGATCCCGGGGGTCAAGACCGCGGAGCTGCGCGTGCGCTACAAGCGCATCGGCCGGGTCCTCGGCCTGCCCGCGAGCGAGGTCCACCGCCGCGTCGTGCGCTCGCTCGTGCTGGTGCCGTACTCAAACGTGCGCCTGAAGACCGACGTGTCGGACTCGACGCTGGCGTTCATCACCGAGCGCCCCGAACTCTTCCCCGGCGTGACAGTCGACCGGACCTACCTGCGCTCCTATCCGCGCGGCTCGCTGGCGGCGCAGATCCTCGGCACCGTCGGCGAGATCAGCCCGGCCGAGACAAGGGAGGCGCGCTTTCGCGGTGTGAAGGAGGGCACGATCATCGGCAAGGACGGCCTCGAGCGCGCATACGACCGCTACCTGCGCGGTCAGGACGGCAAGCAGCGCATCCAGGTCGACGCCTTCGGACGCCCTGCGCCGAACCCGCGCCTGAAGCGCACCGAGCCGGTCGCCGGCCAGCGCCTGCGTCTCTCGCTCGACGTGGGCCTCGAGCGCGTCACCCAGGATGCTCTGCGCGAGATCGGCGGCAAGCCCGGCGCCGCCATCGCGCTCGACCCCCGCGACGGCGCGATCGTCGCGATGGCCTCGCACCCCACGTTCGACCCCGCCGTCCTCACCAAGCCGTTCACGCAGGAGCGCTACGAGGCGCTGACCGGCGAGGACACCGGCAAGCCGCTCTTCAACCGGGCGATCGCCGGCCAGTACCCGACGGCCTCGACGTTCAAGGCGATCTCGGCCCTGGCCGGCTTGGAGAAGGGCCTCATCACGCCCGCCACGACGATCGTCGACGCAGGCTGCGTCAAGGTCGGCGAGCGCGAGCGCTGCAACGCCAAGGAGCAGGCCTACGGCGCTGTCGACCTGACCCGCGCGCTCTCGGTCTCATCCGACATCTACTTCTACAAGCTCGGCATGAGCGCGTTCTACGCCCCCGGCGACGATCTAGTCATCCAGCGCTACGCGCGCAAGCTCGGCTTCGGGCGGGTGACCGGGATCGACCTGCCGGGTGAGGACGACGGCGTGATCCCCGACATCGCGTGGCGCAAGGAGATCAACGCGTTCGAACGCTCATGCCGCAAGAAGAAGAACATCTCCCTCGAGGCGAACGTCTTCGCGGCGGGTGCGGCGGGCTGTGGGCGCTCGGACCTGCGCGACTACAACCTCGGTGACACCGTGAGCCTCGCGATCGGTCAGGGCGACCTGCAGGCGACGCCGCTGCAGCTCGCCGTGGCCTATGCGGCGATCGCCAACAAGGGCAAGGTCGTCGTGCCGCACCTGGGCCTGGAGATCCAGCGGTCCACCGGCGAGCTCGTGCAGCGCATCGAGCGCGACCCCGCCCGCCGCATCGACATCGACGAGGCCGACCGCCAGGCGGTCGCCGGTGGCCTGCAACTCGCGACGAGCTCCGCCGGCGGCACCTCGGCCGACGTCTTCGCCGGCTGGCCGCAGGGCGAGTATCCCGTGTACGGCAAGACCGGCACCGCACAGCGCCCGCCCAAGCAGGACCAGTCGTGGTACGTCGCCTACGTGCCGCATCCGAAGCGGCCGATCGTCGTCGTGGCCACCGTCGAGGAGGGCGGCTTCGGCGCCGCTACGGCGGCACCGATCGCCTGCCGCATGCTGGCGAAGTTCTACGACGTCGAGGCGGCCTGCGCGCGCGGCGAGGACTCCGCGCGGTGAACGAGCCGGCCCCGAGCCGACTCCCCGCCGGCCTGCGCCTGCCGTTCGATCCGCTGCTCGCGCTGGCGGCGATCGGCCTCATGGCCGCCTCGCTCGTTACCCTCAACGCATCCACGAGCAACGACGTTCCGGGCGATCCGCACTTCTACGTAACGCGCCAAGGCGTGTTCTTCGCCGTCGGCGCGTTGCTCGCGATCGTCCTGAGCCGGATCGACTACTCGCGCCTGCGCGAGCTGAAGTACGGCGTCTACGGTCTGATGATCGGCGGGATCCTGCTGGTCGCGCTCTTCGGTGGCGTGACGCGTGGCTCGCGGCGCGCGATCCAGCTGCCCTTCTTCGAAGTGCAGGCGTCCGAGCTCGGCAAGGTGCTGCTGATCGTCGCGCTCGCGGCCTTCGTGGTGGACCGCTCGCGGCGCCTGGGCGAGCGCGACACGACGGCGCGCCTGGTGCTCGTCGGCATGGTCCCGGCGACCTTCGTCATGGCCTCGGACCTCGGCTCCGGGCTCGTCTACATCGCGATCCTCTTCGCCGCGCTCTTCGTCGCGGGCGTGAGCTGGCGGCACTTCGCCGGGCTGATCACGCTCGGGATCGTCTCGATCGCGCTCGTGCTGACGGCCGCGCCGGCGCTCGGCGTGACCGTGCTGACGACCGAGCAGTCCTCGCGCCTGACCTCGTTTTTGTCCCCGTCGGACGCCGCCGGCGACGCCGGCTATCAGCAGAACCAGTCGCGGATCGCCATCGGGTCGGGTCAGAAGACCGGCCGCGGCGAGCAGGCGACCCAGTCGCAACTGAACTTCCTGCCCGAGGAACGCACGGACTTCGCGTTCGCCGTCGTCGGCGAGCGCTGGGGCTTTGCCGGTGCGGGCCTCCTTCTCTCGCTCTACGCGCTGCTCATCTGGCGCGGTCTGCGGATTCTCACCATGGCCAAGAACCTCTACGGCGCGCTGATCGCCGGAGGCATCGTGGCGATGCTCCTGTTTCAGGTCTTCATCAACGTCGGCATGAACGTGGGAATCATGCCCATCACCGGGATTCCACTGCCGCTCTTCTCATACGGCGGCAGCTCGGTGCTCTCCACCCTCTTGGCCATCGGCCTGTTGCAGTCCGTCTACGCGCAAGGGCGCTTCGCCGCTGCAACCAAACGCCGGGGGCTCCCATTCTGAGCAAAGGACCCTTCACCCATGAAGAAGCAACTGCTGGTCAGCGTCGACCGGGGCGAAACCCGTGTCGCGCTGTTGGAAGCATCCGGTAAGCCGAGCGCCGCAGGCGCCGCGAAGCCGGCCACACGTTCCAGGAAGCCCGATCCGGCCGACGGCTACCGCGTCGCCGAGCTGTACTTCGAGCGCCGCGGCGCGCGCTCGATCGTCGGCAACATCTACAAGGGCAAGATCGACAACGTCCTCGCCGGCCTGGAGGCCGCGTTCGTCGACATCGGCCTGGACAAGAACGGCTTCCTGCACGTCGACGAGATCGTCGTGCCGGGCGTCGACGTCGGCCGCCGCGGACGCGGCAAGGAGGGCGGCTCGAAGATCACCGAGCTCATCAAGCCCGGCCAGGAGATCGTCGTGCAGGTCGTCAAGGACCCGCTGAAGAGCAAGGGCGCGCGGCTGTCGATGGAGCTGACGATCGCCGGTCGGTACATGGTCTACGCCCCGATGGGCGAGGGCGTCGGCGTCTCCCGGCGCCTCGACGATCGCGAGCGCGAGCGCCTGCGCCGCGAAACGAAGGGGCTGGACCTGCGCGGCGGCGGCGCGATCATCCGCACCGCGGCCAGCGGCGCCACGCGCCAGGACTTCGAGCGCGAGCTGCAGTACCTCTTCAAGCTGCACGAAGTGCTCCTCAAGCGCGTCGAGGAGACGCCCGCGCCGGGCCTCGTCTTCCAGGAGGCCGACCTCTCGGTCCGCGTCGTGCGCGACATCTTCTCCGAGCACTTCGAGAAGGCGATCGTCGACGATCCCAAGCAGCACCAGCGCCTTGTCTCGTTCTTCACGCGCACCGCGCCCGAGCTCGTCGACCGCGTCGAGCTCTACGAGGACAAGACGCCGCTGTTTGCGGCCTCCGGCGTCGAAAAGGTCATCGACGGGCTCATGACGCGCCGCGTCGACCTGCCCAGCGGCGGTTACCTGATCATCGACTACGCCGAGGCGCTGACGGTCATCGACGTCAACTCGGGCTCTTTCATCGGCCGCGGCAAGGGCGCGCGCCTGGAGGACACGATCACGACGACGAACCTCGAGGCCGCCGAGGAGGTCGTCAACCAGCTGCGCCTGCGCGACATCGGCGGAATCATCGTCATCGACTTCATCGACATGGCCCGCGCGCGCAACCGCGACGCCGTGCTGAAGACCTTGCGCAAGACGCTCGACGAGGACCGTACGAAGACCTTCACCGCGGAGATCTCCAAGCTCGGGCTCGTCGAGATGACGCGCCAGAACGTCACCGAGGGCGTGCGCGAGATCATCTCCCGGCCCTGTCCGACGTGCAACGGCGACGGCGTGATCAAGTCCGAGGAGACGATCGCGATCGAGTTCGAGCGCCGCCTGCGCGTCGTCGCCAAGAAGGCGCCCAAGAAGAACGAGGCGTTCCTCGTGCAGATGAGCCCGCGCGTCAGCGCCGTGTTCACGGGCAACGCCAAGCGCGTGCTGCACACGCTCGAGGAGGAGACCGGCCGGCGCTTTCACTTCACCGGCACCGAGGGCCTGCCGCTGGACTACTTCGACATCGTCATGGAGGGCTCGCGCGACGAGGTCATGGAGCGCGCCGTGCCGTTTCGCGAGGGCGACGAGGTGCTCGTGCACATCATCGAGCCGCACATGTACGACGTCGACGACGCCGTCGCGAAGATCGACGGCTACATCATCAGCGTGGCCGGCGGTGGGCGCTTCGTCGGCAACAAGCGGCTCGTGCGGATCGACCACGCCGGGCGCACGTCGGCGACGGCGACGATGCTCGACGCTCCTGAAGCCGACGAAACCGCCGCGTCCGCCAGCCCGCCCGCAGCGGCCGCGCCGAGCGCCGAGGACGATGCCGGAGACGATGGCGTAGAATCGACGACTCGGCGCCGAGGCCGTAGAGGCGGACGGCGACGCAGACAGGTCGCGGCAGACTCTGGCGCGACACCGACTTCGGAAAGCTGAACCCTCTTTTCATCATGGCCTACGCAATCGTCAAGACCGGCGGCAAGCAGTACCGCGTCGAGGAGGGGCAGACCCTGCTCGTCGAGCGGCTGTCCGAGGAAGAGGGCGCGACCGTCGTGCTCGCGCCGCTTCTGTATGCGGCCGACGACGCCGTCTTCGACGCCGATGGCCTGAAGAAGGTCTCGGTCAAGGCCCGCATCGTGGCCCACGAGCGCGGCGAGAAGCTGCGCGTGTTCAAGTTCAAGCCCAAGCGCGGCTACAAGCGCACGACGGGACACCGCCAGGAGCTCACGCGTCTTGAGATCACGGAAGTCTCTGGCGACGCACGGAGTCAGTCCACATCCGAACGCGGGGCCGGACGCCCTGCGGAGGTGACCACCTAATGGCACACAAGAAGGGGCTCGGCTCCTCCCGCAACGGGCGCGACTCCAACGCCCAGCGCCTCGGCGTCAAGACGTTCGCCGGCGAGATCGTCAGCGGCGGCGAGATCATCGTCCGCCAGCGCGGCACGCGCTTCCGTCCCGGCGACGGTGTCGGCATCGGCAAGGACGACACGCTGTTCGCCCGTTCGGCGGGGACTGTCGTCTTCGGCCAGAAGCGCGGCAAGCGCGTCGTCTCGATCACTCCGCACGACGCGGGGTAGCACTCCGCCATCGCCGGCCGACCAGACGGGTGCGGATTTGCCGGACGGATCACTAGATGCCGTAGGGCCGGCCACGCTCCTTGTCGGGAAAGCCGCCGAAGGTCATTGCCGGCGTCATGCCGGCGGATCGCCCGGCGCGCCGGCGACGGGTGCGTCGGCCGGACGCCCGAGGATGTTGCGCCACTCCCCGGGCCCCTGCTGGGGCGGATGGGCCTCGAGCCAGCCCGGCGCCGCCGCGCTGGCGACGCGCGCGATCTCGGCGTGGCTCGCGTCGGCGGCCGGCTGGGCTATGACGCCGAGCCCGACGAGCTGGCGCACGATCGCCCGCAGCGGCGCGTGCGCGTGGCACCACGGCTCCGGGAACGGGTCGCCCGGCTTGGCGGCCGCGACCCACTCGACGAGCAGGCGGTCGCTGAGCATGATCCGCTCGGGCGGGGCCGGGATGCCGCTGGCGTCGCTCATGTCGGCTGGCTCACCGGCCGGATGAGGATCTCGTTGACGTCGACGTGGGGCGGCTGAGACACCGCGAACATGATCGCACGGGCGATGTCGCCGGGCTCGAGGGCGTTGCTGGGGCGATCGTCGAAGAACGGCGTGTCGACCATGCCGGGCTCGATCGAGGTCACGCGCACGCCGCTGTCGTCGAGGTCCTGGCGCGCGGACTCGGCCATCGCCGTGACGGCGTGCTTCGTCGCGCTGTACAGCGAGCCGGGCAGCGCGCGGCGCCCGGCGACCGAGCTGGTCAGCAGCAGGTGCCCGACCGACTCCTCGAGCGACGGGATCGTCGCGCGAATCGTGTAGGCGCAGCCGAGCACGTTCGTGAGCACCATGTCGCGCCACTGCTCCGGGCTCTCGTTGAGGAAGCCGCGCGCCGCTCCGAAGCCGGCGTTGGCGAACGCGACGTCGATGCGCCCGAAGGCGTCCAGTGCGGCCTGCACCATCGCCTCCTGCTGGGCGAAGTCGGTGACGTCGCAGGTGACGGCGATCGCCCGCTCGCCACCGCCGAGCTCCTCGGCGAGCGACTCGAGCTTGTCGGTCGAGCGGGCGGCCAGCACGAGGCGGTGGCCGGCGGACGCGGCCAGGCGCGCCGTGGCGGCGCCGATGCCGCTCGAGGCGCCGGTGATCAGGAAGACGGGGTCGTCGGCCATGGTTCTCCTTGATGGTGATCGGGGCGAGGGTCCGGCCGCTGACCGGTGACCCCCTAACGTTGGCAGGGACATGCTCTACGACAAGGCGCGCATCAACGTGGTGGCAGGCGGCGGCGGCGACGGCTGCCTGAGCTTCCGCCGTGAGGCTCATGTCCCGCACGGCGGCCCCGACGGCGGCGACGGCGGGCACGGCGGCGACGTCGTGCTCGTCTGCGACGACTCGCTGCGCGACCTGCAGTCCTTCAAGCGCAGCGTGCACTACAAGGCCAGGCGGGCCGGCCACGGCGAGGGCGCGCTGCGCCACGGCGCCGACGGCCCGCCGCTGGAGGTACACGTCCCGCCCGGGACGCAGGTGGCCTCCTGGGACGGCAGCACGCACGACCTCGTCGTACCCGGTCAGCAGGTCGTCGTCGCCCGCGGTGGCTCCGGCGGGCGCGGCAACAAGAAGTTCGCTTCGTCGACGACGCAGGCGCCGCGCATGCGCGAGCGCGGCCTTCCCGGCGAGGAGGGCTGGATCGACCTGCGCCTGAAGTTGCTCGCCGATGTCGGTCTCGTCGGCCTGCCCAATGCCGGCAAGTCCTCGCTGCTGACGCGCATGACGCGCGCCGCGCCGAAGGTCGCCGCGTACCCGTTCACGACGCTCGAGCCGGTGCTGGGCACGCTCGACGGCCCCGACCGCCAGCTCATCATCGCCGACATCCCGGGGCTCATCGAGGGCGCCAGCGACGGCGCCGGCCTCGGCCACGACTTCCTCGCCCACGTCGAGCGCACGCGCCTGCTCGTGCACGTCCTGGACCTCGAACCGCTCGACGGCTCGGACCCGCTGACCAACCACGCGACGATCGAGGCCGAGCTGCGCGCCCACGACCGGCGGCTGGCCGCGCTGCCGCGGCTGCTGGCGCTCTCCAAGGCCGACCTCGTTCCGGCGCAGGAGGCCGAGCAGGCGGCGGCGCAGTGGCGCGAGCGCCTCGGCGACGAGGTGCCGGTGCTGATCACCTCGTCGGCGACCGGCCAGGGCACCGACAAGCTGGCGCTCGAGTTGCTGCGCCGCGTGCCGCGGGTGGGCACCGTGGCGCCCGGCGACACTGTCGCGCTGGAGGACGCACCGGCCGTCGAGCACCGCGTCTTCCGGCCCGCGGCGAACCGCGGCTTCCGCATCGAGCGCGTCGCCGACGGCGTCTTCCGCGTCGAGGGCGACGGCGTCGAGCGGCTGCTCATGCGCCACGATCTCGACAACGACGAGTCGCTCGCCCACGTCGAGGGGCGGCTGCGCAAGATGGGCGTCATCGGGGCGCTCGAGGCGCAGGGCTTCGAGCCCGGCGACGACGTCGAGATCGCCGGCGTCGTGTTCGAGCTGCACCCGGGTTAGCCGCGCCGGCCCACCACCGGCGCAACCTTCGCGCCCGAGCAGGTGTTCTGGCAGGCGAGCGGGAACTGAAAACAGGGGAGGTCGATGTGCGGCGAGGCAGCAGCAGGTGGGCGACGGCGGGGACACGACGACGCGTGACCCATTACGGTTGCGCGCCGATGAGCCTTCGCAGACTTTCAGCCCTCACCGTCCTGCTCGCCTGCCTGTGCGTACCGGCAGCGGCGCAGGCCTCACCTGACCAAGCGTCGATCATGATGGACGACGACCAGCTGCTGTACCGCGACAACGTCACCCAGACGCGCACGCTCGTGACGATGCGCTCGATGGGCGTCGACGCGGTGCGCGCGACCGTGCTCTGGCGGATCGTCGCCGAGGGCGCCGATCTGACCAACAAGGAGATCGAGCGCATCAAGGGCGCGAAGAACCGCGACAAGGCGCGCGCCCAGCGCGCGCGGTTCAAGCCGACCAACCCGCGCACGTATCCGACCCGCAACTGGGATCGCTACGACAACCTCGTCAAGGAGGCCACGCGGCTGGGCATGCGCGTGTTCTTCACGATCACCGGCCCGGGACCGAGCTACGCGCACAAGATCGCGCCGTCCAACCAGCGCCGGAACGCCGGCACCTACCGGCCCTACCCGTCGCGCTTTCGCAGCTTCGTCGAGGCGATCGGCAAGCGCTACTCGGGCACGTACAAGGACGAGAACGCGATCCGCAAGATCCTGCCGCGCGTCTCGCTGTGGTCGCTGTGGAACGAGCCCAACCAGCCCGGCTGGCTGTCGCCGCAGTGGGAGAAGGTCGGCGGCGTCAACACGCCCATCGCCCCGATGCTCTACCGCCAGCTGCACCAGGCCGGCGTGCAGGGCCTCGAGCGCTCCGGCCATGGCAACGACCCGATCCTGCTCGGCGAGCTCGCCCCGCTCGGCTCGGACAAGACCGGCCCGACCAACGGTCTGCGCCCGGTCCCGTTCCTGCGCGAGATGGTCTGCCTGAAGGCCGACGGCACGCCGTACGATGGCGCCGACGCGGCCCGCCGGCGCTGCCAGGACTTCGTCAGGAACCCGACGTTGAAGGCGACCGGGTTCGCGCACCACCCGTACACGAAGAAGACCGCGCCGACGGTGGCCCCGAAGAACCCCGACGAGATCACGATCGCCAACATCGGCACGCTCGGGCCGATCCTCGACACGCTCGCCGCGCAGTCGGGTGGCAAGATCGCGGCCGGCCTGCCGATCTTCCTGACGGAGTTCGGTTACGAGAGCGAGCCCGACCCCCGCAACGGCATCCCGCTCATGCGTCAGGCGCAGTTCAACCAGCTCGCCGAGTTCCTCGCCTTCAACGACCCGCGCGTGGCGGCGACGACACAGTTCCTGCTCAAGGACGCCCCGCCGCTGCGGCGCTCTCCGGTCACCCGCAAGGCCTACAAGGTCGGCTCGCGGGAGTACTGGTTCACGTACCAGTCCGGCTTGTACAACACGCGCAACCGGGCCAAGCCGGCGGCCTTCGCCTATTCGTTCCCGCTCGTCGTCTTTCCCGCGGGCGCGGGAACGGTCGGCTTCTGGGGGCAGGCGCGGTTCCGGCCCAACGCGGGCACCGACACGATCCTCTTCTTGTGGAGGCCCGACCCGAAGTCGCCCTGGCAGCAGCTCACCGAGCTGGTGACCGAGAACCCGCGCAACTTCTTCACCGGCTCGGCGCCCATCCCGGGTCCCGGCGGTGAGTACGCCGCGGCCTACTACGTGCCGGCGACGGAGACCACCGCGCCGAAGATCGGCGCCTACTCCCTGCCGACGAAGCTGGGGTAGACCGCCACGACGGGGCGCAGCGGCCATGCGCGCGTAAGCTCAAGCGCGCATGGCCCGCTATGTCATCAAGCTCGGTTCAAGCATCGTCGCGCAGGACGACGGCGAGCTGCGCGCCGACGTCATCGAGCGCATCTGCGCCGAGGCCGCGGCGCGCCATGAGGCCGGCCACGACGTCGTGCTCGTCACGAGCGGGGCGATCGCGCGCGGCATGCGCGTGATGGGCCTGGCGGTCCGTCCAATCCGTCCAGTCCGTCCAATCCGTCCAATCCGTCCGCGGGCGATCGAGGACCTGCAGGCGGCCAGCGCCGTGGGCCAGGGCAAGCTCTACCGCGTCTACGACGAGCTGCTGCGCGAGCACGGCATCACGTCGGCGCAGGTGCTGCTGACGTTCTTCGACATGAGCGCCCGCACGCACTACCTCAACGCGCGCGGCACGCTGGCCAAGCTGCTCGAGTGGCGGGTGCTGCCGGTCATCAACGAGAACGACACGACGACGACCGACGAGATCTCCTTCGGCGACAACGACTTCCTGGCCGCTCAGGTCGCGATGCTCGTCGGCGCCGACCTGCTCGTGCTGCTGACCGACGTCGACGGCCTCTTCACCGCCAGCCCGCGCACCGACCCGGACGCGCGCCTGGTCTCGTCGGTGACGGACTTCGCCGCGCTGGCAGACCTGGCGATCGGCCATACGACCTCGCCGCTGGGCACCGGGGGGATGCGCTCGAAGGTCGTCGCGGCCGAGATGGCGACCGCCGGCGGCATCGAGACGGTGATCTGCAGCGGGCTGCGCGAGGGGGCGCTGAGCGCCGTGCTCGACGGCGAGCCGGAGGGCACCCGCTTCGGCGCCGGCGAGGCGCGCTACTCGTCGTTCAAGCTCTGGCTGCGCTACGCCAAGCCGGCCCGCGGCACCGTGGTCGTCGATGCCGGCGCGGCGCGGGCGCTGCGCGACGGCGGCACGTCGCTGCTGCCGGTCGGGATCACCGAGGTGCGCGGGGCCTTCGACGCCGGTGACGCCGTGCAGGTCGCGCACGGGGCGATCGTCATCGGCAAGGGGATCTGCAACTACGCCGCCGACGAGCTCGGCAAGGTCATGGGGATGAAGTCCGCCGCGGTGCGCGAGGTCGTGCCGCGCGCAACCGACGAGGCGATCCACCGCGACTACTTCGTGCTGAGCTGACGCCGTAACCTTCGTCCATGGCGACTGCGACCCGCACGGTCTCCGACATCTGCATGGCGGCGCGCGAGGCCGCGCGCGCGCTGGCGTCGCTGGACACCGACACGAAGAACACGGCGCTGGAGGCGATTGCCGACGCGCTGATCGCCCGCACCGACGAGATCGTCGAGGCCAACGCGCGCGACATGGCCGACGGGCGCGCGAACGGCCTGAACGACGCGCTGCTCGACCGCCTGGCGCTCGACCCGGCGCGGATCGCCGCGATCGCCGCCGGCACGCGGGCGATCGCCGCGCTGCCCGACCCGGTCGGCGAGGTCGTCGAGGGCAGGCGCCTGGCCAACGGCCTCGACGTGCGCATGCTGCGCGTGCCGTTCGGCGTGGTCGCCGTCGTCTACGAGGCGCGCCCCAACGTGACGATCGACGCCGCCTCGCTGTGCCTGAAGTCCGGCAACGCGGTCGTGCTGCGCGGGTCCTCGTCGGCGGCTCACTCCAATGCCGTGCTGGCGGCGATCGCCGCGCAGGCGGCGGTGGCCTCTGGCGCAGGTATCCCGGAGGGCGCGATCGGGCTCGTGGTCGGCGGCGGCCGCGAAGAGCTCGCCGAGCTCGCGACGCAGGACGGCGTCGTCGACCTGATCTTCCCGCGTGGGGGCGAGGGGCTGAAGGCGGCCCTGAAGGCGGTGGCGACGGTGCCGGTGATCTACGCCGCGTCGGGCAACTGCCACGTCTTCGTCGACGCCTCCGCCGACCTCGCCGCCGCCGAGGCGATCATCCTCAACGCGAAGGTCCAGAAGCCGAGCGTCTGCAACGCCGCCGAGACGCTGCTCGTGCACGGCCGCGCGGCGCCGGCGTTCCTGCCGCGCGCGCTGCGGGCGTTGCAGGCGGCCGGCGTCGAGCTGCGCGTCGACGGGCGCACACGGGCCCTGGCCGGCGACCTGGCGCCGTCGCTGATCGACGCGACCGACGAGGACTGGGACACAGAGTTCCTCTCGCTCGTGCTGGCGGTACGCGTCGTGGACTCCGTCGAGGAGGCGATCGCTCACATCAACGCCCACGGCTCCGGCCACTCCGAGGCGATCGTCACGCGCGACACGGCGGCCGCGCGCGCCTTCGAGCGCGGCGTCGACGCGGCCTGCGTCTACGTCAACGCCTCGACGCGCTTCACCGACGGGGGCGAGTTCGGCATGGGCGCGGAGATCGGCAACTCGACGCAGAAGCTGCACGCGCGGGGGCCGATCGGCGTACGCGAGCTGTGCACGATGAAGTACGTGGTCGCCGGGGACGGCCACGTGCGGCCGTGAGATAACACCGCGGCGCGTGGCCCGGATCGGGATCCTCGGCGGCTCGTTCAACCCGCCCCACCTCGCTCATCTCGTCTGCGCCTCGGAGGCCGCGGCGCAGCTGTCGCTGGACCGCGTGCTGCTTACGCCGGTCGCGGCGCCCCCGCACAAGGAGGCCGAGCAGGACCCGGGCCCCGAGGTGCGCCTGGAGCTCTGCCGCCTGGCGATCGAGGGTGACGAGCGGCTCGGCATCTGCGATCTCGAGCTGCGGCGGGGCGGTCCGTCGTACACGGTCGATACCCTGAGGGAGCTTCATGCGCGTACGCCGGAGGACCACCTGACCTTCATCGTCGGGGGCGACATCGCCCTCGGACTCCCGAGCTGGCACGAGCCGGAGGCGGTGCTCGGCCTGGCGCGGCTGGCGGTCGCGGATCGGTCGGGGACCGATCGCCAGGACATCGCAGGGCGGCTGGCGCAGCGGTTCGGAGCGCAAGCGGCCGCAGTCTTCTTCGACATGCCGCGGTTGGACATCTCGTCGTCGCAGATCCGGCGCCGCGTGGCGCAGGGGGAACCCATTCGCTATCTCGTACCCGATCGTGTTGCCGAGCGGATCGCTCGGGGAAGGCTCTATCGATGACCCCAGACCAGCTCGCAGAGACGATCGCCGCACAGGCGGCGGACAAGAAGGCGATCGACGTCGTCGAGCTCGACGTGCGCGGCGTCGTGAACTACACGGACTTCTTCCTCGTCTGCTCGGGCAACACGTCGCGCCAGGTCAAGGCGATCCACGACGCCATCCACCAGGCGCTCAAGGACGACCACGGGCTTCTGCCGCGCCGCGTCGAGGGCCAGACCGAGGCGACCTGGATCCTGATGGACTACCTCGATGTCGTGGTGCACATCTTCACCCCCGAGGCACGTGACTTCTATCGCCTCGAGCAGCTCTGGGGCGAGGTGCCCGCGCGGGCGATGGAGCCGGCCCAGGCTTGAGCCGGCGGGTGCCGCGGGCGAGGGCGAGCGCCTGCGCGACGATGCCCAGATCCTCGGCGAGCATCTCGCGCTGAGCCTGACGCGCCTCGCCGTCGCGGCCGCGCAGGATAGGGGATGGATCGTGGCGACGAACAGCGGGTCGTCGGCCATGCCGCGGGAGTTCCCGCTGCGCCGCGCCGGCAAGCCTGGAACACAGGCATCACCGATACGCGGACGCGGGAGTGGAGCTGAGGGGGATCGAACCCCTGACCTTTCGGCTGCCAGCCGAACGCTCTCCCAGCTGAGCTACAGCCCCAAGCGGGTAATCGCGGGCCATCTTAACACCGCGTGCCGGGCGGCACGGCCTCAGCGCGGGCGGCGCGGGATGAACTCCGGGATCTCGGGCTCCGGCGACGACGACGACGAGGGCGACGACGAGGACTGCACGTCGCGATCCAGGCGCTCGACGGACCCCCCGCGATCGGGGTCGACGCGGTCCAGCCGCGCCGTCATCTCGGCGTGGGCGGCGCGGATGTCGAGCAGGAGGCGCTCGGCGTTGGCGCGCAGCGAGTCCGACAGCTCGCGCAGGTGGCCGCTCAGCGTCTCGCCGTCGCGCAGCACCTCGCGCGTGGCCAGGCGCGCATCGTAGAGCAGCTCGCGGGCGCCCTTGGCGGCCTTGTCCTGCGCCTCGCGCGCGGCGGCCTCGGCCTCGGCGCGGGCGTCCTGCGCGGCGATCTCGGCCTCGTCGAGCGCCTCGCGCGCGGCGGCCTCGGCCTCGGCGCGCATCTCGCCCGCGGCAGCCTCGGCGGCCTCGACGGCCTCGCGCGCGGCGGCCTCGGCCTCGGCGCGCATCTCGCCCGCGGCAGCCTCGGCGGCCTCGACGGCCTCGCGCGCTTTTGCCTCGGCGAGCGCGCGCACATCGGCGGCCGCCTCGTCGGCCGCGCGCACGCGCAGCTCCCCGGCCCGCTCGGCCTCGGCGATCCGTTCGTTCGCACGCGCCTCGGCGGCGGCGCGCAGCTCCTCGGCGGTGCGCTCCGCGGCCTTGACGATCTGCTCGACGTGACGTGCAGCGGACCCGGCACCATTGGAGTCTCGCTGCTGCGACATGACCGAGGATGGTAGGCAGGCGCGCGCGTGGGCGGCGCAAGACCGCCACCACCGCCGCCCGCCGCGTCATCCTAGATCCGTGCCCCCGATCGCGAAGGTCGAGCCGATCACGACGGCCCGTGCCCTGCGCGGGCCGTTCGACTACCTGCGCCCGGACGGCGTCGGCATCGGTTCCGTGCTCGTCGTGCCGTTCGGCCACCGCGACGTCGTCGGCGTCGTCGTCGGCGTCGCCGAGCGCTCGGAGCTGGCCGACGACCGCCTCTCCGAACCGCGCCGCGTACTCGATCACGACCTGCCGCCCGAGCTCGTCGCGCTCGCGCTCTGGATCGCCGAGCAGTACTGCTCCACGCCCGCCCGCGCGCTCGCCCTCGTCTCGCCGCCCGCGGGCGCCAGGGCGAAGCTGACCTGGTGGGCGCAGGCCGCACCCGAGCCGCCCGCGCAGGATCGCTCCCTGACCGAACGCCAGCAGGCCCTCCTGGCACAGCTTCCGCGCGCCGCCGGCGGCGATCTGCCCGCGCTGCGGCGGCTGCAGGCGCGCGGCCTCGTCATGCTCACTCGCCGCCCGACCCGCCGCCGCGTGCACCACGAGAGCGTCGGCGCCCGCCGCCCGCAGCCCGCGCTGACCGCCGACCAGACGATCGCGCTCGCGGAGATCGAGACCGCGATGGCGCGGCCCGCGCCGCAACCGCTGCTGCTGCACGGCGTCACGGGCTCGGGCAAGACCGAGGTCTACCTGCGCGCGGCGGCGACCGCGCTCGAGCAGGGCCGCGGCGTGATCGTCCTCGTCCCGGAGATCGCGCTGACGCCGCAGATCGTCAGCCGCTTCGTCGACCGCTTCGGCGACACAGTCGCGGTCCTGCACTCCAAGCTCGCCGCCGGCGAGCGCCACGACGAGTGGAGCCGCCTGCGCGCCGGCACCGCGCGCGTCTGCATCGGCCCGCGCTCGGCCGTGTTCGCACCGATCGAGCGCGTCGGGCTGATCGTGGTCGACGAGGAACACGACTCGTCCTACAAGCACGAGGGCGACCCTCGCTACGACGCGCGCCACGTCGCCCACCGCCGCGCCGAGCAGGCCGGCGCCTTGCTCGTCGCCGGCAGCGCCACACCACGGCCCGAGAGCGTCCACGCGCTGCGCCGCGTGCGCCTGCCCGCGCGCGTCGACTCACGGCCGCTGCCGCCGGTGCAGATCGTCGACATGCGCGAGACGCGCGGCGCCCTGCATCCCGACACGAGCCACGCGCTCGTCGACGCGTCGAAGGCGATCGTCCTGCTCAACCGCCGCGGCTGGTCGAACTTCGTCGACTGCCGCTCCTGCGGGCACGCCTGGACCTGCCCGCAGTGCGACGTGTCGCTCGTCCTGCATCGCTCCCGCAACGTCCTCGCCTGCCATCACTGCGGCCACCGCCAGCGCGTGCCGGAGCGCTGCACGGCGTGCGGCTCGGTGTCGATCGGGCGTCACGGCGCGGGCACGGAGCGCCTCGAGCACGACCTCGCCCAGGTCGGTCACGAGGTCTTTCGCCTCGACGCCGACGTGCGCGACGCCGGCGCGCTGCTGCGCCGCTTCGAGCAGGCGCCGCGCGGGATCCTGCTCGGCACGCAGATGGTCGCCAAGGGCCATGACTTCCCCGACGTCACGCTCGGCGTCGTGGTCGACGCCGACGGCACGCTGCGCTTCCCCGACTTCCGCGCGGAGGAGCGGACGTTCGCGCTGGTCGCCCAGCTCGCCGGCCGCGCCGGCCGCGGCCCCGGCGGCGGCCGTGTCATCGTCCAGACGATGGCCCCCGAGGCCGCGTCGATCGCCGCCGCCGCGAGCCACGACGCCGACGGCTTCCTCGACGGCGAACTCGCACGCCGCGAGGTCCTGCGCTATCCGCCGTTCTCCCACCTCATCCGGATCGTCTGCTCGGCGGAGGATCCGCACGCGGTCCTCGACGCCGCCGGCGCGGTCCGCGCGGCCCTCGGCGACATCCCCGGCGCGACGATCCTGGGACCGGCGCCGCTCTTTCGGCTGCGCGGGCGCGAGCGCGCCCAGCTCGTCGTCAAGGGCACGCAGCGGGCGGCGGCGGTGCGTGCGGCGGGCGCCGCGGTCGACGCGGTCGCGGGCGAGCGCGCCCGGCGCGGGGTGGCCTTCTCCGTCGACGTCGATCCGCAATAGGGCGATCCAGAGACTCCTAGACTGGGGTCATGGCGGACGACGTCGAACAGATCGAGCCGACGGCCGGAGAGGCCGAGCGCGAGGCGCCGCCGGCGCTCGATCCCGAGGTCCTCGCGCGTCGCGACGAGGCCCTGCGCCACGTGCGCAAGCTCGGCGATCCGATCCTCAAGACGAAGGCGCGGGCGGTCGAGCGCTTCGACGACGAGCTGCGCGACGAGTTCGCGCGCATGGGCGCGCTCATGCACGACGCGCTCGGCATCGGGCTCGCCGCGCCGCAGGTCGGCATCGCCCATCGGGTGCTCGTCTACCGCGTCGAGCCCGACAGCCCGATCGTCGCGCTCGTCAACCCGGAGATCGAGTGGTCCAGCCGCGACGAGGAGATCTCCGAGGAGGGCTGCCTGAGCCTGCCGATGATCCACGTCGACGTCGAGCGCCCGGTCGCGATCCTCGTCAACGCGCGCAACGAGCACGGCGAGGAGATACTGATCGAGGCGACGGGGCTCGAGGCACGCGTCATCCAACACGAGATCGACCACCTCGACGGCATCCTGATTCTTGACCGCACGAGCCGCGAGCAGCGCAAGCTGGCGATGCGCGCGCTGCGCGAGGCCGAGCAGGCGCGCGCCGCGAGCCTCGCGTGACACGGACCGTCTTTCTCGGCACTTCGGACTTCGCCGCGGCCGTCCTCACCCGCCTCGCCGACAGCCCGCACCGGCCACAGCTCGTCGTCACGCGCCCGGATCGCCCGGCGGGCCGCGGGCGCAGGCTCTCGGCACCGCCGGTCGCGCAGGCGGCCCGCGCGCTGGAATTCCCGCTCCTGCAGCCCGAGAAGGTCAACGACGAGGACGCCCGCGCGCAGATCGCCGCCGCGGCGCCCGACGCCGTCATCGTCTGCGCGTTCGGCGCGCTCATCCGCGAGCCGCTGCTGTCGGACTTCGAGATGCTCAACGTCCATCCGTCGCTGCTGCCGCGCTGGCGCGGCGCGGCGCCGGCAGAGCGGGCGATCATGGCCGGCGACGAGGAGACCGGGGTCTGCATCATGCGGTTGACCGCCGGCCTGGACAGCGGGCCCGTCTGCCTGATGGGCCGCGAGCCGATTGCCCCTGACGACACGTACGGCACGCTGACGCCGCGCCTGCAGCAGGTCGGCGCCGACCTGCTGCTGCGTGTGCTCGACGAGCGGCCCGCCTGCGCCGAGCAGACCGAGGAGGGCGTCACGTACGCCGACAAGATCTGCCCCGCCGACCGCACGCTCGACCCGGCCGCAACCGCGGCGGTCAACGACCGCGTCCTGCGCGCGCTGACGCCGCACATCGGCGCCCGCGTGACGCTCGCCGACGGCTCGTTCCTCGGCGTCCTGCGCGCAGCCGTGCGCGACCCGGACGCGGCGGGCCGGCTGCGCGCCGACGGCGACCGGCTGCTGCTCGGCGGCCTGGAGCTGCTCGCTGTCCAGCCCGCCGGCGGCCGGCCGATGGACGTGGCGTCGTACCTGCGCGGCCGCAGCGTGTGACAGTCCCCGCGCTGTCTGCGCACGATCTGTGGCGCCGCCGTGCCGTTCCGGCGAGGGGCAGCGCTGGCCATGGGTCTGTGCGGCAGTGTCCAGCACGGCATCAGCCAGCTGCACCAGGCTGCGCAGGCGGGTCGGGGGGCGAGCACGCGGCGACCTGTCTGCTGTTCGGGCCCAAGCACGCCGCGCGGCTGCGCGCGCTGGAGCGCGACACAGACGGCTTCGAGCTCGCCCAACTCGACCTCGAGCTGCGCGGCGAGGGCGAGATCGCCGGGACGCGCCAGTCGGGCCTCGCGCAGTTGCGGTTCGCGCAGCTGCCCGCGGACGAGCCTCTGGCGGAGGCGGCGAAGGTCTACGCCGAGTCGCTGCTGGGGACCGACCCGGAGTTGGTCGGGCCTGAGCATGCCTTGCTGGGGGATGCGCTGGCGCAGGCGTACGGGGCGGGCGAGCTGGCGCGCTGCCGGTGTGAGCGTGAGCGTGATGTGCGCTTCGCGTCACCGCGCGAGGCGATCGCGTCGTCGAAAGGCATCTCTGAGGGTGTGAGCTCGTGTGGGTGCCGGCCGTTGTGCCGGGGCCGGCGTTCGGATGGGGAGCGTGGCGCGTTGATGTTCACAGCGAACAGAAACCCGCCGCGCTCCTGGTGGAGGGGCGTGCGGACGGGCGCGATGGCACGAAATGAGGCGGAAAGGGAGATGGGGAGGGTGCATCGGTACCCGCGCGACGACGACTACGACGGCTACGAGATGGATCGTCGATGACGGTTCCGACGATCGCGCGTAGATTGGAGGAGGGCGCGACGCGGGCGCGGGCCATCTCAGCCTCGCCGGCACGACTGCCGAGCGCAAGCCCGCCACCGATCGGAGATCCGCCCCCGGGCGCGCCGCGGCGCCAGATGAGCTTTCGGCTCGGCGAGCACGAGCGACTGCTCGAGGCCGCCCGGCTGTTCGGCATGCGGCTGGCCGTGCTGGCGCGCGTCCTGACGGTCCGCGGGGTCGACTGCGCGCTGCGCGACGCACGGCGTGGGGAAGGATGAGCGAGGTCACACCCGCCCGGCGGGTCGCGTTCTCCGTCGTCCGGCGCGTCTTCGAGCAGGGCGCCTACGCCGACCGCGCGCTGCACGGGGAGGCGAAGGGCCTGGATCCGCGCGAGCGTTCGCTGGCGATGGCGCTCGCGTACGGAACCGTCCAGCGCAAGCTCACGCTGGACCACTTCATCGAGCAGCTGGCGCGGCCGGCGAACGAGCTCGACCCGCCGACGCTCGCGGCCCTGCGGCTCGGGCTCTACCAGCTCGTCTTCCTCGACGGGGTCGCGGCGCACGCCGCGGTCGGCGAGAGCGTCGAGCTGGCCAAGGGCGGGCGCGGCGGCGGGCACAAGCTCGTCAACGCGGTGCTGCGGCGGGCCGCCCGCGGCGAGCTGCCGCCATTGCCGGCGGACGACACGCCCGCCGGTGCGGCGATCGCCCACTCCCATCCACGGTGGCTCGTCGAGCAGTGGTGGGAGCAGTTCGGGCCGGGCGAGACGCGGGCGCTGCTGCGCGCCGGCAACGCGCGCGGCGAGCTGGCGCTGCGCGTGAACACGCTGCGCGCCACGCCCGCCGAGGTCAGCGACGCGCTGAGAGAGCTGGCACCTGCCGTCGAGGCACGCCCGGCAGGCGACGAGCTGCCCGAGGGGCTCGTCGTCGGGGGCGCGTTCGACGCCCACGGCCACCCGCTCTACGCCGAGGGCGCCTACACCGCGCAGTCGCGCGGCGCCATGCTCGTCGGGCGCGCGGTCGATCCGCAACCCGGCGAGCGCGTGCTCGACCTGTGCGCCGCGCCCGGCGGCAAGACGACCCACCTCGCCGCGCTGATGGGCGACAGCGGCGAGATCGTCGCGGTCGAGCGCCACGCCGGCCGCGCCCGCGCCCTGCAGCGCACGTGCGAGCGGATGGGCGCCACGTCGGTGCGCGTCGAACACGCCGACGCCGCCCGCTTCACCACCGAGACGGCATTCGACAAGGCGCTCGTCGACCCACCCTGCAGCGGTCTCGGCACGCTGCAGGGCCATCCCGACCTGCGCTGGCGCATGGACCCCGAATCGATCGAGCGCCTCGCCCGCGGGCAGGCGAAGATCCTCGAGGCGGCGCGCGCGGCGGTCCGGCCCGGCGGCACGATCGTCTACGCGACGTGCACGCTCTCGCGGGCGGAGAACGAGGCGGTCGTGGCCGCGTCCGGGCTGTCACTAGACTCCGAACGCCTCGTGCTGCCCCACCGCGATCGCACCGACGGCTTCTACATCGCCCGCCTGAGCTGCCCATGACCGACGAGATCGGCATGGCCTGCCCGAACTGCCGCGAGCCCTGGCTGCGGCCCGCCAACCTGCCCGGCCGCTACCGCTGCGTGTACTGCCTGCATCGCTTCGAGCTGTGCTCGCTGTGCCCCGACTGCGGCGAGCATTCTACGATCGTGCGCATGTCCAAGACCGCGATCCTGTCCTGCAACGCCTGCTCAGCCTCGATGCTGCGCGAGATCTAGAGGCCCCGTGTCCGTACTCAACGAACGTCACGTCACCCCGTCGATCCTCTCCGCCGACTTCGCCGACCTGTCCACGCAGGTGCGCGAGATCATGGACGCGGGCTGCCGCGTCATCCACTGCGACGTCATGGACGGCCACTTCGTCCCGCCGATCACCTTCGGCCCGATGGTCGTCGCCGCGTTGCGCGAGTCGCTGCCCGACGAGGCCTACCTCGACGTGCACCTCATGATCGAGCGCCCGGAGCGCCAGGTCGCGGAGTTCGCCAAGGCCGGCGCCGACGGGATCACGATCCACGCCGAGTCGACGCCGAACATCGCATTCACCCTGTCGGCGATCCGCGACCTCGGAGCCAACGCCGGGCTCGTCGTCTCGCCCGGCACTCCGGCCGACCACTTCGGTGAGAACGAGCTCGACCTCGCGCTGATCATGACCGTCAACCCCGGCTGGGGCGGCCAGCCTTTCCTGGCCAACCAGCTCGACAAGGTCAAGCGTGTGCGCGCCATGCTCGGCGACGGCGTGCCGATCGAGGTCGACGGCGGCGTGAACCCGCAGACGGCGGCCCAGTGCGCCGAGGCGGGCGCGAGCTGGTTCGTCGCGGGGTCGGCGATCTTCGGCGCCGACGACCCGGCGGCCGCCTACCGCGAGATCGCGGCCGCGGCCGGCTGCTGACGAACCGAACGTCGCGTTCCGCTACTTTCGGGACCGTGCGGGCGATTCGCAGAGCGCTGCTCCCGGCCCTGGCGGTGCTGCTCGCGGCGGCACCGGCCGCGACGGCCGGGCCGGGCATCACCTTCTACCCGAAGACCGGTCCGGTCCTCACGCTGACGGGCGGGCAGGTCGCCTCGCTCGCCAACACGGCGGCCAGGACGTACACCCTGCCGCCCGACGCCGAGCAGGCGGGCAGGAAGGTGACCCTGCGGGGGGTCTCGATCGGGGCTCTGGTCGCTCGCTCCGGGCAGGGCGCCCAGCGCGTCCAGGTCGTCAAGCGCAACGGCGGCTCCGTCGGCGTCTCACCGGCGAGCTTCTCGACCGCGATCATCTCCGACGACGGCGTCACGACGCGCTACATCCGCTCCTCGGGCGGCGTGGTGGTCGACTACATCGAGACCAGCGACATTCCCCTGGAGGTGTCCGTCGACGGCGGCGACCTCGTGGTTCGGGCGAAGGCGAACCGCAAGAAGGTGAAGGTCGGGGAATCGGTCACGTTCGAGGCCACCGTGTCGGGCGGAAAGCCGGGCGTCGCCTACAGCTTCGAGTGGGACTTCGGCGAGGGCCCGGTGAACGGCAAGCGGGTCAGCTACAGCCCCGAGCTGGCGGGCGTGCTGTTCGCCCAGGTCGAGGTCCGCGACCCTGATCCGGGCTGCACGCTGCGCTGCGGCGGCACCGAGCAGGTGCAGGTCGACGTCGGCGACGCGCCCGAGCAGCCGGACGACCCGGCTGCGGGCGGCGCGAACGGCGCCCCCGGCGGCGCGGGCTCCGCCGGCGGGACCGGCGGCGGCGGCCAGGGCGGTACCGGTACCGGGAGCGGATCGGGGACGGGCTTCAGCAGCGATGCCGAGGGCCTCGCCGCCGCCGAGCGCGTCGCCGGCATCAAGCCGAGCACGCCGCCCGAGCCGAATAGGGGGTTCGGCACGACGATCTCCGGCGTGCTCATCAACGACACCGGCTCGACCGCTCGCAAGCTGCCCGGCGGCAAGCCCGCTGGCGCGGAGGAGGGCGTCCGCGCGGTGCGCGGCGGCGACACTCCCGGCGGCTTCCCGCTGGGCCTCGGCGGGCTCCTCGCGCTGGGCTTCATGTGGGTCGGGGCGCTTCGCGAGCGCCGAGGCGTCAGACTGCCCGTCGCATGAGCGCCGTCATCGCCGTCTCCGGCATCGAAGAGGTCCTGTTCGAGCTTGCCAACGCGATGCGCGTCCCGGTCTTCGTGGCCGCGATCGCTGCGCTGGCGTTCGTGCTGTTCGACCTCGGCGCGTTCTTCGTGGAGCTCAACCGCCGCCGCCGCCAGGGCCGTCGCGAGCAGGTGCAGGAGGCGACGGCGAGCGCGCGCCATGCGCTCGCGGTCAATGACACGGGCGCCGCCCAGCACGCACTCATGCCGCTGGCCTCCAGCGCGCAGATGGCCGACACGCTCGCGACCCTCGTTAACGGCCACGACCAGCCGGGCATCCACGACCGCCGCGCGAAGGCGCTGGCGGACTTCGACCTCACCTCCCTGCGCAAGCTCGAGCGCAGCCGCCTGCTCGTGCGCTTCGGCCCCGCGCTGGGCCTGATGGGCACGCTGATCCCGCTCTCGCCGGCGCTCGAGGGCCTCGCCGAGGGTAACGTCGCCCAGCTCTCTGAGAACCTGCGCGCGGCGTTCAGCGTGACCGTGATCGGCCTGCTCATCGGCGCGGTCGCGTTCTCGATCTCGCTCGTGCGCGACCGCATGTACGCCCAGGACCTCTCCGACCTGGAGTACGTCGTCACGGCGCTCGATCCGTCCGAACCGGGTCGATGAAGACGCCGTCGCGCAGCCGCATCACGCCACACGCCAGCCGGCGCGGCGACCGCGGCGGTGACCCGCTCGATGGCCTCGTCAACCTCTTCGACCTCGGCATCGTGCTCGCGGTCGCGTTCCTGGTCGCCGCGCTGCAGTCCGTCAACCTCTCGGACCTGCTGACGCAGGAGAACGTCACCGTGCTGCGCACGGAGGCCGACAGCCAGACGCTGATCGTCAAGGAGGGCGAGTCGATCAAGACCGTCAAGCTCAGCAAGCAGACCGTGACCGGCTCCGGCCGCCGGGTCGGCGAGGTCTTCCGGCTGCAGGACGGGCGCCTGGTCTACGTCACGGGCGAGGGCGGCAAGGTCGTCGACCCGACGCCGTGAGCGCCTGACCGGTAGACCGCCGTCAGCAGGACGCTGAGCACGGCTGTGGCGGCGAAGTAGCCGACCTCGGTGCGCAGCAGCTGGTCGTCGATCACCGGGCTCAGCATCCAGACGACGAAGGCGGCGGCGCTGACCAGCCACGCGATCGCCGCGCCGAGCGCCTGCCCGCGGGCCAGCGCCGCCTGGTTGAGCGTGCCCGCGATCAGGTGAAAGCCCATCCCCAGGCCGACGAGCGCCAACCCGCCGCGGGCGATATCGCGATCGATGTCGAACACCGTGCGCACGACCGGCGGGCCGATCGCGAACAGGCCGGCGGCGACCGCCAGCGCGAAGCCGGCGATCGCCAGCACGGTGATGCGGATCGCACGGCGAAACTCGTCGGCGCCGGCGGTCGCCTGCAGCGCCGCGAGGTGGGGCAGCAGCGACCCCTGCACGGCCTGGAAGAGCTGCAGCGGAGCCCGCGTGATCATCAGCACGCTGAAGACGACGCCTGCCAGCACGGCATCGTCGGAGGTGCCCTCGACGGTCAGCACGGCGGCGTTGAGCAGCGTCTGCTCGGAGAGCATGATCGCGAAGACCGCGACCGCGAAGCCGAGGCCGTGGCGCATCGTCAGCCCGCCTTCGCCCTCCTCGACCGCGCCCGGGTGGGCAGCGCCCGCGGTATCCGCGCCCGTGGCCGTGTCCCCGGCGTCATGGCGGGTGGTCGGCGGGTCGCGCCGCGCGAAGAACCACGGCACGACGAGCAGCGACATGAGCGGCGCGATCGCCATCCCGAGCGCGACCGCCGCTTGCCCCGATGCGATCCCGACGACGACCGCCAGCGCGAAGCAGACCCGCGAGACCGCCTCGAGGAAGACGAGCAGGCCGTAGAGCTCGAAGCGCTGGTGGCCGGCGAGGAAGCCGCGCGCGAAGTAGCTCGCCGCATAGGCCAGGACGCCGACGACGAGCACCCAGTACAGCGCCGCCGAGCCGTCGAAGAGGTCGTCCTGCAGCAGATCGCGCAGCGCGAGCGCCAAGAGCAGGAAGGCGAGCGCGAAGCTCGCCTGGATCGCCAGCGCGACGCGCAGGTTGTGACCGCCGCTGTGGCCGCGCGCACGGCGGTCGGCGATCGTGCGCGACAGCAACTGCTCGATCGGCCGGTAGATGACCGACGCGACGACGAACATGATCGACCAGACGAGCGAGATGCGCTTGTACTCGAGATCGGAGAGCGCGTGGGCGGCGAGCGCGAAGTAGGCCAGCGTGACGACGCCGGTCGTCGCGATGCCGATCGAGAGGATCCGAGCGCCGCGACCGTAGGAGGACCGCGCTGGCGAGACGCTGGTAGCGGGCGTCGACACGCCGCCGGGCTACAGGCGGACGAGCAGCATGGTCCACGGAAACGGCGAGCGCGCCTCGATGACGTCGCCGTGGCGCGACAGCAGCTTCACGAAGCTGCGCTTGGACCAGTGGTTCAGGTGCCCCGGCGTGTTACCGAGGTCCTTGGTGTAGGCGCCGCGCGCCATGTTCAGCCCGCGCCAGAGCGGCTCGCGCGGCACGGAGACGAGCAGGTGCCCGCTCGCCACGCGCGCCATCTCGGCCACGGTGTGGGCCGGATCGGGCACGTGCTCGAGCACCTCGATCGCCGTCGCGACATCGAACTCGCCGTCGGCGAACGGCAGGTTCTCGGCCTTCATGACGCGGTAGGCGAGGTTCGGCGCCTGGCGTCCTTCCCACTCGGCGTGCAGCAGCGGGTCGTCGAGGTCGATGCCGACGACGCGGCGCTCGCCGAGCCGCTGGGCCCACTTGTGCGTCAGCACCGCCTCGCCGCAGCCGACGTCGAGCAGCGACTGCGGCGCCGCCTGCGCGAAGAGCTCGTCGAGCGTGCGCTCGAAGGCGCCCATGAGACGCCGGACGACGGGGTTCGTCGAGCCGTACTTGTCGTAGGTGTTGCCGGTGACCGTGCCTTCCGCATCGACGGTCAGCGTGCCCGAGCCGCCATCCGGCCGGCTCTTCTGAGGACGCTGTCCGCCATCCGGAGGGCTCGCCGGCGTCACAGGCGCACCACGTCGCGCTCATCGGTCTTGCCGGTCGCGGCGCCCGCGTCGGCGCCGGTCGTCGGGGCCTGACCGGCGGCGCCCGGCGCGCCGGGCTCGTAGTGCGAGGGCGCGACGCCGAGCTCGAGCTCGATGCGCCGCACGCGCTCGAAGGTGCGCTGGATCATCGTGCGCTGCGCCGACATGAGGTCGCCCATGACGCCGAGCGCCGCGAGCACCATCGCCGCGTTGAAGAGCACCGCGCCGAGGATCAGCGACTGGACGTGGCCCTTGCCCTCGTCCTCGAAGACGTAGAAGTACGCAAAGCGCGCCCAGACGACGAGCGCCGCCAGCCCGACCACCGCGGCCGCGGTCATGAAGACGCGCAGCGGCTCGTACTGCGAGTAGATGCGGAAGATCGAGACCGAGTTGCGGCGCACGTATGACCACATCGACGGAAACAGGCGCGACTCGCGCGTCTTGGGGTTCGTCCGGATCGCGACATGGTCGACGGCGACGAGCTGCTTGCCCGCCTGGATGATCGTCTCCAGCGTGTAGGTGAACTTCGAGACGACCGCCATCTGGATCGCGGCCTCGCGGTTGTAGGCGCGAAAGCCCGAGGTCGTGTCGGGGACCTCGGTGGAGGACGCCTGGCGCACGACCCACGAGCCGAGGCGCTGCAGCGTGACCTTCAGCGGGGAGAAGTGCTCGATCTTCTGGACCTCGCGGTTGCCGACGACCATGTCGGCCTTGCCGGCGAGGATCGGCCCCACGAGCTTGGGGATGTCCTTGCCGTCGTACTGGTTGTCGCCGTCGGTGTTGACGATCACGTCGGCGCCGAGCTTGAGGCACGCGTCGAGGCCCGCCTGGAAGCCCGCGGCCAGGCCCTTGTTGTTCGTCAGCCGCACGATGTGGTCGACGCCACCGGCCCGCGCGACCTCGATCGTCTTGTCCGTCGAGCCGTCGTCGATGATCAGCCACTCGACCGCGTCGAAGCCGTCGACGCGCCGGGGCAGGTCCGCCAGCACGAGCGGGAGTGTCTGCTCCTCGTTGAAGCAGGGGATCTGGATGATCAGCTTCATGCGGTTGGTCCGCGTGGAATCCTAACGTTCATCGAAGTGTCATCCGCGCCCAGCGCCACCAGCCCGGCCCCCGTCGCACCGCCGCCGCCCGCCGAGGCTCCGGTCGCGGAGCGTCGGCGCCTGCCCGCGATCGCCGTCGGCGTCTACGAGAAGCTCGCGCTGGGCGTGCTCGCGCTGGCCGCCCTCGTCGGCTACATCGTCTACCCGACGTATCCCAACTACGACTCGTACTACTCGCTGCTGTGGGGGCGCGAGCTCGTCGGGCTGGACCCGCTGTCCTTCACGGCCTATCGCGCGCCGACCGAGCATCCGCTGGCGATCGCCTTCGGCGCGCTGCTGACGCCGCTGGGCAACGACGCCGATCGCGTGATGGTCGCCTGCGCGGTGATCTCGTTCCTGGTCCTCGTGGCCGGCGTCTACACGCTCGCCAAGACCGCGTTCACGCCGCTCGTCGGCTTCGCGGCCGCGGCGCTGCTCGTCTCGCGCTTCGACTTCCCCTTCCTCGCCGCCCGCGGCTACATCGACATCCCGTATCTCGCGGTGATCATGTGGGCGGCGGTGATCGAGGCGCGCGCGCCACGCAGGCACCCGGTCGTCGTGCTCTCGCTGCTCGCCGCGGCCGGGCTCATGCGGCCGGAGGCGTGGCTGCTGGCCGGCCTGTACTGGCTGTGGATCGTGCTGCGCGCCGGCGTCACGTGGCGCCGGCGGTTCGCCTACGCCGCGCTGGCGGCGGTCGGGCCGCTCGTCTGGGTCGCCACCGACTTCGCCGTCACCGGCAACCCGCTGTACTCGCTGACGGCGACCGGCGAGCTCGCCGAGGAGCTCGGCCGCAACAAGGGGGGCGCCGCCGTGCCGGCCGCGCTGTGGGCCTTCCTGATCAAGCTCGCGAAGTTCCCGGTCGTCATCGCCGGCGTGTTCGGGCTCGTCCTCGCCGTGCTGCTGACGCCGCGCCGCGCGCTCATGCCGCTGGCGCTCTTCGCCGTCGGGGTCGGCACGTTCGCGCTCGTCGGATTCGCCGGCCTGTCGGTGATCGACCGCTATCTGCTCGTGCCGTCGCTGTGCGTGATGATCTTCGCGGCCGTCTTCATCGCCGGCTGGACGATGCTCGAGCCCGGCAACGGGTGGCGGCGGGCCTGGATGACAGGCGGCGCCGCGATCCTCATCTTCGGCATCGTGTTCACGGCGACCCGCGTTAACCTCGTGCAGCTGCGCAACGAGCTGCAGTTCCGCGGGGACTCCCACGTCGCGCTCGAGCGCGTGCTGCGCGACCCGGCGGTGACGCGCGCGCTGCGCTGTGGAACCGTCTACGTGCCCAACCACAAGCTCATCCCCGACGTGCGCTGGATCCTCGACCGTCCGAAGGAGGGCGTGCTCGCGCGCTCCAACGTCCGCTCCACGAAGAACCCCGCGCCGCCGCCGACGCGCGGCGTCGTGATCCTCGTCCACAACCGCCCGGCGCTCTTCAAGCAGGCCTTCGTCACCCCCGCCGACGAGTCCGCCGACAACCTCCCGCCGGCCGGCTACGACCGGGCCGCCACGAGCCAGTACTACGCCGCCTATGTCAACTGTTGAGAGCCCAGAGCGCGACGGCGACGCGCAGGCGCCGCAGTCGCCGCCGGCCGAGGGCGGCGGGCTGACGGGACTGCTGACCGGCCCCGGGCTGAGCCTGCGAGCGCCCAGCCGCGAGCGGCTCATCTGGGGCGCGGCCGTCAGCGGCCTGCTGCTGCTCGCCTTCCTGCTGCGCATCTGGGGCAACGGCCACGGCCTGCCCTACGCCTACAACGCCGACGAGAACGCGCATTTCGTGACCCGCGCGATCGGGCTCTTCGGACACGACTGGGATCCCAACTACTACATCAACCCGCCGGCCTACACGTACCTCGTGCACCTCGTGCTCGGGGTCTGGTACGGCGGCCGGGCGGGCGTTTCGAACTCCTTTGCCGCCGATCCGACGACGATCTGGATCATCTCGCGCACCGTCGCGGCCCTGCTGGGCACGCTCGCGGTCTGGCTGCTGTACCTCGCCGGCGCGCGGCTCGTGGACCGCCGCGTCGGCCTGCTGGCGGCCGGCATCTTCACGGTCGCCTTCCTGCCGGTCTTCTACTCCAAGCTCGCGCTCAACGACGTGCCGACGCTCGCCGGCGTCTGCCTGGCGCTGTGGGGCGCCGCCGGCATCCTGCGCAACGGCCGGCTGCGCGACTACGTCCTGGCCGGGCTCGGGCTCGGGCTGGCCTGCGCGACGAAGTACACCGGCGGGATCGTGCTGCTGCCGATCGTCGCCGCCGCGATCGCGCAGTTCACGGCATCCGGCGGCAAAGCGGGCGCGCTGCGCGGCATCGCGATCGTCGCCGGCATGGCGCTCGTGTCGTTCTTCGCCGCCAACCCGTACTCCGTGCTGGACTTCTCCTCGTTCTGGGACGGGCTGACGCATCAGTCGACGGCGTCCGGCGACGCCGCCGGCAAGCTCGGGCTCACGCAGGACTCCGGCTACGCGTACTACCTGTGGTCGTTCGGCTGGGGCCTGGGTTGGGTCCCCCTGCTGTTCGCGGTCGGTGGTTGCGTGCGGCTGTTCGTCGACGAGCGGCGGCTGTTCTGGATGCTCGTGCCGCCGATCGTCGTCTTCGTCCTGTTCATGGGCTCGCAGGAGCGCTACTTCGGGCGCTGGCTGATGCCGGTCTTCCCCTTCGTCTGCGTGCTGGCCGCCTACGGCGCGATCGAGCTCGCCGACCGGCTCGGGCGCATGTCGCCGGCCCTGCGGCCGACGATCATCACGGCGGCGGTCGTGCTGCTGTGCGGGCAGGGCCTCGTCTACTCGCTGCACTCGGGCCTGGTGCTCTCCCGCGACGACACGCGCAACATCGCCCGCGAGTGGATGGTGGCGAACGTTCCGGAGCGGACGAAGATCGTCGTCGAGCCGGTCGTGCCCGACCAGTGGGCGCAGGACATCGGCAAGCCGTCCGCGCTCTTGGACAACGGCAACCGCTGGAACAAGTATCCGCTCAGCCGCAGGATCGATCCGGCGACCGGGGAGCCGGTGCCCGGCGCGGCCGGCATCGTGAACATCGAGGACTTCGAGCGCGTGCTGCACCCCGGCCTCGTCGACCTCTTCGAGCAGCAGTCCTACTGCTACGTCGTCGTCGGCTCCACCCAGCGCGGCCGCGCCGAGGTCGAGCCCGAGGTGGTGCCGCAGGCGCTGGCCTACTACAGGGAGCTCGAGCGCCGCTCGGAGGTGGCCTACGAGGTGTCGCCCTACTCGCGCGGGAAGGGCCCCGTGGCGTTCAACTTCGACTGGACGTTCAACTACTACCCGCTGGCCTACAACCGCCCTGGGCCGACCATGACGATCTACCGCCTGCGCGGCGGCCGCTGCGCCGAGGAGGTCACCGCAAACCCGTAGATCGCGGTCGTGCGCGCGTCCCTATGCTGGGATGGTGTCCACGCTGACCGCGGTCGACCACGACCATCTCGCACGTTCGATCGAGCTTGCCGAGTTCGGCTTGGGGCGCGTGCATCCCAACCCGATGGTCGGCGCCCTGGTCGTGCGCGACGAGAAGATCCTGGGGGAGGGCTGGCACGAGGAGTGCGGCGGGCCGCACGCCGAGGTCAACGCGATCGGCGCCGCGGCGGCGGCCGGCGCGACCGACCTGACGGGCACGACGCTCTACGTCTCGATGGAGCCGTGCTGTCACCACGGCAAGACGCCGCCGTGCACCGATGCGATCATCGCCGCCGGCTTCGCTCGCGTCGTTGTGGCTTCCGACGATCCGAGCTCCAAGGCCGCCGGCCGCGGCCTGGGCATCCTGCGCGACGAGTCGATCGAGGTCGATGTCGCCGACGGCGAGCTCGCCGTCCGCGCCCGCCTCGTCAACCAGGCCTTCCGCAAGCACGCCCGCACGGCCCGGCCGTGGGTGCTGTTCAAGTCGGCGATGACGCTCGACGGCAAGGTCGCCACCCGCACCGGCGACTCGCAGTGGATCTCCGACGAATCCAGCCGCGCCCGCGCCCATCGCTGGCGCGCGAGCCTCGACGCCGTCGCGGTCGGGATCGGCACGGCGCTGGCCGATGACCCGCAGCTGACGTCGCGCGTCGAGGGCGTCCACCACCAGCCGATCCGCGTCGTGTTCGACGCCACCGCGCGCCTGCCGCTGGACTCCCAGCTCGTCCGTGCCGCGCCGGAGTCGGCGCTGACCGTCGTCGTGTCGCGCGCCGCGCGCCGCTCCGCGATGGAGGCGCTGACGATGGCCGGCGCCGAGGTCGTCGTCGCGACCGGCGAGAACGAGCCCGCCCGCGTGCGTTCGGCCCTCGACCAGCTCGGCGCCCGCGGCATCACGTCGATCCTGCTCGAGGGCGGGCCGCACCTAGCCGGCGCCTTCCTCGACGCCGGCGAGATCGACGAGGTCCGCCTGTTCCTCGCGCCGCTGCTGCTCGGCGGGCGCGCCGCCCGCGACCCGCTCGAGGGCGAGGGCGTCGAGCAGATCTCCGAGGCGATCCGCGCGCTCACGCTCGACTGCGAGCGCGTGGCCGACGACCTGCTGATCTCCGCCCGCCTGCGGGAGTGGTGATGGTCTCGCCAGGCCGGATGACGAGCGTGATCTCAGCTGCGGGGCCCGAGGCCCCGCGGAGGTAACCATTTTCACGGGCCTCGTGGCCGACCTCGGCAGCGTTGCCGCGCTCGATCCGACTCACGACGGCCTGCGCCTGACGCTGCGCTCCCAGCTGGCTTCTGAGGTGGCCGAGGGCGACTCGGTGGCCGTCAACGGGGTCTGCCTGACGGCGACCGCGGTCGACCGCGACAGCTTCGCCACCGAGGTCATGCACGAGACGCTGGACCGCAGCACCCTGCAGGCGGTCGCGGCGGGCGCGCAGGTCAACCTCGAGCTCGCCGTCCGCGCCGCCGACCGCCTCGGCGGGCACATCATGCAGGGCCACGTCGACGGCGTCGCCACGGTCGCCGCGCTGCGCGAGGACGGCTTCGCCCGCGTCGTGACGATCGCACCCGACGACCGGGCGCTGCTGCGCTACATCGTCCACAAGGGCTCGATCGCCGTCGACGGCGTCTCGCTGACGGTCGCGCGGATCGACGACGCCGGCTTCGACGTCTCGCTCATCCCGGAGACGCTGGAGCGCACGACGCTTGGTGGCGCGGTCGCCGGCGCGCGCTGCAACCTCGAGGTCGACGTCATGGCGAAGTACGTCGAGAAGCTGCTGTCGCTCCAGCCCCGTGGTTCCCCCGGTTTGCCAAGCTAATGGCCATGAGCTCGAAGACACGCACCCCCTTCGCCACGATCGACGAGGCGCTCGAGGACATCCGCCAGGGCAAGATGGTGGTCGTCTGCGACGACGAGGACCGCGAGAACGAGGGCGATCTCACGATGGCCGCGCAGTTCGCGACCCCCGAGGCGATCAACTTCATGGCGACGCACGGGCGGGGCTTGATCTGCCTGTCGCTCACGCCCCAGCGCTGCGACGAGCTCGGCCTCGACCTGATGGCGGCCAAGAACGAGTCGCCCTTCGAGACGCCGTTCACCGTCTCGATCGAGGCTCGCGAGGGCGTCACGACCGGCATCTCGGCGCACGACCGTGCGCGCACGATCCAGGTCGCGATCGATCCCGAGTCCTCGCCGCGCGATCTCGTCCAGCCGGGCCACATCTTTCCGCTGAAGAGCCGCGCCGGGGGCGTGCTCGAGCGCATCGGCCAGACGGAGGCTGCGATCGATCTCGCCCGCCTGGCGGGCCTGAATCCGGCCGGCGTCATCTGCGAGGTCATGAACGACGACGGCACGATGGCGCGCGTCGGCGACCTCGTCGGGTACTGCGCCCGCCACGGCCTGAAGATGATCACGGTGGCCGACCTGATCGCCTACCGCCGCCGTCACGACAAGCTCGTCGAGCGGGTCGTGTCGACGAAGCTGCCGACCGGCTTCGGCGACTTCGACGCCGTCGGCTACCGCGAGCTCGTCGGCGGCAAGCACCACGTCGCGCTGGTCAAGGGCGACGTCCAGGACCAGCCGGACGTGCTCGTGCGGGTGCACTCCGAGTGCCTCACCGGCGACGTCTTCCACTCCCTGCGCTGCGACTGCGGCGAGCAGCTCGAATCCGCCCTGGCGATGATCGAGCGCGAGGGCCAGGGGGTGCTGCTCTACCTCTCCCAGGAGGGGCGCGGGATCGGCCTGCTGAACAAGCTGCGCGCCTACAAGCTGCAGGAGGGCGGCCTCGACACCGTCGAGGCCAACCTCCAGCTCGGCCTGCCCGCCGACCTGCGCGACTACGGCATCGGGGCCCAGATCCTCGTCGACCTGGGCCTGAGCTCGATCCGGATCCTCACCAACAACCCGAAGAAGATCCGCGGCCTGGAGGGCTACGGCCTTTCGGTCTGCGAGCAGGTGCCGATCGAGCACATCTCCAACCCGCACAACGAGGCCTACCTGCGCGCCAAGCGCGACCGGATGGGGCACACGCTGCACCACCAGGGCCTCGACGTCGACAAGGAGATGCTCCACGACGAGGAGCGCCAGGACGCCCAGGCCGGAGACGCCGGCCAGTGACGGGTCCCGGAGGGGCGGGCGACGGCGATCGCTACGCGATCGTCGTCGGGCGCTTCTACACCGAGCTCGCCGAGCGCCTCGTGACGAGCGCGACCCGCGTGTTCGAGGAGGCGGCGGGGGAGGGCAGCGTCGACGTCTTCGACGTGCCCGGCGCCTTCGAGCTGCCGCTCGCCGCGCAGATCGCGGTCCAGACCGGCCGTTACGCCGGCGTCGCCTGCCTCGGCGCGGTGATCCGCGGCGAGACGACGCACTACGACCACGTCTGCAGCGAATCGGCGCGCGGCATCCAGGACGTCGCGCTGCGCACAGACGTGCCGTGCAGCTTCGGCGTCGTGACCGTCGAGAACATGGAGCAGGCGATGGCCCGCACCGGCGGCGGGAAGCGCGACCAGGGCGCGCACGCCGCCGAGGCCGTGCTGGCGCTTGTGCGCGTGCGCGCCCAATTGGGCTGATTTCTCGCCGCTGCGGGGTAGGCTGGGCCCATGCCCGCTGCCGAGGCAGAGGAGATGATCGCGCTGGCGCTCGTGTCCGTCGTGCACGTGATCGGTGGCCTCATGCTCGTGTGGGCCCTGCTCGACGCCGACCAGCGCTCGGGCTGGCGCAACCTTCCCCGCCCGCCCCGCGGCGGCGGGGACGACGGACCGCCGCCCCCGCAGCCACCACGGCCGCCCGACGCACACACCCCCGCCGGACCGCCGCCCGCGCCGCTACCGCTGTGCGATGGCGCTCCCAGCCGCGTGCGCCTGCGTGAGCCGCTGCCGCTGGCCGGCGGCTATCCGCGGCCGGCGCGCAGGCCCGAGCACGAGCCCCAGCCGCAGCGCGCCCCCGTGCCGGGGCGCCAGCGCCAGCGCCGCCCCTGACCCGCGGGCGCGGCGGCCTTCCTGCCGCGCGGCGCGAACGCGCTGCGCACGGCCGCAAAGGCCGGCTTCGGCTTGTAGGCCGTGTCGAAGAGCAACGGCGCCTCGCCGGAGCCGATCCAGGACAGGCGGTCGGTGATGCCCCAGGTCGTGAAGCGCTTGCAGGCCTTGACGGCGTTGCAGGCTCGCGCGGCGGCGCCGTAGGCCTCCGCCTGGCGGGTCAGCCGGTCCGAGCCGGTCACGTTGAGCAGCGAGGTCCCCACGTCCATCTCGGTGACCTGGACCTCCAGCCCCATCGCGGCGAAGCGGCGCATCGTCCACTCGAGCGTCTTCTGGTCGTGGAAGCCGAGGATGTGCGAGTGCATCTGCAAGCCGATGCCGTCCAGCGGCACGTTGCGCTTCTGCAGGTCGCGGACGAGCTCGACGAGCCCTTCGAGCTTGCGGCCCGGGCCTTCGACGCCGTATTCGTTGATGAAGAGCTTCGCCTTCGGATCGGCAGCGCGGGCGGATCGCAGCGCCAGCTCGACGTAGTCGGGGCCGATGAAGCGCCGCCAGACGCTCGGCGCGGGCCCGCCGTCGGCGGCCATCGGCTCGTTGACCACGTCCCACTCGGCGACATCGCCCGCGAAGTGGCGCATGACGGTGCTGATGTGCGTCCGCATGACCGACAGCAGCTCGTCGCGGCGCCAGCCGGTCAGCAAGGTCGCGCCCTCCGAGAGTCCCCTGCCGAGCGCACCGGGCAGGCGCGGCAGGACGATCGGCGGCAGGCGCAGGCCGAGCTCATCGGTGGCCCCGTGGTCGACCAGCCAGAGCGGCAGCGACAGGCCCCAGACGAGCGCGTGGCCGTGGATCGCCTTGTCGTTGCGGCGGGCGAAGTCGACGAGCTCGTCGGCCGCGGTGAAGTCGAACCGCCCGCGGTGCGGCTGCAGCGCCGCCATCTTCATCCCGTTCTCGGCCGTCAGGGAGTCGAACTCGCGCAGGAACGTGGCGCGGTAGCGCGTGTCCTCGCGCAGTGCGGAGAGGCGGACGGCGCTGCCCAGCGGAACCGAGCGCAGCATGTCCTTGGCGGGCGCGGATTGGGCGAGCTGCGGCGTGGCGAGCAGCGCGAGCAGCGCGAGCATGGCTAGCAAGCCGACCCGTCGTAGCACCCCGCGCGCCCCCATCGGACAGCGAAATCTAGCGCGTTGGACTACTCATTGTCGCCCTTCTTGGCCTTCGCCTTCTTGCCGTTGCCGGTGGTTTCGCCGTTGACCTGCGCCTCGGCCTTGTCGAGGGCGGCCTGGATGATCTCGGGGCGATCGTCGCTGCGCTGCAGGCGCTCCTGCAGAAGCGGGATCGCGGCTGCCGGCTGGCCCGTGGCGATCAGCGCCTCGGCGAGGTTGAACAGCGCGAAGTGGTAGTTGACGTTCGAGCGCGCGCCGGCCTTGCGAAATCCCTCGACGGAGCGCTGCAGGAGCGCAACGGCGCCCGCGGGGTCGCCGCCCTTGAGGAGGTCGTAGCCCTGGTCGTTGAGCTGGGAGGGATTCCCGGTGCTCGCGCTCGCGGCGGGCGGGGGCGGTGGCGAGGGCGAGTCGGCGGGCTGCTCGGCGTCGGCTGCGGCTTGCTGGGGCGTCGTCGTCGAGGAGGACGGCGACTTCTTCGGCGTCGTCGTGGCGGATGATTCGCCCCCACCCGCCCCGCCGCCGGCGAGCGCGACCGCGACGATCACGGCGGCGATGGTCGCGGCGGCGACGCCGACCGGCAGCCAGCGCGCGGGCTTGCGACGTCCCTGGCCGGGCGCTGGAGCGGCGAGCGAGGACGGGCGGCGGGCCGCCGGAGGGGTGTGCGCAGGCGCGGCGGCCGCTGCGCCTGCCGCGGCGGCCGGAACGACGGGGGGCATCGCCCGCGTCGAGTCGACGCGCCGCGTCGGCGCTGTCGTCCCGAGCGCCCGCTCGATCTCGTCGACGAGCCCGACGGCCGTCTGGGGACGATCGCGCGGATCCTTGGCGAGCCCGCGGCCGAGAACCTCGTCGATGGCGACCGGGAGCTCCGGGGCGGCGTCGGTCGCCTTGTCGGGCTGATCCTCGACATGCTGGCGGGCCTGGGCGGTGACCGGCCCGCCGGCGAAGGGCCGCGCCCCGGTGAGCAGCTCGTAGGCGACCACGGCGAGCGCGTAGCGGTCGCTCGCGGCGGTCGCCGGCTGGCCGAGCGCCTGCTCGGGCGACAGGTAGGCGGCGGTGCCGAGCACCTGGCCGGTCTGCGTCATGTGCGTGTCGTCGGCGAGGCGGGCGATCCCGAAGTCGCCGACGGCGAGACGATCCTGGGCGTCGATGAGCAGGTTCGCCGGCTTGACGTCACGGTGCACGATGCCTGCGCCATGGGCGGCGTCGAGGGCCAGCGCGGTCTCGCGCAGCCAGCGCAACGTCGTGTCGCGCGGCACGGGTCCGCCGCCGTCCTTCGCCGCCTTGAGCCGATCGGCGAGTGTGCCCCCGCTGAAGTACTCCATGACGATGTAGGTGTCGTCACCGTGCTCGCCGGTGTCGTAGATCGTGGCGATGTGCGGATGCTCGGAGACGCGCGCGGCGGTGCGCGCCTCGCGCTGGAAGCGCGCGCGGGCCCCGGCGTCGGCGGCGTATTGAGCGCCTAGCACCTTCACCGCGACCACCCGTCCGAGCAAGGTGTCCTCGACCTCCCAGACGGACGCCATGCCGCCGCTGGCGATGTGGCGTGTGACGCGATAGCGCTCGGGCAGCTCGATTCCTGAAGCGAGCGGCATCTCGCGTCAAGATACCCGTCGCCCCGCCCGGCCCAACCGTCTGGCGGTGCATCCGCGTGCGGACCATCGCGCAGCGACTCACTACACTGCTCGTCGCGATGGCCAAGGTATGTCACAGCTGCGGTAAGAAGCCGGCGTTCGGTCAGAGCCGAAGCCACTCGATGCGCGCCACCAAGCGCCGTTTCAATCCGAACCTCCAGAAGGTCCGGGTGCTGATCGGCTCGGCTCCGCGCCGCGTCTACGTCTGCACGCGCTGCCTGAAGGCCGGGAAGGTCCAGAAGGCGCTCTAGTGCTCCCTCCGGCAGGTCCGGAGGAGGACGCCGCGGGCACCGACGACGAGCCGTCGGCGTCAGCCGATCGGATCGCCGTTGGTCGGCGATCGGCGGCCGACCAGACGGGTGCGGATTTGCCGGACGGACCACCAGGGCCTGGCCGTCGTCCGCCGGTTGCCTGACCCGACCGGGCCAGGCGCGACACTGGATGTCGATGGATCCCAGCCTCGTCCGCTTCCGCGCCGTCGTCGAGGGCGCGCTCGTGCACCTCGAGTCGCGCCGTCAGGAGATCAACGATCTCAACGTCTTCCCGGTCGCCGACGGCGACACCGGCGACAACATGGCGCTTACGCTCGAGGCGGTGCTCGCCGAGGTCGACCGCCTCGCGTCTGATACCCGCTCGCCCGGCGGCTCGCACCCGCTCGCCCGGGGGCTCGCAGGGCACAGGCAGGGCACAGGTGGGGGACGCCTGATCGACGAGATCGGGCGCGACGAGATCGTCGAGTCCGTCGCCCGCGCAGCCCTGCTGGGCGCGCGCGGCAACAGCGGCGTCATCCTGTCCCAGCTCATCCGCGGCGCGGCCGAGGAGCTCGTGAGCCGGCCCGGCGAGCTCGTCGACCCGGTGCTCATCGGCGCGGCGATGGCGCGCGCCGCCCAGCGCGCCTACAGCTCGGTGCGCGAGCCGGCCGAGGGCACGATCCTGACCGTCGTGCGCGACATGGCCGCCTGCGTGGCCAGCGAACTCGCCCACATGGGCGACACCCGGCTCGGCGGCGAGGGCGACGCGGCGGTGCAGAACGCCCTCCTCGCCGACGTGCTCGAGCGCGCGCTGCGCGCGGGCGAGGAGTCGGTGCGCCGCGGCCCCGAGCAGCTCGCCGTGCTGCGCGAGAGCGGGGTCGTCGACGCCGGCGGCCACGCGCTGACGATCATCTTCGCGGGCATGATCGCCGCCCTGCGCGGCACCGAGCCGCCGCTCGTGGCGCGTCACGCGGCGCCCGCCCGGGTGACACATCCCGAGCACGAGTCGTCGACCTTTCGCTACTGCACGAACTTCGCCGTCAGGGGGCAGGATCTGAACCCGGGCCCGTGGATCGAGCGCCTCGAGGCGCTGGGCGACTCGGTGCTCGTCGTCGGCGACGCCGCGACGCTGAAGGTTCACGTCCACACCGACTTCCCGGGCGGCGCGACGGCGCTCTTCGACGGGATCGGCGAGGTCTCGCACCTCGACGTCGCCGACATGCACGCGCAGGTGCTGGCGCGCGACGAGCGGCTCGCGCCGGCCGCCGTCGCGCAGCAGCCGCAGCAGCGCTGCGCCGCGCTGGCGGTCGTCGCCGGAGAGGGGATGCGCGAGCTCTACGAGTCGCTGGGCGTCTTCGTGGTCGATGGTGGGCCGACGATCAACCCCTCGACCTACGACCTGCTCGCGGGCATCCACGACGTCCCCGCCGAGGAGGTCGTCCTGCTGCCGAACTCGCCGAACGTCTTCATGGCCGCCGAGCATGCCGCCGAGCTGTCGGAGAAGGTCGTGTGCGTGAGCGCGGCCCGCTCCCAGCAGACGGGGCTCGCCGCGGCGCTCGCGCTGGACCCGGCACGCTCGGCGGCCGAGAACGCCGCCGCCGTCGACGCTGCGCTGGAGCGCCTGCGCACGGGCGCGGTGGCGCCCGCGGCGCGCGACGACGGCGAGGGGCGCTTCGTGACCGGCGAGGCGGTCGGCTTCGTCGACGACGCGATCTTCGCCTGGGGCGAGCCGGGCCCGACGCTCGGCGCGGTGCTGGGAGAGCTCGGCGAGGACGCCGAGCTCCTGACCTGCATCGCCGGGGTCGACGCCCCGCTGGACGAGGAGGACGTGCGCGCGCTCGTGCCGGCGGGCATCGAGCTCGAATGCGAGGACGGCGGCCAGCCGGCGTACTGGTGGCTCGTCGCGGCCGAGTAGTCCGCTCCCCTACCCGCCCGCCGGGCCGGTCCGGTTGATGCGCCGGCGACGCTCGGCCCGTTCGCGGACTTCGCGGTCGGCTCGACGCGCTCGGCGACTCTCAGGACGGCGGTTAGCCGGAGCGATCCGCGCCGCCGACCACAATGGTCGTGTGGCCACCGCGTTCGCCGATTCGCAAGAGCTCGACCGCGAGGCGCTGCTGGCGGCGCCGCTGCGCTGGCCGCGGCCGTCGGAGCTCGCGACCGCGCTGAAGGTCACGCCGCAGAAGTCCGCCGACGCGGCCGCCCAGCTCGGCCTGCTGACCGTCGGCGACCTGCTCGAGCACCTGCCGCGCGACCGTCGCGAGGCGCGCTCGGTGGCGACGCTGAAGCCCGACGACGTCGCGACCGTGGTCGTCGAGGTGCGCTCGATCACGAGCCGTCCGGTGCGCCGGCGCGGGATGAAGCCGCTTGTCGAGGCCACGGTCGCCGACGAGACCGGCGTCATGAAGGCGACGTTCTTCAACCAGCCGTGGCTGGCGCGCAGGTACCCCGCCGGCACGCGGCTGGTCCTGCACGGCAAGTACGCGGCGCGCAACGCGTTTCGCGTCACGAGCCATGCGCCCACCGACGAGTCGACCGGCAGCGCGAACGAGGTCGCCCACTATCCCGCGACGGAGGGCCTGTCCTCGACGCAGATCCTCGCGTTGGTGCGCGCTCATCTGGCGGCGGCCGAGCACGCCGTCGAGCCGCTGCCGGCGCGGGTGCGAGTGAGCATGCTGGGCGGCCTGCCCGATCGCCGCGCGGCGATCGTCGCCGCGCACGGCGATCACGAGGACGGGTCGGTCGGCCGGCGGCGACTGGCGTTCGACGAGCTGCTGCTGGCGCAGCTCTCGCTGCTGCGCCGCCGCGCGCAGCGCCGTGCTTCGGGCGCGGCGCCGGTGCTCGACGGACCTTCCGAGCTGACACGCCGCTGGCGCGAGGAGCTGCTGCCGTTCACGCCGACCGGCGACCAGATGCGCGCGATCGCGACGCTCGACGAGGAGCTCGCTGCGCCGCGGCCGATGCAGCGCCTGCTGATGGGGGAGGTCGGCTCGGGCAAGACCGTGGTCGCGCTGCACGCCATCCTGCGCGCGGTCGAGCACGACATGCAGGCGGTGTTCATGGCGCCGACCGAGACGCTCGCCGAGCAGCACTTCGCGACGCTGCAGGCCTTGCTGCCGGGTGAGGCGGTGCGCGCGGCGCTGCTGACGGGCTCGACGCCGGCGGCGCGGCGGACTGACACGCTGTCCAAGCTCGCCACAGGGGAACTGTCGTTCGTCGTCGGCACGCATGCGCTCGTCGAGCCCGACGTGCGGTTTGACCGCCTCGCGGTCGTCGTCGTCGACGAGCAGCACCGCTTCGGCGTGCGCCAGCGCGCGGCGCTGGACGCCAAGGCACGGGCACACAGCCCGGATGGCTGGGTCGGGCTCGTGCCGCACGTCCTGCACATGACCGCGACGCCGATTCCGCGCACGATGGCGCTGCTGCGCTACGGCGATCTCGACATCACGACACTCAGGGAGCTGCCGCGCGGGCGCCAGCCGGTGGCGACGCACGTGGCGTCGACGGACGCCGAGCGCGCCCGTGCCTACGACCTCGTTCGCGAGCAGCTCGACGCCGGCCGCCAGGCGTTCGTCGTGTGCCCCCTGGTGGAGGAGTCCGAGGCGCTGCAGGCGCGCGCCGCGACGGTCGAGTACGAGCGGCTGCGGCTCGGCGAGCTGCGCGACTACCGGGTCGCGCTGCTGCACGGCCAGATGCGCCCGCGCGAGAAGCAGGCGGCGATGCTGTCGTTCGCCGCGGGGCAGGCCGACGTGCTCGTGGCGACGACCGTGATCGAGGTCGGCATCGACATCCCCAACGCGACGGTGATGCTCGTCGAGGGCGCCGAGCGCTACGGCATCAGCCAGCTGCACCAGCTGCGCGGCCGGGTCGGGCGCGGCGCGCACCCGTCGACCTGTCTGCTGTTCGGCCCCAAGCACGCCGCGCGGCTGCGCGCGCTGGAGCGCCACGCCGACGGCTTCGAGCTCGCCCGGATCGACCTCGCGCTGCGCGGCGAGGGCGAGATCGCCGGGACGCGCCAGTCGGGTATGGCGCAGTTGCGGTTCGCGCAGCTGCCCGAGGACGAGCCTTTGGCGGAGGCGGCGAAGGTCTACGCCGAGTCGCTGCTCGCGACCGACCCGCAGTTGGTCTCGCCTGAGCATGCCTTGCTGGGGTATGCGCTGGCGCAGGCGTACGGGGCGGGCGAGCCGGCGCCGCTGCCGGCGTGAGCGTGAGCGTGATGTGGGCTTCGCGTTGGCGCGCGAGAGCGATCGCGTCGTTGAACGGCATCTCTGAGGGGGTGAGTCTCGTGCGTTGCCAGCGTTCGGTCCGGAGCCGGCGTGCGGGTGGGGGAGCGTGGCGCGTAGATGTTCGTAGCGAACAGAAACCCGCCACGCTTCGGCTCGGGAGGCGCGCGCCTCCTCCCGGTTCGCGGGCCCCGGACCGCACGCTCGCGCGACTATCCACTGACACACCCTCAGAGATGTCGTTCGCCGACAGCCTTGCCGACGCCGACGCGAAGCGCACCACGGGGCGGTCGCACAACTCATGAGGGTCGTCGCCGGCACCTACGGCGGGCGCAGGCTCGTCGCCCCCGCCGGCAGCGAGACACGGCCCACGAGCGATCGCGTCCGCGAGGCGCTGTTCAGCGTCCTCGGACCGGCCGTCCAGGACACGCGCGTGCTCGATCTCTTCGCCGGGTCCGGCGCGCTCGGCATCGAAGCCCTCTCCCGAGGGGCGCAGTCAGCCGTCTTCGTCGACCGCTCGCGCAAGGCGATCCAAGCCGTTCGCGCCAACCTCGAAGCCCTCGGCATCGAGGCCGACGTGCGCACGATCGCGGCGCGTCCGGCGCTCCGCGCGGCATCCGCCCGCCGCGAGGCATACGATCTGGTCTTCCTCGATCCTCCCTACCGGCATGCCGCCGAGCTGGGGCGGGAGCTGTCGGAGCGGTTGGCCGCGGTGCTCGCACCCGGCGCCCGTGTCGTCACCGAGAGCGACCGCCGCGCTCCGCTGCAGCTGGACCTGCCACTGACCGACGAGCGCCGCTACGGCGACACCGTCATTCGCATCCATGAACCCTGATCACCGCATAGCCCTCTGCCCGGGCTCCTACGACCCGGTCACCAACGGCCACCTCGACGTCATCAAGCGCGCGGCCGAGCTGTTCGACGAGGTCATCGTCGCGGTCGTCAACCTGCCCGCGCGCAAGGGCAGGACGCTCTTCGGCGCCGAGGAGCGGATCGGCTTCATCGAGGAGGCGACGAAGGACATCGCGGGGGTGCGCGTGGAGTCGTTCTCGGTGCTCGTCGTCGACTTCGCACGCGAGCTGAACGCCAAGGCGATCGTCAAGGGGCTGCGCGCGATCTCGGACTTCGAATACGAGTTCGAGATGCACCAGCTCAACCGCCTGCAGGCGCCGGATATCGACACGCTCTACCTGATGGCCAGCCCGCAGTACAGTTTCATCAGCTCGAGCGGGATCAAGGAACTCGCGATGTTCGGTGGAAGGATCGACGAACTTGTCCCGGAACGGGTCGCCGAGCGCTTGAAGGAAGAGCTGGGCCGCTAGCGAAACAAGGGTTGCCATGGACGTCCTCGTACTCATCGACAAGCTCGACGACTTGGTGCACAACGCCAAGCTCGTCCCGATGACCGGCCAGGTCCGCGTCGACAAGGACGAGATCTACGACATCCTCGACCAGATGCGCGCGACCATCCCGGAAGAGATCAAGCAGGCGCGCTGGATCGTCAAGGAGCGCCAGGAGATGCTCGCCGAGGCCAAGCGCGAGGCCGAGCGGATCATCAAGGAAGCGCGCGAGGCCCAGGACCAGCTCGTCGGCGAGGAAGAGGTCACCAAGCAGGCCCAGCGTGCCGCCGAGGACATCATCGAGGACGCCCGCGCCCGCGAGCGCGAGATCCGCCTCGGCGCCGAGGACTACGCCGACGAGATCCTCAACACGCTCGAGGTCAACCTGTCGAAGTTCATCGCGGCCGTCCAGCGCGGCCGCGAGCGCCTGCAGGGCAAGGACGAGCCGGCCGAAGTCCGCTGAGCGGCGCCCCCCCGGTCGCTTCAGGCCGCGGCGGAGTCCTGCTCCTCGGCGGCCGTGCGCCGCTGATCGGCGACGGCGTCACGGTGTGCGGCGTCGCCGGCCGCACCGGCGGGGCGATGGTCGAGCTCGCTGAGCCGGTCGGCGCGCCCGTACAGCAGCAGGATCTCGCCGGCGGCGACGCGCGTCTCGAAACTCGGTGCGCCAAGGTAGCTGCCGTCGGCCCGCTCGACGCCGAGCACGGCGACGCCCTCGGCGCGCAGGTCGAGCACCTTCAGGCTCTTGCCGGCCAGCCAGTCATCACCCCGCACGGCCACCTGCCCGACGCCCCAGCGCCCACCTAGATGCAGCAGCTCGGCGTAGTCGCGGGCGTGGAGGTCGGTGTAGCGGTTGACGAGCCGCGTGACGAGCGGGCTCAGCGCGCGGTTGAACCAGCGGCTGCGCGACAGCACCACGAGCCCGGTCAGCGCGAGCAGCATCGCGCCGAGCCGGCTGTAGGCCTCGCCGCGCGTCGCGTTGGCAAAGCCGATCACGAGCGTGGCGAACGTCGTGAGGATGCCCGCACCGCCGAGCAGCATGAGCGTCATGACGATCTTCCGCCGCACGGGGTGGTTGACGACGCTCTCGGACTCCGCCGTAGTGAAGCCCGTGCCCGACAGCGCCGAACGGGCCTGGAAGCGCGCCGCCTCCTGCGACATGCCGGTCAGCACGAAGGCGACGGTCGCCACGCGGGTGATGAGCAGCGAGACGACGGCGACGGCGAACAGGCTCACGACGGCGATCACGCTTTCGGGCTACCCGCTCAGCGCGCCCGCATCCGCCGCGCCGCCGCCGTCGTCGTCAGCGCACCGCGAACGCCGTGCGGCCCTCGGGCTCGGCCTCGCTCACCTCGAGATCCTCGACCCGCGCGCCGCGCGGTCCGCCGCGACACCACAGCACGAGCTCGGCGACCGCGTCGGGCGAGCCCTCGAAGACGGCCTCGACCGTCCCGTCGCGCCGGTTGCGCACCCAGCCGCCCACGCCGAGCCGGTTGGCCTCGCGCCGCGTGCTGTCGCGAAAGAACACGCCCTGCACCTGACCGCTGACGACGACGCGACGGGCGATGCGCGCGGCCACGGTCCGATCAGGCGGCGAGCAGCCCGGGCAACTCGGCCATGTCGAAGAACACCTCGCCGCCGGCGTCTGCCAGCCGTTCTGCATCCGTGTCGTGCGCGAACGCGAGCGCCCGCATTCCGGCCGCGCGCGCTGCATGCACGCCCGGCACGCTGTCCTCGACGACCGCCGTCGTGGCCGGCGCGAAGCCCATCGCGCGCGCCGCGTGCAGGAACAGGTCGGGCGCGGGCTTGCCGTGGCGGACCTCGGTCGCGCTGAAGATCCGGCCCGCGAAGCGCTCCCACAGCCCGGTGCGGCGCAGCGTGACCTCCATCTTGTGATGCGGGCCACTCGACGCGACGCAGCTCGGCAGGGTGATTCGGTCCAGCGCGTCGATCACGCCCGGGATCGCCTGCACCTCGCGGGCGAAGACGGCCTCGGCCTTGGCGTAGTAGCGCTCGGGGATGTCGCCGGGCAGTGGGGCGCCGTGGCGCTCGCCGGCGAGCTCCATGACCGACGCCAGCGAGCAGCCGCGGTAGTCGCGCAGGCACAGCTCGAGCGTCGTCGGCAGGCCGGCGCCGGTCAGCAGCCCGGCGAGCACGGTGTTGGAGATCAGCTCGGTGTCGACGAGGACGCCGTCGCAGTCGAAGATCACGGCGCAGATCACGATCCGCAGGCTACCCAGCGTTCCGCCGCCGCCGGCTCCTCCTCCTCCGGCCGGGCCCGGCCTCGGCAAGCAGCTCAGGCGTCCGGCGGGTTGCCCGCCTCGGCAAGCAGCTCAGGCGTCCGGCGGGTTGCCCGCCTCGGCGAGCAGCTCAGGCGTCCGGCGGGTTGCCCGCCTCGGCGAGCAGCTCAGGCGTCCGGCGGGTTGCCCGCCTCGGCGAGCAGGACCTCGATCGTCGCGAGGTGGCCGCGCACGTTGGCCGCCATCGCGTCGACGATCCTGCGCGCTTCCTCGATGCCGGTCGTCGCGTTGGTCAGCTGCGACTTGATCCGGCGCACGTCCTCCATCGCGCCCTGCGCGCGCTCGACCTCGGCCTGCAGCGCCGCGGTGTCGATCCCGCCGCTCGCCGCGCGCGCCATCAGCACACGGGCGCGGGCGAGGCCGTAGGCGACCTCGAGGGCGAGCGTCGAGCCCTCCTCGGGATCGAATGTGACGAAGAGCTTGTCGCCGTTGAACTCGCGTAGTGGATGCGTGCGCGCAGGGAGCTTGCCCTCGGAGGACACGACGAGCACGGCGTAGTCGGCGGCGCGTGTCTCCAGCGCGCCGTCGAGCTCGGCCAGCGCCTCGTTCTTCGACAGCTTGGAGTTCTTGGCCTCGAAGACGATCTTGCCGCGCGACGGGCCCGTGCAGGCGTCGATCGCCACGACGACGTCGCCCTTCTTGCCGCCCTCGCCGCGCACGTCGCCGACGGCGTCGCAGTCGTCACCGCGGGCGGCGGCGATCGCCTGCAGGGCCTCGGCGACCGAGTCCTCGTAGGTGCGGCCCTTGGCGGTGCCCTTGTCCTGCGCCGCGGCGACCTCCGTCAGCTTCTCCTTCTCGGCGCGCAGCCGCGCGATCTCGAGGTTCATCGTCTCGAGCTTCTCGTTCATCGCGCGCATCTGCTCGGACTGCTGGCCGGCGATCTGGTGCGCCTGCGCGAGGTGCACGCGCTGGAAGACCGCGAGCGGGTTGGAGTCGTTGTCCGACGAGAACTGCTTGCGCAGGTCCTCGCGCATCTGCGCGGTCACCTCGCCGAGCACGGCGCGCACGCGGTGCTGCACGGCGACCGACGACTCGTCGCCGAAGTGCTTGGCGAGCGCCTTCGTCACGTGGCCGTGCTCGGGACCGAAGACGTCGTCGATCCGCGCGTCGAGCCGGTCGGCCACCTTCCGCGCCCGCTCGACGAACTCGTTGTCGAGCTCGCGCGCGGTCTTCTCGAACTCCGCGCGCACGAACTCGGCGTTGGCGCCCGTCTGCTCGCGGTCGAGCACGCGCGCGCCGATCTCGATCGCCTCGACGACGAAGCGCACCGGGTCGTCGCGCTCGGACGCCAGCCGCACGGCGGTCTCGTCTTCGACCGTCAGGAAGTCGATCGCCAGGCGGCGGTTGGAGACCTGGACGCGGGCAAGCGGGAGGGGGAGGGCGGAGACGGGCTTCATGGCGTACTCACCCAAGCTACGGACCGCCCCCGACGGATTGCAGGATCGTGCTCAGCTCGGGGCCCGCGGCCCGCACGACGGCACCTCTCGGCCGGCGCCAGACGCCGGGCCCGCGGGACCGGCGGCCCCACCCGACGGCGCCCTCTCGGCCGGCGCGGCCCCGGGCTCGGTCACGGCGCGGCGGCGCGCGCCTTCCACCAGCGCACGAGGTCCTGGCGCTGGTGGTCGAGCGGGTTGGCGCGCGGGTTGCGCTCGCTGACGCGGCGCAGCGCCTCGGCGGGCTCGACGCCCTCCTCGAGGGCGATGATCGCCGCCGCCACCGTGGCGGAGCGCTGCATCCCCGCGCGGCAGTGCACGTAGACGCGCTCGCCCTCCGCCAGCCACGGCCGCACGATCCCCACGGCGCGCTCGATGTGGCCGGGCAGCAGGTTGCCGTAGTCGATCACCTCGACGCGCTGCTCGAGGATTCTCGCCGCGGCGAGCGCCGTGGCGCAGGCCTCGCGGCCCTCGCCCTCGTACTCGACGTCCTGCACGAGGTTGAAGACGCGGGTGACCCCCGCCTGCGTCAGCGCGGCGACGTCGTCGGCATCCTGCGGGTAGGCGCCGATCAGCAACTCGTCGCCGACCGAGCCGAAGCCGAAGTGCTCAAACCAACCTGACACGGGGGCGGAGGGTAATGCCTGCCCGCGGCCGGCTCATCGCATCTGCTCCACGGCGAGCGGCCGTAGGCTCGTTGCCATGAGCCGGCTCGCCAGCGCGTTGCAGGACGCTGGAGGAACCGCCGCTCCGCGCGAGCGCGGGGCGCAGCTGCGCGCGCTGCTGCACGACGAGCTCGAACGCTCCGAGCGCGAGCTCGGGCTGCCGCGCTCAGGGCGCGAGGAGCCCGTCACGATCGTCCTGGCCGCCGCGCCGGGCGCGCTGCTGGCGATCGTCCCGGTCGCGGTCGCCGTGCGCGCCGACCCCGGCGCGGTGTCCGAGCGGGGCTGGCTGGCCGTAGCCGCGGCGATCGGGGCGCTCGTCGAGATCGCCGGGCTCGCCACGCCCCGCGGTCCCGACGATCTGAAGCTCGAGGCCGGCGCACTCGGCGCCCATCTCGCGCTGCGCCTGCCGGCGCCGGCCGTCGGCGAGGACGACGCCGAGCTCGCCGTCGTCGCCTTCGAGGAGCACGCCGCGACGATCGCCCGCCTGCGCAGCCGCGCGCTCGCCGTGCCGGCTCACGTCCTGAGCGAGGCGGAGGACTGGCGCGCGCCGATCGCGCAGGCGCTGCGCAGCGCGGAGGCGGTGGCCCGGCTCGGCGGCCGGCCCGCCGACGGCGACTCCGTCATCGAGCACGAGGAGGCGGCGCTCGCACTCGTGCACCCCGGCACGGGCGACGGGGCGGGGGACGCGGGACGACCGATCCGTCCGCACGACGATCCGCAGCCCGCGCGGCGGATCGCGCGGCGCATCCTGCAGCGCCTCAACGGGATGGGCAAGTGGGGCGGCTACCACACGGACTTCCGCCATCTCTCACGCGGCTTCGCGGGCACCGAGCGCGCGCTCGCCGACGAGGTCGGCGAGGCGCTCGTCAGCGCGGGGCTGCTCGCCGAGAAGCCGAGCGTGGGCCAGCGGCACGTCTTCCTCAACCCGCGCCGCGCCGCCGACATCCACGCGCTGATCGACCGCGGGGCGGTCCCCCCGGATCTGCGGCTGCCATAACGTAGGCCGACGCGTGCTGCTCGACACCCTGTCAGCCAAGGCCTTCTCCGCACGCGCGCTCGCCGCGAGCGGAATGTTCGCGGCGACGCGTCCGGATCGCCTCGCACGCGTCGTCATGGCGCTGAAGGACTGGGGGCCGACAGTGGCCGCGGGCTACGCCGTCTCGGCGATCCGGTTTCCCAACGCCACGGCGATCGTCGACGACCACGGTGAGCTGACGTTCGCCGAGGTGCAGCGCCGCACGAACGCGCTCGCCCACGCCTGGCGCGCCGACGGGATCGGCGCGGGCGACACGGTCGCGATCCTCTGTCGCAACCACCGCGGCTTCGTCGAGGCGCTCACCGCGGCGTCCAAGCTCGGCGCCCACGCGCTGTTTCTGCACACCGCCTTCTCGGGCCCGCAGCTCGCCGCGGTGTGCGCGCGCGAGGACCCGCGCGCCGTCGTCTACGACGCGGAGTTCGCGGGGCTCATCGAGGACGCGGCCCGCGGTCGCGCACGCTACGCCGCCTGGACGGAGCGATCCTCCAACGGATCGGCGCCGACGCCCGCCATTGCCGCCGACCCGACGCTGGACCAGCTCATCGAGCGCGGCGACCACGCGGAGGTGCAGCCGCCGCCGACCAGGGGCCGGATCGTGATCCTGACGAGCGGGACGACCGGCGCGCCGAAGGGCGCCAACCGCAGGGAGCCCCGGACGCTCGACCCGGCGGCGGCGCTGCTGTCGCGGATCCCACTGCGCGCCCGCGAGCGCACGCTGGTCGCCGCGCCGCTCTTTCATTCCTGGGGCCTGGCGCACCTCGTGCTCGGCCTCGGCCTGTCGTCGACGCTCGTCCTGCACCGGCGCTTCGACGCCGAAGAGACGCTGCGGTCGATCGACGAGCACGGCATCACCGCCCTGATCGTCGTCCCGCTGATGCTGCAGCGGATCCTCGAGCGCGGCCCGAAGGTCGTGCGCAGGTACGACAGCGGCTCGCTGCGCGTGATCGCCTCGAGCGGATCGGTGCTGCCCGGCGAGCTCGCCACGCAGGTCATGGACACCTTCGGCGACGTCCTCTACAACCTCTACGGCTCGACCGAGGTGGCCTGGGCGACGATCGCCACGCCGCAGGATCTGCGCGCCGCGCCCGGCACAGCGGGACGGCCGCCGCGAGGCACCGTCGTGTGCCTCTATGACGACGCCGGCGAGGAGGTCGCAGAGGGCGAGACGGGACGTATCTTCGTCGGCAACGACCTCGTGTTCGACGGCTACACGGGCGGCGACAACAAGACGGTCATCGACGGCCTCGTGTCCTCCGGCGACGTCGGGCACTTCGACGAGGACGGGCGCCTGTACGTCGATGGCCGCGAGGACGAGATGATCGTCTCGGGCGGCGAGAACGTCTTCCCCCGCGAGGTCGAGGACACGATCGCCCGCCTGGAGTGCGTCGAGGAGGTCGCCGCGATCGGCGTCGAGGACGAGCAGTTCGGGCAGCGCCTGAAGGCGTTCGTCGTCGTCTGCGACGGCGCGACGGTCTCCGAGCAGGACGTCAAGGCGCACGTGAAGGACAACCTCGCGCGCTTCAAGGTCCCGCGCGACGTGGTCTTCCTAGACGAGCTGCCGCGCAACGCGACGGGCAAGGTGGTCAAGCGCGAGCTGGCGCATGGGTAGCGAGCCGAGGCGTGGCGGGCGATCCGCCTCCCGGCAGCCGAGCGACCACGATCGACTCCAACGCACGCTGCGGCGCCTTGCCGGCCCCGCGAGGCTCAGCTGAAGCTCCGAGCGATGCACTCGCCGTGATCCTCGATGTGGAGATCGATGTCCGGGCTGTGGCGAGCCGCGTCGACCAACAGTTCGATCAACTGCTCAGGGGAGAGGCTGCAGGACTCCAGCCGCACCGTGGCGAATCTCACGGTCTGGCTGCCGCCCGCTCGGCGCGTGTCTACGTCGCTCATGTGATCCCTTCGTTGTCATCCGGCCTTGCGCGCTGATGGCGATCGGGCGGAGGGAGATTGTTCTCGTGACCCGTCGTTCCCCGCCGGCCGGGTTTGACCGGATGGTGGACGGATGTCGCGCCAACGGCCGCGTCAGGCTCTGGCGCAGCAGACGTCCTGCGATGTCGCGAGCCACGCCCCGCGGGCGCGGCTCCACGCCAGTTCATCGGCAGGCCACTCGCCGGACTTGACTGGTCATCGCGATCCGATCACGTCCCATCGCACGGGTCGCGGTCCAAGGCGACCAATCGATGAGCGAAATGGTTCGCGGCGCTAGCCTTGATGAGCCATGGCACCGTGCACCGACAGCTTCGATCTCGGTCGCCTGCGGCTGACCTCCGGCGAGGGCCGCCGGCTCGCGCTCGAGGTCGGCCTCGACCCCCTGCAGTTCGGCGGCGAGACGTACGTCGTCACACCCGACGCGGTCGAGGCGATCATCGACATCTCGCGCACGACGCACAACGGCTACGCCATGCGGCTGCGCTTGCACGCCTCGCTGCGCGGACCTTGCATGCGCTGCCTGGAGCCCTCCGAGCCGGCGATCTCCGTCGACAGCCGCGAGGTCGACCAGCCCGGTGACATCGAGGAGCTGCGCAGCCCGTACGTCGACGACGAGGTGCTCGACCTGCACGCGTGGGCGCGCGACGCGCTGGCCCTCGCGCTGCCCGCGCAGCTGCTGTGCCGCGCCGACTGCGCCGGCCTCTGCCCGGTCTGCGGCACCGACCTCAACACGGCCGGGCGCGAGCATGCCCACGAGCGCGAGCCCGACCCGCGCTGGGCCAAGCTCGGCGAGCTGAAGTTCGACTGACCTAGAAGCTCGAGCGCGCCGAGCGGCTCGCGCGGATGTCGTCGGCGGGGAAGTACGCGCCGTCGTCGGGCTCGGGCGGAAGTGCCGCGGGCGGCTGTGCGTACGGTGCGGCGGGCGCGCTGCTGCGGGCGATGCGCTCGAGGTCGGCGCGATCGGCGACGAGCGGGTTGATCGAGGGTGCGAGCTCGATGTGCTTGGCCTCGTCGAACAGATCGCGATAGCCCTTCGTGCCGGGCGGCTCGAAGTTCAGGTCGACGTCGACGTAGCGCGTCATGAACGAGCAGGGCGCAAGCTCGCGCAGGTCGCAGCGGCGGTAGTCGACATCGGTCGCGGCCGGCGTGCCGGCGATGCCCAGCTCCGCGTCCATCGCCTGCAGCGCGCCGTTCAGGCGCTCGACGTTGCGCCCGTAGGCGCCGGGCACGATCGCGACGCCCGAGACGAAGCCGCCGTTGTTGTGGATCGCCTCGGCCACGTCGCCGACGAGCACGAACTCGACGTCGTGCTGGCGCAGCGTGCGCAGCGTCTCGAGGAGGGAGGGATCAAGTTCGAGCTCACTCATGGGGTTACCGTTCGCGCGCGAGCGCGCCAGTCCTTCCCCGTCGTCCACGGGCGATGGCGAGAGTGTGCTCGTGAGCCGGTTGGCGCGCTGCGCTACCCTTCCGCGACCTATGGCCGTCCCCAAGCAGAAGCAATCCCACGCGCGCACCGCCCAGCGGCGCGCCCAGCACAAGATGGCCGCGCCCGTCTACAACGGGTGCCCGCAGTGTCATAGCCCGCGGCGCCCGCATCGCGTCTGCCCGGCCTGCGGTTTCTACGGCGGCCGCGAGGTCGTTGCGCCCACCACGGCGCACGACCACCACGACCACTGAGGATGGCCGGCGGGTGCCGGCCCGACGCATCCGGGGCCTGATCGACCGCTCGAACGGGAAGGTCGCGGCAGACCCGATGCTGCACATCCCCGTCATCGCCGTCGACGCCAACGGCGCCGACCTCGGTCCGGCCGAGGTTGCCGCGGGCGCGAACCTCGCCGCCGCCCAGGGCGTTCGCGTGCTTCTCTTCGGCCCCGCCGCCGATCTCGGCGCCGCGGGCCCGGGGATCGAGGTCGTCGACGCGCCCCTGTCGATCGCCAAGGAGCCCAACCCTGCCGCTGCCGCGCGCGCGAACCCCGAGGCGTCGATCGTGCGCGCCGCGCAGGCCGTCGCGGCCGGCGACGCCGACGCGCTCGTCTCCGCGGGCGCGACCGGCGCCGCGCTCGCCGCCGCCCTGTTCAACATCAAGCGCGACCGCGGCATCCTGCGCCCCGCGCTCGCCGCGCAGGTGCCGGTCCCCGGCATGCCGGTCACGCTCGTCGACGTGGGCGCCAACACCGAGGTGCGCCCCGAGCACCTCGTCCAGTTCGCGTTCATGGGCTCGGCGCTCGCCCAGGTGCTGCACGGGGTCGACAATCCACGCGTGGCGCTGCTGTCCGTCGGCGAGGAGGAGACGCGCGGCTCGCCGCTGACGATCGACGTCCACGGACGCCTGACGGCGGCGCAGGGCCTGAACTTCGTCGGCAACATCGAGGGCCACGCGCTCGTCGAGGGCCGTGCCGACGTCGTCGTCACCGACGGCTTCACCGGCAACGTCACCCTGAAGGTCATGGAGGGCGTGTCGGACAAGATGATCGCCCTGCTCAAGGACACAGCAGTCTCCAGCCGCCGCGCGAAGGCGGGCGGCCTGCTCATGCGCCCCGCATTGCAGGCGTTCCGCGACGAGATCTCGCCGGAGATCGCTGGCGGCGCGTACCTCCTCGGCCTTCGCAAGATCGGCGTCGTGGGCCACGGGCGCTTCACGAGCCGTGGCTTCGCGCATGCGATCCTGCTCGCCGCGCGCGGCGTCACCGGCGACATCACGGGGCGCACGCACGACGCGCTCGAGCACGCGGGGGCGCTGCGCAAGCCGGGCGCGGCGATGTCCGAGAGCAGCTCTACGGTTTCCGCTCAATGACACGAG
>JBBSMC010000006.1:0-66584 GCA_038233375.1 Solirubrobacterales bacterium
ACCGAAGATCGTGGATGGCTCGGCGTTGGGAGTCGAGCCGGCGTGGATCGGCCGCGAATCCTCAGGGCGGGTCCTTCGGAGAGCGGCCGATCCGCGGCGGCGAAGGCTCCCGGCGGCGAGACGCCGCGAGATTCGGTGGATCCAGGCGTGGCTCGCCCTCGATCGGCAGCACATCGCACAGCCCGCAGAGGGCGAGCATCTGCTCGAGCGCGCGCGAGGGACCCCGCAACCGCAGCCCGCAGCCCAGCCGCCGCGCGGTCAGCTGCAGGCGCGCGAGCGCCTCGACGGCCACGAGATCGGGCTCGAGATCGCTCACGTCGCAGATGACGAGGTCGGGATCGCGCGCGCCGACGAGCGACCGCAGAAGCTCGCACGCGGCCGGCACGTCGGCGCGCGTGATCGCCGCGAGGGTCATGACGACGGTGTCGGTCTGGGACATGGGTCGCGGTGGTAGCACGGCTCCTTGGACTTTTTGCAACACAAAGACCGCACGGACCGAGGAAACTCACCGCCGCCGGATGCGCGCCGAGCGGCTGGGTATTCTTGACGTCGTGACGACCCTCGACGAGCGCGAGGGGCCACGCGACGAGTGCGGAGTGTTCGGGATCTATGCCCCCGGCCACGACGTCTCGCGGCTGGCCTACTTCGCGCTCTACGCCCTCCAGCACCGTGGTCAGGAATCCGCCGGCATCGCTGCCGCCGACGTCGACGGGCACATCATGACCCTGCGCGAGCTGGGGCTCGTCAACCAGGTCTTCGATGAGCAGAAGCTGCGCGCACTGGGTGGCGACATCGCCGTCGGCCACGTGCGCTACTCGACGACGGGCTCCAACGGCTGGGACAACGCCCAGCCCGTGCACCGCTCCGACCGGCGAGAACTCGCGCTCGGGCACAACGGCAACCTCATCAACGCCGTGCAGCTGCACACCGAGCTGCGCGAGCAGGGCGTCAGCTTTCGCTCCACCTCGGACTCCGAGATCATCGCCGCGCTGCTGGCCTCCCACGAGGCCGAGCGCATCGAGGACGCCGCGACCGAGGTGCTGCCGCGCCTGCAGGGCGCCTTCTCGACCGTCCTCATGACGAAGGACAGCCTCGTCGCCTTCCGCGACCCCGCCGGCCTGCGGCCAATGGTCCTGGGCCGGATCGACGGCAGGTACTGCGTCGCCAGCGAGTCCTGCGCGCTGGACATCATCGGCGCCGAGCGCCTGCGCGACGTGGCTCCGGGCGAGCTGATCTGGGTCGACGCGAGCGGGCTGCACTCCCGCCAGGTCGTCTCCGGCGCGCGCGAGGCGTTCTGCATCTTCGAGTACATCTACTTCGCGCGGCCGGACTCGCGCATGAACGGCGACGTCCTGCAGGCCGCGCGCGGGCGGATGGGCGAGATCCTCGCCCGTGAGGCGCCGGCGCTCGACGCCGACCTCGTCATCCCGGTGCCGGACTCCGGCGCCCCGGCCGCCCGCGGCTATGCGCGCGCGTCCGGCCTGCCGCAGGACGACGGCCTGATCAAGAACCGCTACGTCGGGCGCACGTTCATCGAGCCCGGCCAGGAGCTGCGCAAGCACGGCCTGCGGATGAAGTTCAACCCGCTGCCGGAGATCGTCGGCGGCAAGTCGCTCGTCGTGGTCGACGACTCGATCGTGCGCGGCAACACGACGCGCCAGATCGTGCAGATGCTGCGCGACGCGGGTGCGGACGCCGTGCATCTGCGCATCTCCGCGCCGCCGATCAAGCACCCCTGCCACTACGGGATCGACATGTCCACGCGCGAGGAGATGATCGCCCACGGTCGCACGGTCGAGCAGATCGCGGCGGAGCTCGGCTGCGACACGCTGGCCTACCTCTCGCTCGACGGCGTCTACGAGGCGGTGCGCGGCGACCGCGAGCGCCACTGCGACGCGTGCTTCAGCGGCCGATACCCGCTCGAGGGCACCGGCGACGCGCAGAGCAAGCACGCATTCGAGCTCCCGCTCGTGCGCGCCTGAGCTCGGGTCAGGTCTTGCGCCAGCTCGGCATCGCCGAGCCCTCGCCCAGGCTGACCTTGCGATCGGCGCGGTCCGAGCGCCCGAGCTTCGTCGGGTAGGGCGGCTTCTTCCACGGGTGCGGGCCGATCGCCCCGTAGTGGTTGCGCAGGTACGCGACGAGGTCGCCGCGATGCTCCCTGCACGCATAGCGCGGCGGGCCGTAGGGCCCATGTCCGTGCCAGACGAGCCACTTCTCGGGCATCGCGTCGATGTAGGCGCCGAACGTCACCTCGACGACGGTCTTCTCCAGGCTGACCTGCGTCAGCGGGTCAGGTCGTGCGTCACAGAACTGGCAACGGAAGATGTAGCTGGTCATTCTGTGGGTCGCGTTACCCGCGCCGGCCGACGTATGAACAGGCGCGCCGGCGATGTCCGCCGCGGCCGCGGAGCGGGTGCTACTTGACCTGCGGGCCGTAGCCCCACTTCGGCATGGCCGAACGGCCGCCGGCGGCGATCGCGCGCTCCTTGTCGGGATTGCGCAGGTTCGTCGGGTACGGCGGGCGCTTCCAGGGATGCCAGCCGATCGTGCCGTAGTGCTCGCGCAGGTAGGCGACGAGGTCGCCGCGATGCGCGTTTCAGGCGTAGCGCGGCGGTCCGTAGAGGCCGCGCCCGTGCCAGATCAGCCACTTCTGCGGCATCGCGTCCTCGTACTCGCCCCACATCAGCTCGGGCACGCTCTTCTCCAGGCTGATCTGCGTCAGCGGGTCGGGCTGCGAATCGCAGAACTGACAACGGAAGATGAGACGAACCGACATCTCCTCGTTCACAATACCCTCGGAGCAAGAGGCGCAACACCAGGTCCGTGGGCTACGGACCCAGCAGCGCGGCGGGTACGACGGCGATGCCGTCCGGTCGGCGGTACGCCTCCGGTCCCGTGGTGACGACGACCGCATCGAGCAATTCGTCGCCGATCTCGCCGGCGAGCCACTTCAGATGGCGCAGGTCGGCGTCGTTCACCGTGCGTGCCAGCTTGACCTCGATGGCGACGACGCGGCCGTCCTGGCGCTGGACGATGAGATCGACCTCACGCTCCCCGGCAAACGTGCGCAGGTGGCCGACCGCGGCCTCGATGGCCTGGGCGAAGACCCGCACGGAGAGCGTCACGAGCGATTCGAAGAGCGCGCCGAGCAAGGTGCCGTCGCGCGGCACGGGCGGACCGAGCGGCTGTCCCTCGAGCAGCGCCGCCGCGTTGGCGCCCAGAAGTCTTGCTACGAGCGCCGGATCGACCAGTTGGTGCTTCGGCGCGGCGGTCAGGCGCGCGAGATGACTACGCGTGGGCTGCCATGCGGGGATCGGATCGACGATCCACAGCCGCTCCAGCACATCGCGGTAAGGAAGGATCGCGGCCTTGGACGGCTTGTCGCGCTGTCCACCCGTCGCCGCGTCGCGGATCTTCTCCAATGACATCGCAGTCGAGGAGGCAGCCGCGTATGCCGCCATCCAGCGCCGCAACCCCGCCGGGTTGCGCACCGCGTGCCCGAGCTCCGGAAAGTCGCGATCTACGATGCGCAGGAGATATCCGTCGAGCTGCGCACGCAGGGCGCGACCGGCCAGCCCGCGCAGGCCGGGAAAGCCAGAGGCCAGTATCTCGTCGACGTAGTCCTCCAGCTTGATCGTGGTGACACCCTCGATCTCCGGGCGCCTGCCCTCCAGCAGCGCTGCCAAGCTGACGGTCGCAGGCCGATCGGACCGCTCGAACAGGGACAGCGGGCGCATCCGCACCGTCGGGATGCGGGCCGCTCCACTGTGCGTTCCGGCCCCCGCGGGGGAGGCCGATCCGGTCAGGAGATACGAGCCCGGTGGTGCGCCGGCGTCGACGGCGCGGCGCACGAGGTCCCAGGTCTCGGGAACGCGCTGCCACTCGTCGATCAACACGGGAGCGGCACCGGCGAGGAGCCTGCCGGGATCCGCGGCCGCAATCGATCGCTGAGCCGGATCGTCGAGCGCATGAACGGTGGCGGCGCGCTGCGACGCGGTGGCTGTCTTGCCGACGCCCTTTGCGCCCTCGATCGCCAATGCCGACAACGCGGACAGAAGCTCATCGAGCTCGTCGTCGACGGTTCGCCGGTTGTAGGGGACGCGCAGAGCGCTGTACACGCAGCTAACGTACCATTTCTCGCCCTTCTAGCAGTCTATTTCTCGGCTCGAAGAGCGACCGTTTCTCGTCGCGATGCACCGTACGCCGACAGGCGGGTCGCGCCGCGTCAGAAGCCGCCGCGGTTCGGGCGTCGCGTCGCCTGGTTCCAGGCGTTGTCGGTGTCGCCGGACTCCAGGCTGTTGGGATACGGAGGGCGCTTCCACGGGTGAAAGCCGATCGTCCCGTAGTGCTCGCGCAGGTAGGCGACGAGGTCGCCGCGATGGTCCGGGCAGGCGTAGCGCGCCGGGCCGTAGAGGCCGCGCCCGTGCCAGATCAGCCAGCGCCCGGGCAGCGCGTTCTGGTAGGCGCCCCAGACGAACTCGCGCATCGCGCCGGTGAGCCTCATCTGCGTCAGCGGATCGGGCTGCGCATCGCAGTACTGACAGCGGAAGATGAAACCGATGGACACCGATGACGAGCGTAGCGCCCGCCGCAAGGCCCGCTAAGGTCGAGCGTCGCCATGGATCCGTCCAATCCGTCCAATCCGTCCGTCGCCCTCCGTGAGACCTTCGGCTTCGACGCCTTCCGCCCGGGCCAGGAGGACGCCGTCCGCGCCGCCATCGGCCCGCCCGCGCGGGACGTGCTCGTCGTCATGCCGACGGGCGCGGGCAAGTCGCTGTGCTACCAGCTGCCCGCGCTCGTGCGCGACGATGTGACGCTCGTCGTCTCGCCGCTCGTCTCGCTCATGCAGGACCAGGTCGAGGCGCTGCGGAAGATCGCGCCCGGCCGCGTCGCCCTCGTCAACTCCCAGCGTGACGCGTCGGAGAACCGCGCGGCGCTGCAGGCCGCCGCCGACGGCGAGCTGCGCCTGCTCTACGTCGCGCCCGAGCGCTTCTCCTCCGCGCCGTTCCTGCAGGCGATGAAGAACATCAAGATCGGCCTCTTCGTCGTCGACGAGGCGCACTGCGTCTCGCAGTGGGGCCACGACTTCCGGCCCGACTACTTCCGCCTCGCCGACGCCGCGCGCTGGCTGCAGGCCGAGGCGATCATCGCCTCCACGGCGACCGCGACGCCGCAGGTCGCCAACGACATCTCGGTCCGCCTCGGCCTGAACGATCCCGTCCGCGTCGCCACGGGCTTCGACCGCCCGAACCTGTCCTTCGGCGTCATCGCCTGCGCTTCGGCGCAGGCCAAGCACCGCCACATCACCTCGGCGTTGCAGGAGCCCGACGCGACGCCGGCGATCGTCTACGCGGGCACGCGCAACGGTGCCGAGAAGCTCGCCACGCACCTGTCGGGCAACCTCGACGGCACGGTCGCCGCCTACCACGCCGGCCTCGGCCGCGAGCAGCGCGCCGAGGTTCAGCGGCGCTTCATGGAGGGCCGCCTCGACGTCGTCGTCGCGACGAACGCCTTCGGCATGGGCATCGACAAGGCCAACGTGCGCACGGTCTGCCACGAGAGCGTGCCGGGTTCGATCGAGGCCTACTACCAGGAGGCCGGCCGCGCCGGCCGCGACGGCGCGCCCGCCCGCGCGCTGCTGTTCGCCGAGGGTCGCGACAAGGGGCTGCACGTGTTCTTCATCCAGCGCGGGAAGCTCGACGACGCCGCGATCTCGACGGTCGCGATGCGGCTGCAGGCGCGGTCGAAGGAGGGCCGTTACGACCTCGGCGCCGACGAGCTCGCCGCCGTGCTCGGCGGCGACTCGCGCGAGAGCGACGACAAGGTCCGCGCGGTCATCGGCCACCTCGCGCGGGCCGGCGTCATCCGCCCCGCGCCGTCCTCGCCGGACCGGATCCGCGGGCGCATCGAGGGCCCGTTCGACGGCCGCGCGCGCGCGGCCTGCCGCACGTCCGCGAACGAGAGCACGCGGGCGCGCTGGAGCCAGTATCGCGGCGTGTGGAGGTTCGTCGAGACGCCGGCCTGCCGGCGCACGGCGATCCTGCGCCACTTCGGCGACGGGGGCGCGCCGGCGCCGATGGCGGGCGTGCCGTGCTGCGACGTCTGCGACTCGTCGTGGGTGCCCGCCGCGCCCGCCGCGACGAGCACTCGCGGGCGCCCCGCGGGTGCCCCGCCCGTGGCGGCCGGCGACCTCGACGCGGCGATCGTGGAGGTCGTCGAGACCGCCGATCCGGGGGTCGGGCGCACGCGCGCGGTGGAGATCCTGCGCGGCGGGCGCTCGCAGGCGCTGGTGAAGAGCGGCCATGACGGCCTGCCCGCCTACGGGACGTTCGACCACCTCCCGGCCAAGCAGGTCATGGCGCGCGTCGACGAGCTGGTCGACGCCGGGCGGCTGCGCTCGACGGGCGGGATGTATCCCAAGCTCGTCGTGGCGGACCACCCGCTCGAGACGGCGGCGTAGCGGCCGGATGACCCGCGCCGTGGATGATCCGCTGCGCGTCGGCGTCCTCGCCTCCGGCGAGGGAACGAACCTGCAGGCGCTGCTGGACAGCGTCCACGGCAAGGAAGCAGTGGTCGTCGCCGTCGCGGCCGACAAGCCGACGGCGGGCGCGCTCGCGCGGGCCGGCGACGCGGCTGTCGCGACCGCCGTCTTCCCGATCGTCGACTACCCCGACCGCGGCGCGCGCGACGCCGCGATCGCCGACTGGCTGGCGCAGCACGACGTGCAGCTCGTCGTGCTGGCGGGCTACATGGCGCTGCTGACGAGCCCGTTGCTCAGCCGCTTCCCCGACGCCGTCGTGAACGTGCACCCGTCGCTGCTGCCGGCCTTCCCCGGGATGCGCGCGATCGAGCAGGCGATCGACTACGGCGTGAAGGTCTTCGGCGTGACAGTCCACCTCGTGCTCGACGATGGCGGCGTCGACACCGGGCCGGTGGTCGTGCAGGGCGCCGTCGAGCTGGCCAACGCGACGAACCCCGCCGCCGTCCGGGACGCGCTGAGGCCGCTCGAGCACGCGCTGCTGCCCGAGGCCGTCCGGCTAATCGCGCGCGGCGCCGTCACGCGCGACCCCGACAACCCGCGCCGGATCGTCGTCGCCGCCTGAGCCTGGCTGAGGACACACCCGCCGAACCGCGCCACGCATAGGGTTCTCCCTCGTGTCAACGGTTGGTGAACGCGGTGTCATCGCCCGCGCACGTCCCGTCAGACAGCACGCCGGCGCGGAGCGCGTCTCGCTGCGCAGCATGCTCGCGGTGGCGCTCGTGGCCGTCGTCACGGTCGTCTTCGCGCTCATCGCCAGGGGCAGAACATCGCGGCGTTCGCCTCGCTGCACTGCTCGCTGCTGTTCACGGCGGCGCTGGCGGCCCACCTGCTGGGGCTGCACCGCATGCTGCGGATCGCGCTGTGGGTCCTGTTCGTCGTCAGCGCCAACGCGACCGTCCACCTCGGCTGGCACTACGTCATCGACGACATCGCGGGCATCGCGATCGCCCTGCTCGCGCTCGGCCTCGCCTGCTACATGACCGGCTTCCAGGGCCGCGATCGGCAGGTGCCCGCCGCGAAGTAGAACATCTGTCCGTTCGTTGTTGCCCGGCGCGCCCGCGCACGGGATGATGGCGCGCGTGCGGGGACACGAGCAGCAGCCTTGAGCGCCCGCCTGCTCATATGCCTGGTGGCTGTCGCCCTGCTCACCGGCCTGCCGACCGCGCAGGCGATCGTGCGCGACGGCAGCGGCCGCAGCGACTCCCTGAGCGGCACGAACATGCGCGACCTGCTGCGCGGCGGCCACGGCAACGACGTCCTGCGCGGCAAGGGCGGCGAGGACGTCCTGCTCGGCGAGTTCGGCTCCGACAAGCTCTTCGGAGAAGGGGGCAACGACCGCCTCGAGGGCGCGTCGGGCAACGACAAGCTCACCGGCGGCGACGGCGTCGACCAGATCGAGGGCGGCAGCGGCAACGACAAGGTCGACGGTGGCGCGGGTAACGACCGGCTCGACGGCGGCGACGGGGACGACACGATCTTCGGCGGCGAGGGCGACGACTTCATCCTCGAGAAGGGCTTCGGCAACGAGGTGCTCGTCGACGGCGGGCCCGGCGACGACTACATCAACACCAACCGCGGCAGCGACCATCAGCTGCTCGGCCGCGAGGGCGAGGACATCCTGATCGGCGGTAACGGCGCCGACGAGCTCAACGGCGGCCCCGGCGACGACGTGCTCGAGGGCGGCCAGGGCAACGACGTCCTCGACGGCGAGGGCGAGGACGACAAGATCGTCGGCGGCGAGGGCGCGAACGTCATCCGCGGCGGCGGCGGCAACGACACGATCTACACGGGCTACGTCAACCCCAGCGAGGTCGACTGCGGCCCCGGCATCGACACCGTCTTCGCCGGCTACGTCACGCTCGGCAGGCTCGAGCGCGGCACGCCCGAGCAGGTTCAGGACACGCTCGTGCGCCAGCCGTGGATGTTCAAGGACTGCGAGGTCCTCGTCCCCGTCTCCGTGCGCGACAACGCGGTGACGCAGGAGCGCCTGAACCCGCAGTTCGTCGACTACCGCAAGGAGGAGGGCCTGGCCACGAACGCCGGCCTGCAGGCGGCGGGCGCTCCCGGCGCGGGGGCGATCGCGCTCGTGACCAACAACAACACCGATCAGCCGCTGCGCCGCTTCGGCAAGGCGACCCAGGGCAACGATTCGCTCAGCGTCCGCAGCAAGGGCGCGCTCGACCCCGACGGCGGCCTCTACGGCCTCGGCGGCGACGACCGCCTCGAGGGCGACAGCGGCGACGACCGCCTCTACGGCGGCCCCGGCGACGACGGGCTCTACGGCCGCACCGGCGACGACGTCCTCGTCGGCTCCGGCGGCAACGACACGCTGGAGGGCGGCCGCGGCGAGGATCTGCTCGACGGCGGGCCGGGCAACGACCGGCTCAACGGCGGCTTCGGCAACGACTCGATCTCGGGCGGCAGCGGCAACGACCGCATCGTGTCCGTCGGCGGCGGCAAGGACACGATCGACTGCGGCCGGGGCACCGACACGGTCATCGCCGACAAGACCGACGTGCTGCGCAACTGCGAGAAGCGCGGCTGAGCTCCGCCGCCCCGCTGGACGTGCCGGTGGATGCGGCCTATATCCTCGCGCCATCGCCGGCGAGCCAGACACCGAGAGCGCAGCAGCGCTCACCGCACCCGCAGGCGTGAAGATCCGCCGCGCGCTGCTGTCGGTCTCCGACAAGCGCGGCATCGTCGACTTCGCAGGGGGACTGTCCAGTCTGGGCGTGGAGCTCGTCTCCACGGGCGGCACGGCCGCGGCGCTGGCCGAAGCCGGCCTGGAAGTCCGCGCGATCGAGGACTTCACGGGCTTTCCGGAGATGATGGACGGGCGCGTCAAGACGCTGCACCCGCGCCTGTACGCGGGGCTGCTCGCGGTCCGCGACGACCAGGCGCACGTCGACGCCGCCAGCGAGCACGACATCGAGTATGTCGACCTCGTCTGCGTGAACCTCTATCCCTTCGAGCGCGCCGTCGCCGGCCGCCTCCCGCCGACCCAGATCATCGAGAACATCGACATCGGCGGCCCGACGATGATCCGAGCGGCGGCGAAGAACTTCGCCTTCGCGGCGGTCGTGACCAGCCCCGAGTCCTACGACGCGGTGCTCGACGAGCTGCGCGGCGCCGATTCCCAGCTGTCGATGCCGACGCGCGAGTCGCTCGCCGCGGAGGCATTCGCCTATACCGCGCGCTACGACACCGCCGTGGCGCGCTGGTTCGCCGAGAAGTCCGAGGACTTTCCGCCGCTGCTCGTGCGCGCCTACGAGAAGGTCACGGACCTGCCCTACGGCGAGAACCCGCACCAGCGCGCGGCGTACTACCAGCAGGTCGGGGCGCGGATGCACCTGCTCTCGCAGGTCCAGCAGCATCACGGCAAGCAGCTGTCGTTCAACAACCTGCTCGATCTCGACTCCGCGCGCGACATCGTGCGCGACTTCGACGAGCCGGCCTGCGTGATCCTCAAGCACAACAACCCGTGCGGCGCGGCGATCGGGTCGTCGGCATTGGAGGCGTACGAGCGCGCCTTTGCCACGGATCCCCTGAGCGCGTTCGGCGGCGTGATCGCCTTCAACCGGCCGGTCGACGCGGCCACGGCGGAGAAGCTGTCCGAGCAGTTCGTCGAGGTGTTGTTCGCGCCGGCCTACGAGGAGGGCGCGCTGGAGATCCTCCAGCGCAAGCCCTCGATCCGCATCCTCGAGAACGACGAGCGGCGCATGACGCTGGCCGCCGAGCCCGACGTCAAGCAGGTCATGGGTGGCCTGCTCGTGCAGGATCACGACATCGAGCTCTCCGACCGCACGGAGATGGAGATCGTCACCAAGCGCCACCCGACCGACGCGGAATGGCGAGACCTCATGTTCGCCTGGAAGATCTGCAAGCCGGTGCGCTCCAACGCGATCGTGCTCGCCCGCGACGAGGCGACGGCGGGCATCGGCGCCGGCCAGATGAGCCGCGTGGACTCCGTCCGCCTGGCCGTCGACAAGTCGCGGCTGCAATCGCTGACCGGCGCGGTGCTGGCTTCCGACGCGTTCTTCCCCTTCTCCGACGGGCCGGAGATCGCGATCGGCGCGGGCGTGACCGCGATCATCCAGCCGGGCGGGTCGCGCCGCGATCCCGAGGTCGTCGAGGCGGCCGACGCGGCGGGCATCGCGATGGTCTTCACGAGCCGCCGGCACTTCCGCCACTAGGACTAGGGCGGCGGGCGGCAGAGGCGTGGCGGGCGAGGCCGGGGCGGGCGGATCGAGCGCTTCGGCTCGGGCGGCCGCTCACGGGGCGCGGTTCGGGGAGCACCCGCCGGTGTCGGCGATGCTGGGCGTCGCGGCACTGATCGACCCGCGGATGCTCGTCGAGATCGAGGCCGTCGCGTATGTGGGCACATAGCTCGCGGAGCCAGGTCGAGTGGCGCCTTTGTCGGGCTGAGACCGCCCAAGGCGCCACTCGGCCGCGCCGAAGGCGTGGTTTGCAGGTGCATCGCCGGTCCGTCCGCCGCGTGCCGCACACTGCGCCGCTCGTGTTCGTCGCAAGCGCCATCCCCTCCTCCGGTTGACCGTCCTGCGGGAGTGGCAGGAGCGCGCCCTCGAGCGCCTCGCCGAATGGGATCAGGGGTCTTTCCTGCTGTCCGCCGCGCCCGGCGCGGGCAAGACGATCCCAAGCCTCGCGTTCGCGCGCAGGCTGCTGGACGCGGGAATCATCAACCGCGTGCACGTCGTCTGCCCGACGACGCCGCTGACGCGCCAATGGGCCGAGGTCGCGGGGCGCCTCGGCATCCAGCTCGCGCCGGACTCCGAGCAGCTGCACCCGCCGCGCGACTTCCACGGCATCGCCGCGACGTACGCGCGCGTGGCGTCCTCTGCGGCGCGCTGGGCGCCGCAGTGCGGCGCGCGCACGCTGATCATCGCCGACGAGGCGCACCATCTCGGCGACGAGCTGGCGTGGGGAGAGGGCTTCGCGAAAGCCTTCGCCGCCACCGCGCGCTGGCTGCTGCTCTCCGGCACGCCATTTCGCTCCGACGGCAGCGCGATCGCCGGCGTGCGCTACGACGCCGGCGGCATGTGCATCCCCGACGTGTCCTACACGTACGCCGACGCCGTGCGCGACGGGATCTGCCGGCCCGTCGTCTTCGTCCCCTACGACGGGGTGCTGTCGTGGCAGTCCGGCGACGAGGTCATCGAGTCATCCTTCGCCGACAGCGAGCTGAGCGGGCGCGAGGCCAGCCGCCGCTACCGCACGGCGATCTCCACGGAGCTGAGCGACGGGCTGCCGCGCATCCTGCGCGCGGCCGACGAGCGCCTCGGCGAGGTCCGTAGCGCCGGCGGGCACCGCGACGCGGGCGGGCTCGTCGTCACCGCCGACGCCGGCCACGCGCGTCGCGTCGCGCTGGTGCTCAAGGAGATCACGGGCCGCTCGCCGGTGGTCGTCGTGCATACCGACGCGCGCGCCGCGGCCAAGCTACGCGCCTTCGGCGAAGGCCGCGACCGCTGGATCGTGGCCGTGAACATGGTCTCCGAGGGCGTCGACATCCCGCGCCTGCGCGTCGGCGTCTACGCGACGGCGGCCAAGACGCCGCTCATGTTCCGCCAGATCGTCGGGCGCTTCGTGCGGACGCTGGCCGGCCGCCCGGCGGAGCACTCCTACCTCTTCCTGCCCGCCGACCGGCTGCTGCGCTCGCACGCGGCCGAGGTCGAGACCGAGCTGCGCCACGTGCTGCGCGCTTCGCCGGAGGCGGGCCTCGGCCTGCTCGATGAGCCGCCGAAGCGGCGCGAGAGCGAGCAGACCGAGCCCGAGGCGTTCGTCGCACTCAACGCCGACGTCGCGCCGCAGCTCGCGCTGTTCAGCGGCGGCCCGGCGCCACCGCCCGTGGCCGGGCCGGCGGTCACGGCGTTCGCGCCCGCCGTCACGGAGGAGCCGCCCGAGCCCGTCTTCCGCCGGCGCCGCCGCCTGCGCGACAAGCGCACGGGCCTTGTGAAGACGCTGGCCGGGATGGAGGGGCGCACGTACCGCGAGATCAACACGTGGCTGAACCGCCAGACGAAGGTCGACAGCGTGGACGCCGCGACCGTCGAGCAGCTCGAGCGCTCGATCGCGCTGCTGCAGGCCGAGCTGGATCGCATCGGCCGGCGCCGCGCGCGCCGCGCCTCCTAGTGTCGTGAGGCGGAAGTTCGTGTGCAGCTGAGGGATGCCGGGGCGTGTCTGCCGGTGACCGGCATCCACCGTCGTACTGGTGGTACGGCCGTGGATGCCGGGTGCCGGCAGACGCGTTCCGGCGCCGTCAGATGCGTACGAACTTGTGACTCACGACACTAGACTCCCTGCGGCAGACCGCCCGCCCCCATGGTGTAGCGGTTAGCACGCCAGCCTTTCACGCTGGTAGCGGGGGTTCGATTCCCCCTGGGGGTACTGCTCGGCGTCTGAGCTCGCGGTCGCGCCTACAGCACTAAGCTGAGCCGGTGAGGGCCGTTAGCTCAATCGGTAGAGCAAGGGACTTCGGTACGGAGCGCCAGTCGGGAGACCGCTGGTTTGTCGGCAGCTGTTTGCTGGGACCCCCTGAGAGCCTGAGGTACCCATCGCGGTGACAATCCTCAGGATTGGGCAATCAGCAGGCAACCCCGCGAGGGAGAGCCCTCAGAGGCCATACGCTGCCCACCCTAACGCGGACCGGCGAGGGTGAAGAGATGGTCCAGACCGCAACGCGACGAGCGGCCGGTGAGAGCCGGTGCGGCAGGTTAATCCCTAGGTTCTGGGTTCGATCCCCAGGCGGCCCATAGCCTCACACGCGGGCGGTTAGCTCAGCTGGTCAGAGCGCCTGCCTTACAAGCAGGAGGTCCGCGGTTCGAGCCCGCGACCGCCCATTCGCCACGCCACGACGGCGCGCGGGTCGTCCATAGACGAACCCAGCGCCCGCGCCGCCACGGGCACTGCTTCTTCTAAAAGAACTCGCTCGCGCGAGCGCTGATGGCCGGCCGCTGCTCGTCAAGCAGCTGCCGCGCGCCGAGGCCGAGGTGGGAGGCCATCAGCTTCGTTGCTGGGCTCAGCGGCCGCCCGCGCCCGGCGCGGCCGGCGGGGCTGGGGCCGATGAGGAGAAGTCCGGGGTCGCGCCGCCGGTGCCGGTGTCCTGCTCGGCGGGCGCCGGCGCGGCGGTGGGGGCGGCCGGCGCGGCCGAGCCGGATTGCGCGGAGTGCGCCGGGCTCGCCGGCGCGGCGGTGGGGGCCGGGGCCGGAGCGGCGTCCACGGGCCGCGCGCCGCCCGAGTGGGCGGAGGCCGGCATCGGGCGCTTGGGGAATGCTGTCGTGGGGTCGATCGGCGGCGGGTCGGGCACAGTGTCCTGCGCGTCGTCCTCGGCGGTCGCGGGCGCGGGAGCCGCCGTCACGGGAGCAGGCGCCACCGGCACCGGTGAGGCGATCACGACGCCCGCGCTGCGCGCGCCCGCCGGCGCCAGGCTGGTCATCTTCGGCAGCGCCGCCTCCGGGACGTCGCCGGAGAGCAGCGGCAGCGGGTCGACCGCGCAGTGCGAGCAGGCCGCCGGGCCGCGGCGGACCTCGAAGTGCAGGTGCGGGGCGGTGCTCGAGCCGGTCGAGCCGACGAGCCCGATGACCTGCCCGCGTTCGACGCGCGCGCCGGGGCGGATGTTCGCCGCGAAGGCGCTCATGTGGGCGTAGCAGGAGGCGAGGTGCGGACGATGCTGGATGCAGACGAAGTTGCCGTAGCCGCCGGACTGGCCAGGCGACTCGACGCTCGCGACGACCCCACCGTCGGCGGCGTGGATCGGCACGCCCGTTGGGGCGAGGTAGTCGACGCCGTTGTGCAGGTGGCCGGGGCGCGGGCAGCCGAAGTAGCCGCAGCCGCCGACAATGCCCTTGACGGGGGTCGCGAGCTCGCCGCTGCCGGGGAGGGGCAGGATGCCGAGCAGGTGCCAGGCGCGGGCGCGCTCGAGGACCATGACGGTGGCGAGGCGTCCGTCTGGGTCCCGGCCATAGCGCTTCGCGACCGCCTGCCCGGTGGCGCCACCGAGGCCAACCGCGCCGTTGGCCTTGAGGCCCGCCGCGATCGCCATGACTACGTCGAAGCCGTCGCCGGTCGACGGGTGTCTGGTGGTCTTGTGCGGGTAGCGGGTCGGGCGCAGGATGTTGCGGATCGCCGTGTCGCGGTGGCGCGTCCAGCGGCGGTACTTCGCGTACTGCTTCGGCGCCTTCCCGAAGCCGGTCTCCTGGTAGTGGACGGCGGCGACGAGGTACAGCGAGACGTCGAAGCGTTGCTTGGCGATCGTGTAGAGCGAGAAGTACGGGTGCGCGTCGAGCAGACGGCGGCGCTCGCTCAGGGGCTTCTGGGCGCGCCGGATGTCGGCGGAGCTCGGCGCGCCCTCGAGGTCGCTGGTGATCTGCTGCGCGAGCTCGTCGTGGGAGGGCTGCTGGTTGCCTTGCGCGAGCGGATTGGTCGGCTTCGCGCTCTGCCCGAAGGAGATCGCGATCGTGAGCATCACGCAGCACAGTGCGACCACCGCGAGCAGCGGCGGCAGGAATACATGGCGCGCCAGCTTCTCAGCCGGCCGTAGCGTCTTACGTGTCGAGCCCTCCACCCGGTCGGCTTCTTGGCGGTTGGCGACTCGCGTCCTCCGGCTGCAAGGAAAGTCGCATTACGCTGGCGGCCTTGTGATCGGCGTCATCGTCCCCGTGCACGGCTTCGCCCCGTATCTGGCGGAGACGCTCGACTGCGTGCTGGCGCAGGCGCCTTCTCCTGTCGAGGTCGTCGTCGTCGATGACGCTTCCGTGGAGCCGCTGGAGCTGCATCCCGACCACGCGCCGCTTTGCCGGCTGGTTCGGCGCGAGGCGTGCGGCGGACCTGCGGCGGCGCGCGAAAGCGGTCTCGCCGCCTTGAGCGATGCCGTCTCTCTGGTCGCGCTGTGCGACTCCGACGACGCGTGGCTGCCCGGCAAGCTCGCATTGCAGCGCGCCGCGTTCGATGAGTCTGCGGGCGCGGTCGCCTGCTTCACGCGAGCGCTGATCGTCGGCGCCGACGGGCGAGCGACCGGGGAGCGCTGGGCGCAGCTGCGACCCGGGCTGCACTTTGGAGTGGCGCTCACGACGCTCCTCTACGAGTCCAACCCGATCCCGACCTCGAGCATGATGCTGCGCCGCTCGGCGTTGGAGTCGGCCGGCGGGTTCACGTCGCCGGTGCGGGTGGCCGAGGACTGGGACCTCTGGCTGCGGTTGGCCGCGCGCGGCGGAGGCTTCGCGTGCCTGGCGGAGACGCTGGTCCGCTACCGCCGCCACCCCGCAGGGCTGACGGCCGACGTCGAGGGCCTGGCCCGCTGCCAGCTCGAGCTGCACCGCGCACACGGTTCGTTGGTCAGCGATGAGGTCCGCGAGCGAGCCCTGGCCGCCGACGCCGCCGCACTGCGCTCAGCCCGCCGCACCGGCCTGCGAGCACTCGTGCCGAAGCGCGATCCCTACCGCCGCTGAAAGCGGGTTCGCAGCCACAGCCGCAGCCGCAACCGCGGCCGCGGCCGATTGGGTATCAGCCGCCCCAGCTCGAACGCCCATACCGCGGGCCCATCGAGCAGCCCCAGCAGCGCTCCGTCGCGGTCCCCGCGACCCGCCGCCACCAGTCCTGTCCACGCGCGCCTGACGCTCCACCACGCGAGCCCCGGCCAACGCCGCGCCGGCAGCGCCCCCGGCCAGCGCTCGGAAAGCCAGGCCGCCCCCGCCCCATGACGGGCGCGCTGTGCCAGCATCCGCGGCACCGTCTGGCGGTTGCGATGGACCACCGCCGCGCGCTCCCGCCGCTCGAGCTCCCATCCCGCGGCGCGCACGCGAAAGCAGAGGTCCGCGTCGCCCCCCGAGCGGACGCCCGCCTCGAAGCCCCCGACCTGCTCGAACGCCGTGCGACGCACCGCCGCGTTCGCGGTCTGCGCAAACGCCCACCGGTCGTCGGCCAGCGTGATCTCCTGGCTCATCGAAGACTTCAGCCACCCGTACCGCGAAGCCCCGGTGCTCTCGTCCTCAACCGGCTCCTGATCGATCACGGCCCCCGCCAGAACGCCGACACCGTCGCCCGGCACCGGTGCGAAGTAGCGTGCCAGAAGGTCTTTGGGAGCAAGAACATCAGCGTCGAGAAACACCAGCCAATCCGCCCTGCCCTGCGCCGCCGCCCGGTTGCGCGCGTGGTACGACGTCCGGATCTCCCCCGCTCCCAGCACCCGCACGCTGCCCTGCCCATCGGCGTCGCGCGCCCCCGGCCGGTTATCGGCGACCGTGGCGGTGTCGCCAGGCTCCAGATCAAGCCCCGCCAGACGCTGCAGGACGAGCGCAAGCTGCGCATCTGACCCCCGAAAAGGAAGCACGACATCAACCGAAGGACGCCCGCTCACAGCCCCAATCTACGGCGCACGGACCGAAGCCCGCCGCGTATTCCTATACTGGCGGTCCCCCAGGGGGCGTAGCTCAGTCGGTTAGAGCGCCGGCCTGTCACGCCGGAGGTCGCGGGTTCGAGTCCCGTCGCTCCCGCTCCGCAGCGGACCACAGGAGTCCCATGAGACGACTGTGCTTGCGGGCGGTGCGCGGGCGGGGGAACGTCGTGCTAGGGGCTGGGTGAGGCGTCCACGACTGGCTACGGGGCGCGAAGATCCTCGACCCGACAGGGCGACTCGGCGAGCTCCAGGATCTCCGGATCGCCGGTGAGCAACACGAGCTCTTGGGCCGCCGCGGTCGCGACCGCAAAGCAGTCGCCGAGCGCGATCGCCGCGCGCGCCTTGAGGCGCGCGGCCTGGATCATCCTTGCGGTGCCGGGGAGATCCGGCGCGAGGGTCGCACGCAGCGACGCGATCGTGTCGTCAGCGGCCTCGCGGCCGTGGTCGCGCTCGACGCGGTAGTAGACCTCGACGAGGTTGACCCAGCTGACCACCGGATGCGTGTCGAGCAGATCCTCGACGCGCGACAGCGCCGGCTCCTCGCCATCGAGCCATGCCAGGATCGCCCACGAGTCCAGGCAGACCGTCACCGCGGCTCGCGGGCCCGATCTTCGAGGAGGCGCGCTGCCATGCCGCTCTTGGCGAAGCGTCCGCCGAGCCTGAGCGGTCGCTTGCATGCGACGAGCACGATCTCGCGGTTGTCACGCAGCACCATGTCGACCTCGTCGCCGGGATGCAGATTGGCCTGATCGCGGATCGCCTTCGGGATCACGACCTGGCCCTTCGCTCCGATCCGCCCAGTCATACTTGACGAGTATAACTCCGTCGAGCCCTGTAGGCCCGATCCAAGAGCAAGGTGGGCGCCCAGGGCCATGGCCGGGCGCCAGAAGGTACCGGCGGCCGACCCGCAGCAGCCGGGGACGGCGAGCGCGGCATCGCCGTGGTGATGCGCAGATGCGGTAGCATCAACCCGTGCGAACCACGCTTGAGATCGACGACGATGTCGTCGCTGCGGCGAAGGAACTCGCCGCGATCGAGCGGCGCTCGCTCGGTGCCGTCATCTCCGAGCTCGCGCGCCGTGGGCTGACCCCCGCCCGCGTCGAGGCCGCCGATGGCCTGCCGGTCATCCGCGTGCCCGCCGGCACTCCGGCGATCACGCCCGAGATGGTGCGCCGAGCCCTCGACGAGGACTGACCGATCGTAACGCTGCTCGATGTCAACGCCCTCGTCGCCCTCGCATGGGACTCGCACGTGCATCATGCACCGATGCGAACGTGGTTTGCCGCCAATCGAACCCACGGATGGGCGACCTGCCCAATCACCGAGAGCGGCTTCGTGCGCGTGTCGTCAAACCCCAAGGTGCTGCCGAGTCCGATCGGCGTCAAGACAGCCCGCGATGTCCTGGTGCAGCTGCGGGCCGTCGAAGGCCACCGCTTCCTGGCCGACGACGTGTCGCTCACGGACGGGGATGTGCCAACGATCGTCGGCCACCGTCAGGTGACCGACGCGCACCTGCTGACCCTCTCCCGCCGCCGGGGTGTGCACGTGTTGACCTTTGATGCGGGGCTGCTCGCCCTCGGCGATGGCAGAGACGTCGAGCTCCTCACGGCGCTCTGACCGGCGTCCGGCTTACCCGACCCATAACCGCTCTCTCAGCCCCGATGCACGTGTGGCCCGTCGGGACACCGCAGCGCGGAGCGTCCTCTCCGTGCCCACGAGGATGAGCCGGGTACGCGCCCGCGTGGCGGCCGTGTAGATCAGCTCCCGCGTGAGGATTCGCGACGTCTCTGCGGGCAGCAGGACGACGGCTGTGTCGAACTGCGAGCCCTGGCTCTTGTGGATCGTCATCGCGAATGCAGTCTCGATTGCGCCGAGGCGGGTGGGGGTCAACTCGAGAAGCTCGTCTCCACGTTCGAAAGCGGCGCTGGCGCGATTGGGGCCGCTCTGGATGACGACCCCCGTGTCGCCGTTGTAGAGGCGCAGCTCGTAGTCATTCTCGGTGACGAGCAGTGGTCGGCCGATGTAGGACGGGCCGTCGGGATCGAAGCCAGGGATCGCCGCGGCAAGCCAGCCTTCGATACGGGCCGTCCACGCAGCGACGCCCTGCGGGCCCTGGCGGTGCGCGCAGAGCACGCGGAAGGCTCCGAGGGCGGCGATTGCGTCGTGTGCGGCGCCGGCTCTCGCTGTCTCGACGACGGCGCGCCCGGCAGCCACCGCCTCCGCGCTGATCCCGGCGAGGGTGGGCTCGACCTCCTGGTCGGCCGCGTCGACCGCGATCCAGGACACGTCGGCCGGCTTACTTTGGAGAACCGCAACCACCTCGTCGGGATCGCCTCTGCGGATCGCGTCGGCGAGGCGGGCGATGCCGCCCCCAAAGCGGTGGATACGGTCAAGGATGACGATCCCATCGCCGATGCCCGCGTCCGGCGGCGGCTTGGCTGATGGTGAGAGGCCGTGGCCCATGACCCGCTCGACCGCTGCCCGCGCAGGCGCGCTCATCAGTGCGCCGCCGGTTGCCGGTCCGACGATGTCGCCGAGCACGGCGCCGGCCTCGATCGACGTGAGCTGGCCGGGGTCGCCGACCAGCACGAGCCTGGCGTCCGGCCGCACGGCCTCGACGAGCCTTGCCATCAGCGACAGCGAGACCATCGAGGTCTCGTCGACGATCACGACGTCGTGTGGCAGGCGGTTCGTGCGGTGGTGGCGGAAGCGGCTGTGGCTCCCGGGCCGCCACCCGAGCAGGCGGTGCAGTGTGGAGGCGTGGAGGCCGAGCAGCTGGGCCCGCACGTTTTCGACGATGTCGAGCGTCGCCGCTTCGGCGTGGACCGCTTCCTCGAGGCGGGCAGCGGCCTTGCCGGTTGGAGCGGCTAGCGCGACGAGGGGTGGCGGGTCGTCGGCGGCGGCCGCCTGCTCTGCGAGCAGCGCGACGATTCGGGCGACGGTGGTCGTCTTGCCGGTGCCGGGCCCTCCGGCGACGACGGCGAAGCGCCGCAGGACGGCGGTTGCGGCGGCCAGTCGCTGTCCGCTGTCGTCGGGTTCGCCGGCGAACAGGCGCCTCAGGCCATCGGCGAGGAGCGGCTCGTCGACGGTGGCCGGCGGCCCGTCGCTGAACGTCAACAGGTCGGCGGCGACCTCGCGTTCCTCGCTCCAGTAGCGATCCAGGTACAGCGCGCTGCCGACGAGACGCAGCGGGCGCGCCGCGTCGGGGCCGGTGTCCTCGCCTACCACGACGAGTCGGCTTTCAGACAGTCTACGAATCCAGGAGCCGGGGGCCGGCCACGGCAGCGCCGACAGGTCGGCCGGCTCGTCGGAGTCGACTGCTGCCGTCGACCGGATCGTGGCGAGGTCGACGAGCACATGTCCCAGTCGTGGTCCGCGGACGGCGAAGGCGGCGGCGAGCACGACCAAGTCGTCCGCTTCGCCGCCAAGTTCGGTCATTCGTACCGCGACGTGGACGTCGGCGGGCGACAGCACGCCGATGTCGTTGAAGGCGCGCAGCAGGGCCGGCGCGTGGCGGGCGCGCCGTACGTCGTGGACGTCGATTGCGACGTCCGGAGGGACGATCACGGCGCCTCACCTTCGTCGAAGACATCGCTCAGGGCAGAGACGAGTGCGCCCGGCGGGCGCCAAGCGAACACCCCGCATGGCTCACCGTCGACCAGCGGCGTGTCGGGTCCGGTCATCCCGCGCAGGAAGAGGTAGAGCACGCCCGCTATGTGGCGATCCGCCGAGTAGTCGGGCACCCGCCAGCGCAGGTAACGGTGCAGCGCGACCGTGTAGAGCAGCGCCTGCAGACCGTAGTGACGGTGGCGCATCTCGCCCGCCAGCGCCGGCGGGCGGTGATGCCACGCCGTCAGGTCGTCGCCGGGCGGAGCGAGCCAGTTCGTCTTGTAGTCGGCGATCGCGAACCGCGGCTGCGCCCCAGCATCGCCGGGGACGCGCAGGACGAGATCGATGCTGCCGGTCAGAAAGCCGCGCACGCTCGGGCGCAGCGCGGGATCCTCGAGCCGCGCGGCGTAGGCGCGGAGCGGGTCGTCGAGCGGGAGGTGCTCACGGAGGACGGCGGCGATCGTGGCCAGCGTCAGGCGGCCAGTCGGCTCGTCGCCGCCGACGAGCGGCAGCTCGAAGTCGAGTTCGTCGAGCCGATCCGCGCGCGTGACGTCGCACAGACGAAGACCGCCGAGCAGCGGGCCGAGCGGTGTCTGCAATGCAAGAGCAAGTCCGGCCGCTGCGATCTCTGGTGACCCGAGGCCGACGTGGCGCCACCCTTGGCCCTCGGTGACGCGGGTCGCGACCTCCAACTCCAAGTCAGCTGCTGCGAAGTCCGCCGCCTCGAGCACTCGGTGCACGAACGTGCCGACCTGCATCCCGACCGCCATCGCGGCCAGCGGCACAGGAGCGTCGAGCAGTGCGGCCTCGTCCTCTCCAGCAACACCGCCGACGAGACCCCCGAACGACGGCGGCGGCTCGTCGGCGAGCAACTCCTGCTCGGGCTCACTGCACACCTGCGCCTCGTAGGTCCCCGCCGAGATGTCGCTGAACGAGGTCCGCCGCCAGCGCGCGTCCAGCCCGCGATCGAACGCAGCAGCGCGCAGATCCGCGGCTGCGAGCCCCGGAGGCGACCAGCTCACCGGCATACCGGACAGCCGCGACCGCTCGACGCTGATGCGCCCCGGCACCTGCACCGCCAGCTCCTCGAAGCGCGCGCGCGCGACCGAATCGGCCGGCGTCGCCGCCCCCGCCGGCGGCACCACCCCGTCCTCGCCGCGCGCGAACAGCAGACGACCCAAAGCAGAATGCCGGCTCTCCCACGAGCCCGCCCACCACACGACCGCCTGATGGCGCGCCCGCGTCAACGCGACGTAGGCCAGCCGCAGATCCTCCCCGCGCTGCTCCTCCTCGTGGTGGCGGCAGTGGCGGCCCCAATCCGGCCCGTCCAGGCCGACGTCGATCGTGCGCGCGTCGTCCTGCGCCGGATCGTGGAAGAACACCGGCTGCGAATCGCGCGGGATGTAGCCGGGCTCCCACAGGTCCGGGCAGTAGACGATCGGGAACTCCAAGCCCTTGCTGCGGTGGATCGTCAGCACCTGGACGGCCTCGGCGTCGGACTCCAGCCGCCGCGTGCGCTCCTCGTCACCCGTCTCGCGCGCCGCCGCCGCGATCCGCTGGCGCAGCCACGCCGTGAGCGCCGCGCCGCCCATCCCCTCGGCCGTCGCCGTCGCGTGCAGCAGCTGGCCGACGTGGCGCAGGTCGGTCAGGTCACGCTCGCCGTCGGCGCGCGCGAGCACACGGCCGGGCAGCCCCTCCGCGCGCGTGATCGTCTCCATCAGCGCCGCCACCCCGCTGGAGCGCAGCACCCGCGCCCAGCGATGCAGCCGGCGGTGGACCTCCTCCCACTCGGCCTCCCCCGCGCACGCGATGCGCTGCGCCGTCCACCCGAGAAACGGCGTCAGCGCGGCCGACCGCGCGCGCGTCGACTGCGCCGGCCGCTCGATCGCCTCCAGCAACCGCAGCCAGTCACGTGCCGGGACCGTGCCGAACACGCTGCCCGCGCCGTTGATGACCGCCGGAATCCCGGTCGCGTCCAGCGCCTCACGCACCAACGCGGCGTTGCGGTGCGTGCGCACGAGCACCGCCACGTGGCCCGGGCGAACGCGCTCCAGGCGCGGCGGGCCGTCGGACGCGCGGATCTCCACCTCCGCCGGCGACGACAGCAGCGCCACGAGATCGGCGGCGAGGTCCCGCGCGATGTGCTCCCGCGCGGACGGCGCGCTCGCGTAGCCGCCGCCCTTCGTGCGCGTGATCCCAGGCTCGTCGCGGTGCACGATCCGCACGCGCACCGCCGCCTCCACCGGCGCTCCCGACAGGCCAGGCGTCTGGTTGGCCTCGGAGGCGACCACGCGCCGGTAGACGATCCCCTCATGACCCAACGTCGCGCCCCCGAACATCACGTCGTAGGCGTCGATCAGCCCCTGGTCGCTGCGCCAGTTGGTCTCGAGCGTCGCCTCCGCGCTGGCCGCGGACCGAGCCTTGAGGTAGGCGTACACGTCCGCCCCGCGGAAGGCGTAGATCGCCTGCTTCGGGTCGCCGATGAGGATCAGAGCGACCCCGCCGCCGCCGAACGCGAGGCGCATGATGTCCCACTGGACAGGGTCGGTGTCCTGGAACTCGTCGACGAGAACGACGCGGTAGCGGTCCTGCAGCCGCTCGGCCGCGGCTTCGCCACCGGGGCCCGCGAGCGTCTCCTGCAATCGCGTCAGGAGATCCTCGTAGGTGATCAGCGACATGCGCCGCTTGCGACGCTCGAACTCCTCGCAGACGACGCGGGCGAAGCGGACGCGCATCGCCGCGATGCTGTGCTCCGGCGCGCCGTCGGGCTCGATCCGCGCCGCCGGATTCGCCACCGCGATCCGCGCGATCCGCAGCGCCTCGGCGCGCGTGAACTGCGGATCCCCGTGGCGATGAAAGCGCCGCACGAAGAGGTCGTCGACGACCTCCTCGACGAGGTCGGCGGGATCCTCCACGAACGTCATGTCGCTCTCGACGTCGCCGACGATCCCGAGCCCGCCGAGCACCTCCTGGCAGAAGCCGTGCGTGGTCGCGATCGTCGCCGCGTCGAAGCGGGCGATCGCTCGCACCAGCCGCTGGTGGCGCTCGCGCACCTCCTCCTCCGAACCGCCGACCAGCAGTGCCACGACCGCGTCGCCATCGGTCGGCAGCGCGCCCGCCTGGAAACGCGCGAGCCCCTGCTCGGTGTGAACGAGCCGCTCGCGGACGCGGTCGCGCAACTCGCCGGTCGCCATCCGCGTGAACGTCACGAGCAGGATCTGGTCCAGCGGCGTGCCCTCCGCGACGTAGCGCGCCGCGAGCGCGGCGATCGTGAACGTCTTGCCGGTGCCGGCGCTGGCCTCCAAGACGGTGACGCCGGTCGGCAGCGGGCCGCACACGTCGAACGGCAGCGGCGCCGACATTCGAGCGCCGATCATCGGTCGACGACCTCCTCGCGCGCCAGCAGGTCGTCCCACACGCGCCGCGCGTAGCGGCCGAAGCGCGTCGTCTCGGTCGCGTCCCAGCCCTCGCCCGACTCGTCGGGGCGCGGTGGCTCGGCGAGCAGTTCCTCCATCGAGCGCTCGCCGCCGAGCACGAGCAGGTGATCGGGCTCGCGGTCTTCCCGGTCGAAGTTCCACGTCGACACCCAGGCGGAGCGTGCCGCCGCCTCCGGCTTCGCCCCGCGCGCCGCCGCCTGCGCGTACGCCGCCGACGACAGGCACGCGAGCGGCAGCGCCTCGCGCATCCCGCGGTCGTAGACGTCGATCAGCTTCCGCAGGCTCGCCAGCGCGCGCTCCCGCCGCTCGTCGGCGTCCTCCCCGAGCACGCCGATCCGGGCGATCGTCACGCGCGCGCTCGAGTCGGCGTTGGACCGCGCCTTGCCGATCGTCACGGCCTCGAACGGCCGCTGCGGATGCGACGCGGTCAGCGCGAGCAGCCGCACCCACGCGGCCAGCCGATGGCGCGGGCTCACGCGCGAGTATGTGACCGAGCTCAAGATCTCGCCGCGCACCCCCGGCGCCGTCCCGCGCAGGAACCGCCCATCCGCGATCAGCGCGTTGACCTCTACCGACGTCGGCTCGCCCGCAACCAGCAGGCGGGACGTCGCCGCCGCGGCGATCGCCTGGACCGTCGGGCGCACGCGCTTGATGACCCCCTGGCTGAGCTCGCCCGGCGGCAGCGTCCCGCGCGCGACCTCGGCCGCGATGCACGCCTCGAGCTCCGCGCCGGCCAGCAACCCGTCGACGAGCCGCTGCCCGACCGCCCACGTCCCGAGCCCGTCGAGCTCGACCGGCAGCGCATCGGCGACGTCCTCGTCGTATTCGGCCACGCTGATCCCCAGCCGCTGGCGCAGGAACGCGCGCACCGGGCGCTCGGCGAACTTCACCAGGCCGTCGAGCTCGACGACCGAGCCGGCCTTGTCGGCGAGCGGCACGCGCAGGAACGGCTCGCTACCGACGCGCGGGCCGACGATCGCTCGGGCGCCCTCCAGCGCGACCCGGTCGAAGCTCCACGGCCGCGTGCGCACGACCCGCCCGGGGGCGAAGTTGCGCGGATCGAACGGTTGCAGCGGGTGGCGCACGACGACCCGCTCTCCGGCCTCGCCGCCGCCCTCGACCCGCACCGTACGATCGACCACGTCGAGCAGCTCGCCCACCGGGACCGCCGGGGGGCGCGCCACGTTCGTTCGCTCGTCGTTGCCGGTGTACGTGACGATCAGCCGGTCGGTCGCCGCGAGCAGCGCGTCGAGCAGCATCTGGCGATCCTCGGTGCGGCTGTCGCGATCGCCCACGTGCGGGTCGGCGAGCATCAGGTCGTCGCCGTCACGGTGCGCCTTGCGGGGAAACGCGCCGTCGTCGAGGCCGAGCAGGACGACGACGCGATGCGGGACCGAGCGCATCGGCACGAGCGTGCAGATCGTCAGATGGCCGGTGCGAAAGTTCGCGCGCGTCGGCCGGCCCTGCAGGCGCTCGTGCAGCAGCGAGCGTACCTCCGCCGGCAGCAGTCTCTTCGTGTCCGCGCGACCGCCGGCGTGGGCCTGCTCGACGACGTCGTCGAGCAGGCGCTGCAGCTCGGCGCGCTGCCAGCCATCGCGCGGGCTCGTCGTCGTCAGCGCGTCGGTCGCCGCCGCGATGGCGGTCCCCCACGCCCCGACGGTGTGCGCGCCGCTCAGCGAATCGAGCGCCGCGCCCAGCCGGTCGATCAGCTCCGCGAAGCGGCCGGCGAGGTCGATCGCGCCGCTCTCGACGTCGTCGAGCGCGAGCACTCCCTCGAACAGGCGGTGCCCGTCCTCGGTCATCGCGACGCCGAGCAGCACGCGGTCCAGGCCGGCGCGCCACGTCCCGGCAGCGAGCGACTCGAGCTTGTAGGGCGCGCGATGCGCGGCATCCAGTCCCCAGCGGATGCCGGCCTCGGCGATCCACTCCTGAATGCGCGCGAGGTCGTCGTCGTCGAAGCCGAAGCGCCGCCGCAGCGGCTCGCGATCGGCGAGGTCGAGCACCTGCGACGCGGTCAGCCGCGCGCCGGTGAGGTCGAGCAGTTGCGCGACGACGCCGAGCACCGGGTTGGTCTGGCGCAGCGCGCGGTCGGCCAGGCGCACGCGCAGGTCAGGCAGGCCGGAGTCGACGGGCGCGTCCTCGGGATCCTCGTCGTCGGCGAGCATCGCGCCGACGCCGAACGTCGCGTGGATGAGCGGCGCGAACGTCTCGATGTCGGGGCACATGACGATGACGTCGCGCGGCTCCAGGCTCGGGTCGTCCTGGAGCATGTGCAGGATCGCGTCGCGCGCGACCTCGACCTGGCGCGCGCGGCCGTGGCAGGCGTGGACCTGGACGCTGCGGTCGTCGGGATCGAGTCGCGGTCGCGCGTCCTCGGCGCCCGGCAGCGGTTCGCCCGGCCCCGCGCGGTCGGCGCGCAGATCGGCCTGAATCCGCGCGAGCAGCGTGTCGCCGGACATCTCGACCGAGTGATGGTGGTCTGTGTGTTCGGCGGCGCCGGCGCCCGCGACGACGAGCTGCAGCTCGCGTGCATCCTGCCCCCACGACGCCAGCAGGCTGTTGGCCGGCAGCGTCGCCGTCACGTCGTCGGCGCGGCGGACGATCGGCGGGAGCTGTGCGCGCGCCACGGCGATCTCCTCCCAGAGGACCGGCGATGGGTGCAGCAGGAGCAGGTGCACCTCGCGGTGGTCGGCGAGCGCCCGCAGCACCGCCAGCCGACCGGCGGGCAGGCGCGTCAGCCCGAAGAGCGACAGGCGCGGCGGCAGGTCGACGAGATCGGGGTCCGCGCGCAACGCGGCGCACGCGTCCTCGAGCCGCTCGGCCGGACCCGGGATCCCGATGCGGGCTCGCAACCACCGCCACAGCTCGCTCTGCCAGAGCGCCTCGTCCGGCAGCGCGCGACCTGTGGCGTCGGTGTCCTGCGAGCGCGCCCAGGCGCGGATCATCTCCGGCCGATGCAGCGCGTAGCGATCGAAGAGCTCGGCGATGTGCCGGACCGCACTCAACCGCCGCGACCGGCGTGAGTCATCGGGGTCGTCCCCATCCGCGCCGAGGTGGGCCGCAAGGCTGAGCATCCACGGCTCGCTCAGGCAATCCTCGACGACGTCGAGCAACGGCCACACCGCATGCTCGACCAGCCAAGGATCCGCCCCGGGATCGACGCCCGAAGCCGCCGCCACGGCATCCGCGAGCAGCCGTCGCGGCGACGGGAAGTCGATGTTCGCGCAGACCCCGTCCGCGCGGCCCGCGGTCGTGCCGAGGAAGGACGACATGCGCTGCGTCAGCCAGCGCTCCATGCCGCGCGTCGGAACCGCGATGATCTCCGGCGCGAACACGTCCGGGAGCGGCTCGCGCAGGAGCGCGCCCAGCGCATCGACCAGACCGTCCGCGCGCTCAGCGCGGTGAACGTGCAGCATGCCGGGCGCTCATCCTCCGGCGACGTGCGGCCGGTTGACGCCGCTCGGCTGAGCGCAGCTGATCATCGAGGCGAGTATTGCGCCGCGGCCGGCGATCTGCCCGAACGTCTTGCTCTGCGATGCGCGTTCGCGACCACGCACGTGCGCGATCGCAGCATCTCCACGACAGGCTGCCGCGACCGCAGGTCGCGCTCCACCCCCTGCCGGCGAGCCTGCGCGAGTTGCCTCGACAGCGGCAGTCAGCGAAGGTTGCCGCCGGTGCCCCCGGATCCGGATCTCTCACTACGTCAAGCGGCCGTCGCTCGCGCTCGCGAACTCGCGCAGGCCTACGACGACCTCGTGCCGCTGGCGCGCTTGCGCGAGGGCTTCCGGTTCGGTGGGGAGCGCGTCAGCTTCGGCTCGTTCCAGAAGGGCATCCACCGGTCGCGGTTGCAGCGCGGCGCCGCCGCCTTGACGGTGACGACGTCGTTCAAGGATCCGTATGCGGATGCGTTCGACGAGATGGGCGGGCTCGCCTACCGCAGCGGCTCCATCGACCAGGCTGACAACCGTGCGCTGCGCACCGCATTCGAGCTGCAGAGGCCGCTCGTCTACTTCCGCGCGCTCGCGCCGGGCCAGTACCTCGTCGTCGCGCCGATTTTCGTCACGGCCGACGACCCAGCGGCTCGCGCTGTCGTCCTCGAACCGGGCCTCCCGGTCCAGGACATGCAGCAGGGCGGACTGGTTTCGGGACCTGATGTCCGCGCCTACGCCACGAGGGAGCGCGGCACAGGCTCCACCAACAGCGATTCAAGCTCGACGTCATGCGCGCCTACCGTCACCGCTGCGCCATCTGCACGCTGCGCGAGCGCGAGCTCGTCCAGGCCGCGCACATCGTTCCCGACGTGGAGCCCGCAGGAATCGCCGCCGTCGTCAACGGCCTGGCGCTGTGCGCGATCCACCACCTGGCATTCGACCGCAACCTGCTCGGTATCGACGCGGAGGGCGTGGTGCACATCGCCGACCGGCTCCTGCGCGAGATCGACGGGCCGATGCTGCAGACCGGGCTACAGGGCTTTCACGGCGGGCACATCGCGCTGCCCCGCCGGCCGGAGGATCGCCCCGACACAGTGCGTCTGGAGACGAGGTTCGACCGGTTCGTCCGCGCCGCGGCCTGAGCCCGCGAGCGGACCACCGCGGAAGCGCCCCGTCTCGCCGGCCGCACGGGGAGGCTGACGCGGAGGTGTTCGCCGTGAACATCGACACGCCAGCCTTCGCCGCGGCGCGTTCGGATCGCGATGTCGGGGCGACTTGTGCATCCCACACATGCACAAGTCGCCCCGGCGCGACCACCCGCGGTCGGCGACCGATATCGACAGCTCGCGGACGGCACGCGTTCAGCGCTTGCTGCGCGCGATCTTCACCCGCTTGATGGTCGAGGGGGTCGAGGAGAACGCGGTGCGAGCCGAGATCTTCAGCGATCCGTCCTTCTTCTTGAGGCGCTTCGTTGACGCCTTGGCGAGCTTCACGGAGAACGTCTTCTTGCGGTTGCGCATGACGATGATCGTCTTCGTGGTGAACGCCTTCCTGCCGGCGAGAACACCCTTGAGCGTGACTAGGCAGCCCTTGGGCGCCGCGGCCGGGCAGGACAGCAGGCGAATGCTGCGACGGTGCTTGGCGGCCTTCACGCCGCTGATCTTGATGCGGTAGGCCGCGTATGCGCCCGGGCGCGGGCTCGGCGTGATGGCGCGAGTGGGCCGGGGCGTGGTGCTCGTCACCGGCGGGCTCCCCGTGCCGCCGGTGGGGCTCGTCACGGGGGCGACCACCGGACCGAGCACCGGATCGAGCACCGGGTCAAGCGGATCGAGCACCGGATCAAGGGGATCGAGCACCGGATCAAGGGGATCGAGCACCGGATCAAGGGGATCGAGCACCGGATCGAGCACATCGAGCACCGGATCGAGCGGATCGAGCACCGGATCGAGCGGATCGAGCACGGGATCAAGCACATCGAGCACCGGAGCGAGGAGCGATTCAGCTCCGACGGGTGCCGACGTTGAACCGAACGCCTGCGGCGCGACGACGACTGATCCAGCTCCGAGAGTGGCGGCCGTGGCGAGGAGCGCGACCCCGAGGCGTGACATCTGCATGATGGTGAGGGTCCTTTCGGGAAGAGGCCTATCTGCAGCCTCTCGACCGTGCAGCACCCCTTCTTTTTGAACGCCCGTAGATGATGCTGGACGCTCAGCCACGCACCCTGAACGGTCGCCTGCGCGCCTATCCCTGCAGCGCGCCGCCCAACTCCGCCCGCAGCGTGGCGATCTCCGTGACGACGGCACCGACGTACGCCTCCTTCAGCGAGTCGATGTCGTCGAGCAGGTCGTCCATGTAGGTCGGGTCGGCGCCCATGCCCTCGAGGTCGGCGAGGGCGCGCTCTGCGTAGAGCAGACTCAGGTCGGCTCGGATCTTGGCGGCGGTGATGGTGGCTTCGATCTGCATGGTGTGTGAATCGTTCGCTCTGACCACTGGGCGTGATAAACGACCGAACATCGTTCAGCATGTCCGCGCGTCCCGGAGCGCACACGACGAACTCACGAAGTTCTCACCGCGCCGACACCTACCTCAGGCCGCGCCACGCGCGCCCCCCGCCACGGCGACGCTGCACAATGAAGCGGTGCCCGAGCTGACCCCAGGCGAGCTGCTCGGCGGCTGCCGCGTCGAGGGCGTCATCGCCCGCGGCGGCATGGGCGTCGTCTACCGCGCCGTCCAGCTCGACCTCCAGCGCCCCGTCGCACTGAAGGTCATCACCGCCGACCGCGCCGGCGACCCGGAGTTCCGCGAGCGCTTCGCCCGCGAGTCGCGGATGGCCGCGGCGATCGACCACCCGAACGTCGTGCCGGTCTACGCCGCCGGCGAGGAGCGCGGGGCGCTGTACATCGTCATGCGCTACGTCCCGGGCCGCGACCTGCACGCGCTCATCAAGGACGACGGACCGCCGAACGCCCAACGCGCGGCGGCGATCGTCGCCCAGGTCGCCGCGGCGCTCGACGTCGCCCACGCCGCCGGGCTCGTGCACCGCGACGTCAAGCCCGCCAACGTGCTCCTCGCCGGCGCCGGCGACCACGCCTACCTCAGCGACTTCGGACTGATGCGCACGCTCGACCCGCTCGAGCCGCTGACCGACAGCGGCAGCTGGATCGGCACCGTCGACTTCGCCTCCCCCGAGCAGCTTGCGGGTGAACGCGTCGACGCGCGCTCGGACGTCTACTCGCTGGGGTGCGTGCTCCACGCCGCCCTCACCGGCGTCCCGCCGTTCCCGCGCGAGACCGTGCCCGCCACGCTGCTCGCCCACCTCCGCGATCCGGTCCCCAAGCCCTCGGCGAACGGAGCGAGCCAGTACTTCGATCGCGTGGTCGCGCGCGCCCTGGCCAAGGACCCCGACGACCGCTACCCGTCGGCCGGCGACCTCGGCCGTGCGGCGCTTGCCGCGGCACGCGGCGAGCCGGTCACGGAGACCGAGCGCACGGTGGCGATCGGGTCGGCGGCGCCCGGCGGCATGCCGGCGAGCGACGTCACGGCCCCGACCTCGATCGCGCCGCCGGGGGCCGCCCGCCCGCCGCGGGCGGTGCGCAGTACATCGCCCCAGCGCGCCGCCGTCCCCGGCCAGACCCGCGCGCGCACCGTGCGCGACGTACCCGTGCCCGTGCCCGTGGCCGTGGGCAAACCGGCCGCCACGCCCGCCAGACCGCCCGCAACCCCAAAGCGCACACGACGCCGACCCCGCCGCCTCGCCCTCCTTGCCGCCGTCGCCCTCCCGCTCGCGGGCATCCTCACCGTCGCGATCTTCATGTTCGACGGCGACGAGCGCGACATCGCCACCGCGCAGACCCGGCCGGTCGCCGAAGGTGAGGTCCGCGCCCTCGCCCAGGCCTTCGCCGAGGCCTACGAGACCGCGGACGGCGCCGCCCTCGGCCGGCTGCTCACCCGCGACGTGCGCCGCGTCCTGCCGGAGGGGACCGTCCGCGGCCGGCAGGCCGTCGTCACGCAGTACGAGACGCAGTTTCAGGAGAACGCGACGCGCAGCTACGACCTCGAGGATCTCGTGGCCACCGGCGGCCCGGCTGGACGCGCCAGCGGGAGCTACCGCGTGCGCCGCCAGGCCGGCTCGTCGATCGAGGGAAAGATCGTGTTCGGGGTCGTCCGCGACCGCGACCGCACGCGGATCGCCCTGATCGCCGTCACGCCGCGCAGCTGAGCCTGGGTACACCGAAGATCGTGGATGGCTCGGCGGTGGGAGTCGATGGATCCAGGCTGAGCGCAGCTCAGCAGCGCTTCGCCACCACCAGCAGCACCTCGCGTCCGCGCCGCACCCGCGTCCCGGGCTCCGGCTCCTGCTCGCATACCCGCGGCTCGCCGGGGCGCAGCACGTCGAACAGCCCGCCGCCGCGCTCGACGTCGACCTCCAGCCCGAGCGGGTCGAGGCGCGCCCTGACCTCGTCCTCCAGCACGCCCTCGAGGTCCGGCACGGTCACGAGCACATCACGCGTGACGCGCAGCGCGGTCATCGTCGGCAGCCGCCGCGACGCCGTGGCGATCACGTCGATGACGTTCACGCCCGGCTCGAGCGGGACGACGACCGTGAAGCGCCCGCCGGTCACGAGCGCCGGGCGCCCCAGCACCGTCACGACCGACGACTTCGGCGAGACGCTGCCGCGCACGTCGGCGGTGCCGCGCCGCAGGGTCGACCCGTCGGCAGGCCCGCTGACGTCCAGCCGCACGTGCTCGGTCGGTTGCTGCGGCGGCGGCTCGTCACCGCATCCGACGAGAGCCGCCGCACCGACCACGAAAGCAAGAACGGCGAAAAGCCCGAAGCGCGGCACGAGCCTGAGGCTAACCGCCCTCACCCGCGCGCGACGCGCACGCCGAAGCGCGCCCCGCCCAGCGGCGACTCGCCCACCTCGATCGCCGCGTCGTGCGCGCGCAGCTGCTGGCTGACGAGCGCGAGGCCCAGCCCCGACCCCGGCGCCGTCACGCCCTCCGCCCGCACGAAGGGCTCGAAGATCCGTGCCCGCTCGTCGATCGGCACGCCCGCCCCGTCGTCGTCGATCCGCAACGCGGGCCCGCCGCCGTCCCCGCCACAAGCCGACAGGCACACCGCCACCGTCGCGCCGCCGTGGCGCGCCGCGTTGACCAGCAGGTTGTCGACGATGATCCGCAGCCCCGGCTCCCAGCCGTTCACCACGACCGGCTCCACCGGCAGTTCGCAGCTGAACGCGACGCCTGGATAGCGTCCCTGCACGCCCGACAGGCAGATCGCCACGAGATCGGCGAGATCCACGTCGCCGCGGTCCAGCGGCATCGCGTCCCCGCGCGCCAGCGCCTGCAGGCCGTGGAGCAGATCGACGAGGCGGCGGTTCTCCGCCAGCGCGTCCTCGAGCATTTCCGCACGCTGCGCCGCCGGCATGTCCGGGTGCCGGCTGAGCGCCGACAGGTTGGCCTGCACGCTCGTCAGCGGCGTGCGCAGCTCGTGCCCGGCGTCGGCGGCGAAGCGCCGCGTCGCCGCGAGCGCGCGCTCGCGGTCGGCCGCCGAGCGCCCGAGCCGCGCGAGCATCTGGTTGAAGCTCTCGGCCAGCGAGCGCAGCTCTGCCGGCCCGTGGTCGCCCGGTACGCGGCGGTCGAGATCCCCTGTCCTGGCGATCGCGGCGCTCGCCCGGCGCAGCCGGCGCAGCGGGCGCAGGGTCACGTCGGCCGCGAACCACGCACCAAGCGCCCCCACGAGCAGCGCCGCGGCCCCGAAGCCCAGCAGGCGCCGGTTGAGTTCTGAGAGCTTGCGCTCGATCGGTGCCAGGCGGGTCGTGACCTCCAGGCGTGCGAGTCCGCCCAGCGCCGCCAGCCGCGTCGTGTACGAGCGGTAGCGCTCGCCCCCCGCCTCGAAGGTCTGAAAGCCGTCGCGCGGCGCCGGCCGGCCGCCCGGCGGGGGCCGCCCGAAGGCCGGCAGCTCGCGCCCGTCGAGCAGCAGGCGCAGTGATGTCCCCGTCGCCGACAGGACGTTGTCCAGGCGCCGGTCGGCGGTGGGCAGCTCGCGCTCGACCGCCGACAGGGCCGTCTCGCGCGAGAGCTCGACGAGGCTCTTCAGCCGCTCGTCGAGCGCATCGCGCTCTGAGCGCTCGACGTAGCGCGACACGACGACCCCCGCGCCCGCCAGCACGACGGCGAGCATGAGCGTGATGCCGAGCGTCAGGCGACCGCGGAGGCTGCGCACGCCAGCCAGCGAATCAGATCTGCAGGATGAAGCCGATGCCGCGCACGGTCTGCAGGACGCGGGGCTCGCCTTCGGCCTCGAGCTTGCGGCGCAGGTAGCCGACGAAGACGTCGGCGATATTCGTCCCCGGATCGAACGTGTAGCCCCACACCTCCTCGTGCAGGCGCGCGCGGTCGAGCACCTCGCTGGGGTGGCACATGAAGAGGTGCAGCAGGTCGAACTCGCGTCGCGTCAGCTCGAGGTCCCGCTCGCCGCGGCAGGCGACGTGCGAGCGCGGATCCAGCGTGATCTCGCCGACGCTCAATACCGCCTCCGGCGTCGAGGGCCGGCGGCGCAGCAGCGCCTGCAGCCGCGCCGTCACCTCCTCCAGCGCAAACGGCTTGACGACGTAGTCGTCGGCGCCCGCCTGCAGCCCGCGCACGCGATCCTCGACCTCGTCGCGTGCCGACAACACGCACACCGGGACATCGTCGCCGGCCGCGCGCAGCCGGCGCAGAACCTCCAGCCCATCGAGGTCGGGCATCGCCAGGTCGAGCAGGATCACGGCCGGCGCGACGGACTCGACGGCCGCCAGCGCGGCGCGCCCGCCCGACGCGCGCACGACACGAAAGCCCTCGAGCTCGAGACCCGCGCCCACCGCACGGCGGATCGCGGCGTCGTCGTCGACGAGCAGGACGACGGGACCGCCGCCCTCCTCATCCACGCTTGACGGACTCGCAGTCACGCTCCACGGAGTCGACCTTATCGGCGCGCACTCGGTCACGCCCGGCTCCGCAGCTGATCTTGTCGCGTGCGCCGTCGAGCGCGTCGATCCGGTCGCGCCCGTTGCCGCCGAGGACGACGTCGCCCGGCCCGTGGCGCGCATCGATCCGGTCGTTGCCCGAGCCGCCGAGCAGCGTGTCCGCCCCCGGGCCGCCGATGATCGAGTCGTTGCCCGCGTCGCCGGACACGAGGTCGTTGCCGCGACCGCCGTTGAGCCTGTCGTTGCCGGCGCCGCCGCGCAGCACGTCGTTGCCGGCGCGCCCGTTGATCTTGTCGGCCTTGGGGGTTCCGCCGAGCCGGTCGTCGCCGGCGGTGCCCTTGATCGACGCCGCCAGCGCGGTCGCCGAGCCCAGCAGGAGGGCGAAGGCGAGGACGACGATCGCGAGCCGGCGGTGCACGAAACACAAGATGACGTAGGCGAGCCGGCGGCGGGCCTGCGACGCGCGTGTCTCAGAGAGTTCTCACCCCAGGTGAGTGTCCCCGAGACCCGCCACACGGACGAGGACATGAACCTCACGAGGACGCAGCCGCAGGCGCAGTCGCTGCGGTCAGTTTGGTCATCCCGCTACCGCATGCGGTGAACTTGGCGTCTTGACGCTCGTATGTTCAATAGGATTGAACACCGTTCGCTTGCGCCTAACGCCAAGCTCCTGACGACAGGCAGGGACAAGCCACCCGAATCACCGGGGTCCTCAGTTCGCATCTCCCGGACCCCGCACCTACCGGAGGAAAGGGCGCCTCTTCCCCGTGGCGCCCTTTCTTTTGGTGCGGTTCGACTGCTCTGAGCTTTCAGGCCGCAGCCGCGAACAGCGCCAGTGGCGCCGTGACATTCTTGAAGCTGCGCGCGCCGCGATCGGCGATCGTCACGCCGGCACGCGTGATCTGCTCGCGGGTCGTCAGGCTCAGCAGGATCTCCCCGGCGACCGCCGCATCGGCCACGCGAGCGGCGACGTTCACCGTCGCGCCGTACCAGTCGTCCTCGCGCTGCACGGCGGGACCGGAGTGCACGCCCATGCGCAGCGGCGGGCATTCGCCCACGGCGGCGAGCTCGCGGCGCAGGCGCAGCGCCAGCGCGACGACCCGCGCGGCGTCCTCGCCGCGGATCATCACCGCGTCGCCGAGCTTCTTGATGACGTCGCAGCCGTAGGTGCCGGCCAGCCGCTCGGCGCGAACCTGGAAGGCGATGGCGACATCGGCCGCGGCGTCGTCGCCCACGCGCTCGGTGAGCGACGTGTAGCCGACGAGGTCGGCGAAGAGAAATGTGTGATCGTTCGCGGCGTTCATCTGCCCACTCGGCGTGACGAACGCATGAACGTCGTACATCGCGCGAGGATGCGCCCGTTCCGATACGCGGAACGAACGGCGTGGCAAAGACTCAGCCGCGGTCGACGGTCCAGACGAGCGGGCGCCGCGGGTCGGGCTGATAGACGCAGAACGTGCCCGTCTTCACGCCGGCCTCGAGCTCGGCGCCCAGGCGCGCGTCGTAGCCGGCGATCCGCTTCAGCGTCGAGCGAACGGCGCGCGTCACGTTGATCCGCGCGCGCTCGGAGTGCGAGCCCGTCTCGCGGTCGCGGCCGCCGATGCCGACCGCCGACGACAGCTCCCGGCGCACGAACTCGAGCTCCGCGCGCGCGTGCTCGGCGCTGCCCCCGTCGCGCCGCGCCTCGGCCGAGGCCAGCTGCGCCTCGAGCGCGGCGACCCGCTTGCGGTAGTCGTCCTTGGCCTTCGCATCCAGCGCCGGCCCCGCCCCGCCCTGCACGCCGAAGCGACCGGCCGTCTCCTGGCCACCCGAGCCCTCGACGATCGGCCCCGCCGGCGCGACGTCGTCGACCGCCGCGACGAGATCGAGGCTGTGCATCTCGCTGCCGGGGCGCTCGAGCAGCAGCGCGAGCAGGCGCACCCCGCGGCCGTCGTTGAGATGGATCGAGCGCCCGTGGCTAGTGATCGTCCAGACGTCGCCGACCCGGCGCAGGGTCGCCGCGCCGGCCGGAACCGCCATGCCGGAAGACGACGCGGGCGGCACGGGGGCGAGCTGCCCGCGCAGGGACTCGATGCGGCGCCCGAGCCGCGGCATGCCGATCTCGTCGGCGGCAACGGCCGCGCTCTCCAGCAGCTCCTCCGCGCGAACCCGCGCCGCCACACCCCCGTCGCTCACGCGCACCGCCGCCTCCTCGACGTTGATCCGCGACAGCGCCGTGCGCGCGCCGTCGCGCAGCGCCTGCGTCCGCGCGGAGGTGAACTGCTCGAGCGCTTCGGCCTCGCGTCCGGCGACCCGGGCGAGGATGCCCAGCCATACCTGCACGGGGCCGAGGTAGCCGACGGTCGGCAGCACGACGTTGCGCCCGGCGAACGGGGCGAGCTTGTCGTAGAGCGCGACCGCCTGCTCGGGGAGATCGAGCGCCAGCACGGCCTCGGTCAGCAGGGCCATCGCCGCCAGCCAGAGGTTGTCGCGGGGCAGCGCCGCGAAGTCGTCGGCCGCGAGCCGGTCGAACTCCAGCAGGGCCTCCTCGCGACGACCGGCGTCGGCGAGCGCGGCGGCCAGGCCGGCCCGCCAGACCGGCATCGCGGGCGCGGCGGCGGCGTAGGCGCGCGTGACGTCGATGACCTCGCGCAGGCCGTGCTGCAGCCACGTCAGGACGACGCCCTGCGAGGCCACCGTGATCGGAATCGTCGAGGCCGACAGCTCGCCGGCGATCGCCGCGACCTCGTCGAGCATCCGCTGGGCGTCGTCGAGTCGCCCCTCGAGCGCGGCACGGCGCGCCCGGTGCAGCGGCGCGAACGCCGCGGCGCGGCGATCGCGAGCCTCGCGCGCCAGCCGCTCGAGCGTCTCGATCGCCGTGTCGGCCCCCGCGAAGTCGTCGAGCTCGAGCAGCAGGTCGACGTGACGGCTGCGCGCCGCCAGCGACATCACGGTCTCGCCGCAACGGTCGGTCAGGGCGAACAGCTCCTCCAGCCAGGCGAGGCCCTGCTCGGTCCTGTCGGGCCCGGAGGTCGCCAGCTGCGCCGTGCACAGCGCGATCGCCAGCGTCCCGTCGTCGCCCAGCTCCCGAGCGATCTGCAGCGCCTCACGCGCCAGCCCTGTGCGCAGCTCGGCGTTGTCGGACCAGTACAGCGCCACCGCGAGCGTGCCGAGCAGGCGCACGCGCAGCTGCGGGTCGCGCTCGCCGGCCCGCTCGAGCGCCTCGCGGAGCAACGCGACGTGCGCCTCGTCGACGTGGCCCGGCGTGAGCGCGGCCGGCGCGAAGCCCAGCGCGGCGCGCGCGAGCACGTCGTCGGCCTCGATCACCCGCGCGGCCGCGACCGCGGCCTCGAACGTCTCCCGCGCCGCGGGCCGCCCCGCGCGCGACTGGGCCGTTCCGAGGCCCAGCAGCAGGCTCGCCCGCCGCGGCACGTCGGCGTCCATGCGCTCCATCGCCTCGAGCGCGCGGGCGAACAGGTCGGCGGCGCGCTCGTCGGCGAGCGTCTGGAGCGCACGGTGCGCGGCGCGCTCGGCGTAGTCGACGGCGCTGGCGGCGTCGCCGCGCGGCGCGGCGCGGAGGAAGTGATGGGCGAGCTCGGGCAGGTGCGCCTCGATCGCGCCGCGGTACACGCGCTCGAGCGCCTCGCCGATCGCCCGGTGGCCGCTCATGCGGGCGGCGACGGGCATGCCGGTCAGCAGCGTGTCGCGGATCAGCCCGTGGCCCCAGCGGTAGTCGCCGAGGCTGCCGGCCACCGGCACGACGAGCCCCAGCGCGGCGGCGGCGTCGAGCGCCTCGAGCACGCGGTCGCGATCGCACGGCGAAGCGGCCTCGAGCGTCGCGAGGTTGAACGAGCGCCCGATGATCGACGCGAGCTCGAGTGTGGCGAACTGCTCCTCGTCGAGCGGTTCGAGGCGCCGGCGAATCGTCTCGCGCACGCCGTCGGGCAGCGGCAGCTCGTCGGGCAGGTCGTCGAGGCGGCCCTCGGCGAGCAGGAGCGCGAGGATCTCGCGCGCGAAGAACGGGTTGCCCTCCGTCAGCGCGTGGACCGCCTCCACGAGGGCGGGCGCCGCGGGACCCCCGCTGGTCAGCTCGATCAGCTGACCGATGTCCTCGCGCGACAGGCCGCCGAGCACGAGGCGGCGGCCGGAGCGCACGATGTTCTGCAGCGCCAGCTGCGCGTCGGGCGTGCGGTGCGGGACGCGCTCGTGCATCGTGACGACGAGCAGCACGGCGGCGTCGCGCAGCATCCGCGAGACGAAGTCCAGGGCGACGAGCGAGCCCTCATCGACCGCCTGCAGGTCGTCCATGAGGACCAGGACCGTGCCGCGGGCGCTGCGCACGCGCAGCAGCGCGACGAGCGCGTCGAACAGGGCGAAGCGCGTGACGTCGGTGTCCTCGACCTCGACCGCCGTGGCGCGCGGGAGCGCCAGCCGATCGGCGAGCTCCGGCGCCAGGCGCAGCAGGTGATCGGCGGCCGAGCCGAGCTCGCGGCGCAGCGTCTCGCCGTCGAGGCCCTGCGCCAGCCCGCGGACGACCTCCACCCACGGCCAGTAGGGAGGGGCCGCGCGGCCCCACCCGCGCGTCCAGATGACGCGGGCGCCCGTGCCGTCGGCGTGCGCGGCCAGCGCGGCCGCCAGCCGCGTCTTGCCCACACCGGGATCGCCGAGCACGAGGTGGACGCCACCACGCCCGCGCGCCGCATCGTCGAAGGCGTCGACGAGCTCGCGAAGTTCGCGCACGCGTCCGACCAGCGGCCCATCGCCCGCGACCTGCACCGCCGTGCTCACCCTCTTGTCGGGCAGAAACTCCCCAATAACGTTCGCAACCCTACTCGCCCGCGGGCGAGCGCCCTCGGCTCAGACGCGGCGTTGCGGTGACACCGCGTCAGCGTTCGACCTCCCACGTCAGCGGGAAACCCGGGTCGGGCTCGTAGCGGCACGAGGCCCCCGTGCGGACGGTGCCGCGCAGCAGGTGGCCGAGGTCGGGCTCCTGCTCGGCGATTCGGCGCACCGCAGCCTTGATCGCGCGCGTCACGTTGATCCGCGCGCGCTCGCCCTCGGCGCTCGTCGCGTCGTCGGCCTGCGCGACGTCCGCCGCGATCAACTCGAGCTGCTCGCGGGCCCGGGAGATGCGCTCCGGATCGTTGAAGGCCTGAGCCTCGGCGAGCTCCTCGCGCAGGTCCTGGGCCTGGGCGCGGTAAGCGACGAGTGCGGCGGCGCGGCGCTCGCGCTTGGCGTTCGTCGAGGTCGCGAGCGACAGCGCCGTCACCGGCGTTCCCGGCTGTTCGAACAGCGTCGCGAGGTGATGCAGGCCCTTGGCGTCCTGCAGGCAGACGCGGCGCCCGTCGTACTCCAGCAGCCAGACATCCTGCTCGCGGCGCAGCGCCGCGCGCAGCGGTTGCGCCCCGTCCGCGCGGCGCAGCGCCGGGCGCGCGGCCTCCTCGAGGCGGGCGAGCAGCGCGTCGGCGCGGGCGACCGCGCGCTGCATCCCCATCTGCGCCGCGTCCTGCGCCACTCGCTGCACCAGGGCGCGGCCGCGTTGGGCGTCGTTGGGCGCGGCCCGGCGCGCGAGCACCTCGGCGGCGTCGAGCGCGGCCAGCACCACCATCGGCCGCGCGCCCATCCGCTCAGCCGCCGAGCGCGCCGTCTCGAGGTGCGCGAGCGCGCGCTCGTCCTCGCCGGTCGTCATCGCCAGCAGCCCGAGGTAGCGCGCGACGGGCCCGACGTAGACAGCGCCCATCGACACGACGTTGCGGCCCTCGTAGGGGACCAGCAGCTCGTAGAGGCGCCCGGCGCGCGTGCGGTCGCCGAGCAGCGCGCAGAGCTCGGCGAGCAGCGCGGTCGAGACGAGCCAGAGCGCGTCGCGCGGCACGTCGTCGAAGTCGGCCGCCGCGAGATGCTCGAGTTCACGGCGGGCCTCGTCCTCGCGACCGAGCTCGGCGAGCACGAGCGCCAGGCCGCAGCGCCAGCGGCGCATCGCCGGCAGCCGGTCGGCGTTGCGGCGCACGAGCGCCTCGAGGTCGGCGTGGCGGCCCTGCAGGCGATAGGAGAGGAATGTCTGCGCGTCGGCGATGATCGGTGCGACCGCGCCCGGGACGTCACGGGACCGCTCCGCGGCCTCGGCCGTGAACCGGTCGGCGGCTGCGAAGTCGCCGCGCAGCTGCGCGGCCAACGCGCGGTGCAACGGGTCGTAGACGAGCATCCGCGGCTGGCCGAGCCGGCGGGCGGTCGTGCCGAAGGCCTCGATCTCCTCGTCGGCGCGCACCGGGTCGTCGAGCTCGAGTAAGAGGCTGATGCGCCACAGCCGCACCTGCATGCCGAGCTCCGCGTCGTTCGTGCGCTGGCACAGCTCGAGCGCCTCGAGCGAGATCGGCAGCCCGCGCGTGACGGTGTCCGGCCCCCATACCGCGACGAACCCCTGCGCCAGGGCGAAGGCCAGCGTCCGGTCGGCGAGCGCGCGGTGCGCCGGCGAGCTGCGCGCCGCCTCACCGCTGTAGATCGCCCGGGCGAGCCCAAGCGCCTCGTCGACGAGCCGTTCGCGGCGCTCGACGCGCGGCGACCAGTACAGGGCGAGCGCGAGCTGGACGCGCAACCGGCAGCGCAGGCCATCGATCGTCGCGCTTTGCAGCGGTTCCTGCGGCTCCAGCGCATCGAGGCACGCGAGCGCCTCCTCGAGGGTGCTGACGAGCTCGGGCTCCACGAGGCCGGGCGAGAACGCGCCGAGCGTGCTGGCCAGCGCCGTCTGCGCGAGGCGCTCGGGATCGTCGAGGCGGCGGGCGTGTTCGGCGGCGGCGCGCAGCGCCTGCAATGCGCCGTCGACCTCGCCCGCGCGCATGCGCGCCTCGCCCAGACCCTGGGCGAGCTGCCACGCGCGCGGCTCGTCGGCGGGCAGCGAGGCCGCCACGTCCAGGGCGCGCTCGTACAGCCGCGCGGCCTCCTCGTAGGCGAACTGCACGACGGCGCGCTGCGCGGCCCGCGCCGCATAGTCGACCGCGCGCTCGGCGCCGCCCTCGGTCGCCGCCTGCAGGAAGTGATGGGCGAGCTCTGCGAGGTTGGCTTCGAGCTCGTCGGCGTAGACCTCCTCGAGCGCCTCGGCGACCACGAGGTGCAGCCGCGCCCGCCGGGTGGCGCCGAGGCTCTCCAGCAGCGTGTCGCGCACGAGCGCGTGGGCGAAGGCGAAGCGGCCGGGGTCGGGGCGCGCGACGACGATCCCGCCGCGCAGCGGCAGCTCGAGCAGCGCCAGCACGGCGCCCGGCGGCTCTTCGAGGACCCGGGCGAGCGTCTGCAGGCGGAACGCGCCGCCGATCACCGCAGCCGCGCTGAGCGCCCGCATGACCGCGGCCTCCAGCGGGGCCAAGCGGCGGCGGATCGCGTCGCGCACGCCGTCGGGCAGGGGCAGCGGCCGCTCGGCCGCGCGCGGGTCGTGCAGGCGGCCCTGCGAGGCGAGCAGCTGCACGAGCTCGTCGACGAAGAATGGGTTGCCGGCGCTGGCGCCGTGGACGGCGGTGACGAGCTGCGGCGCGATCTTCTCATGCTCGCCGCCCCCCAGCCGACGGGCGCGCACGGCCGCGAGCTTGCCGACCTCGTCGCGCCCGAGCCCCTCCAGCGGCAGCCGGGTCGCCGCGCGCGCGAGGCCGCCGAGCGGGACGGCCAGCTCGGGCCGGGCGTGCGCCTCCGCATGGCGGTAGGCGGCGATCGCCAGCAGCGGCACGTCGGGCAGCGTGCGGGCGACGAACTCGAGCGCGAGCAGCGACGAGGCATCGGCCCAGTGCAGGTCGTCGAGGACGATGACGAGCGGTTGCTGCTCGGCGGCGGTCGACAGCAGCGTCGCGAGCGCGTCGAAGAGGCGAAAGCGCGCCTGGTCGGAGTCGAGCTCGGAGGGCTGCGCGGCCTCGCCCAGCGTGGCGCCCAGCTCGGGCAGCAGGCCGGCGATCCAGGGCGCGCCGGCGCCGAGCGCGGTCTTCAGCGTGGCCCGGTCGGCGCTGCGCGCGAGCGTGCGGCCGACCTGCACCCACGGCCAGTACGCGGGCGCGCCGCCGCCGTCCCAGCAGCTGCCCCACGCCCAGGCGGCGCCGCGGGTCGCCGCGTGCTCGACGAACTCGCGCGCGAGCGTCGTCTTGCCGATGCCCGGCTCTCCGGTGAGCAGGACGAGACCGCCGCGCCCGGCCAGCGCGTTTTCGAGTGCCATGTCGAGCTGCGCAAGCTCACGCCCGCGCCCTACGAGGCGCGCCCCCCGACCGTCGCTCAGTCCTGCCGTGTGCAAGGCATCGCTCCCGTTCGGGAGAGGTTAGAGCACCATTTCCGGCGCATCGCGCCGGGGCCCGGGCGAAGCGCGGGGAGGCTCGCCGCGCTACCAGCCGGTGGTGCCCGGACCGCCCTTGAACGGGCCACGCAGCTCCGCGGTGATCCAGCCGCCGTAGAAGTCGCCGGCCTGCGACTGCACACGCTCGTCGTCGAGCCAGCAGGCGTCCATCCGGCTCGGATAGAACGCGACGTGATCGCGCAGCGCGGCGTACTGCGAGACCGGATCTGGGTACGTCCAGGCCGCGCGCGCCTCGTGGCGCTCGCCGGCGACGATGTCGAGATAGCCGGCGATGCCCTTCCATTCGCAGTAGGAGCGCTCGGCGCCCGGTCTGATGCACTCGGGCGCGACGTCCTGCGGCGGGATGTAGATCGTCGGCGGATGGCTCGTCTCCAGCACGCGCAGCGCGGCGGTCGAATCAGCAACGGTGACGCCGTCCAGCTCGATCCGCACCCGGCGCCCACACGGCTGCAGCGCGGGGGGCCGCGGGTAGTCCCAGACGGACTCGGTCGTGGGGTCGTCAGCCACGATCTCGAGGCTCATGTCGCGCCGGTGCTGCCACACTCATGGCTTCGTTGTTGCGCTGCGCTCAGATCACCCGGCGGCGCGCACCAGTTCCATCCCCCCGGAGATCCGCTTGTCCACGAACAGCTTCGACGCCCGCAGCACGCTCACGGTCGGTGAGCGCACGGTCGACATCTTCCGCCTCGACGCGCTCGCGTCGCGGTTCGACGTCGCCCGCCTGCCGTTCTCGCTGAAGATCCTGCTCGAGAACCTGCTGCGCACCGAGGGCAACGGATCCGTCACGGCGGCCGACATCGAGGCGCTCGCCTCCTGGGACCCGGCCGCGGTGCCGTCGAAGGAGATCGCGTTCACGCCCGCGCGCGTGGTCATGCAGGACTTCACGGGTGTGCCGGCGGTGGTGGATCTGGCGGCCATGCGCGACGCGATGGCCGACATGGGCGGCGACCCGGCGCTGATCAACCCGCTGGTGCCGGCCGAGCTCGTCATCGACCACTCCGTCCAGGTCGACTCCTTCGGCTCGCGCGACGCGTTCACGCGCAACGCCGAGCGCGAGTTCGAGCGCAACGAGGAGCGCTACGCCTTCCTGCGCTGGGGCCAGACCGCGTTCGACAACTTCGCGGTCGTGCCGCCGGATACGGGCATCGTGCACCAGGTCAACCTGGAGTACCTCGCGCGCGTGGTGTTCGTCGAGGACACCGAATCGCACCCGCCCCTGGCGTATCCGGACACGCTCGTCGGCACCGACTCGCACACGACGATGATCAACGGGCTGGGCGTCCTGGGCTGGGGCGTCGGCGGGATCGAGGCCGAGGCCGCGATGCTCGGCCAGCCGATGCCGATGCTCATCCCCGAGGTCGTCGGCTTCAAGCTGCGCGGCTCGCTGCCCGAGGGCGCGACGGCGACCGACCTCGTGCTCACCGTGACCGAGATGCTGCGCGAGCGCGGCGTGGTCGGCAAGTTCGTCGAGTTCTACGGCCAGGGGCTGGCGTCGCTGCCGTTGGCCGACCGCGCGACGATCGGCAACATGAGCCCGGAGTTCGGCTCGACCTGCGCGATCTTCCCGATCGACGCCGAGACGATCCGCTATCTCGAGTTCTCGGGTCGGCCGGCGGAGCTCATCGAGCTCGTCGAGGCGTACGCGCGCGAGCAGGGGCTGTGGCACGACGAGTCGTCGCCGGAGCCGGTGTACTCGGACACGATCGCTCTGGACCTCGGGAAGGTCGTGCCGTCTCTGGCCGGCCCGAAGCGCCCGCAGGATCGTGTGGCGTTGAGTGAGGCGCAGGCGGCGTTTCGCATCGCGCTGGAGGACTACGCACCGCACAACGGCGACGACGCCGAGGCCGCGCTCGGCGACACGATCGAGTTCGACGCGCTGTCGTTTCCGGCCTCCGACCCCCCGGCCTACACCGCCGGACGCGGCGTGCGGCCACCCGAGCACGCGACCGATGCCGAGCACGCCGAGGCGATCGCCGCCGCGCGCGAGGCCGAGCACATCGACCACAGCGTGCCGATCGTCGTCGACGGCACGCAGACTCGACTGGACAACGGCCACGTCGTGATCGCCGCGATCACGTCGTGCACGAACACGTCGAACCCATCGGTGATGCTCGCCGCCGGGCTGGTCGCGCGCAACGCGGTCGCGCGCGGGCTGACCTCCAAGCCGTGGGTCAAGACGTCGCTGGCGCCAGGCTCGAAGGTCGTCACGAAGTACCTCGACCACGCGGGCCTGACCGGCGACCTCGAGGCGCTCGGCTTCCATCTCGTCGGCTACGGCTGCACGACCTGCATCGGCAACTCGGGTCCGCTGCCGCGCTCGGTCTCCGAGGCGGTTTCCGAGCACGACCTGGCTGTCGTGTCGGTGCTGTCGGGCAACCGCAACTTCGAGGGGCGCATCAACCCCGATGTGAAGATGAACTACCTGGCGTCGCCGCCGCTGGTGGTGGCCTATGCGCTGGCGGGTTCGATGGACGCCGACATCGTCAACGACCCGATCGGCGTCGACCGCGACGGCACGGACGTGTACCTGCGTGACCTGTGGCCGTCGGGCCAGGAGGTCGGCGAGACGGTCGAGCGCGCGGTGCGCTCGGAGATGTTCCGCTCCTCCTACGACGACGTGTTCGCGGGCGACGAGCGCTGGAAGTCCCTCGACGTGCCGACCGGCGACCGCTTCGCCTGGGACGAGCAGTCGACCTACGTCCACCTGCCGCCGTACTTCGAGGGCATGCCGGCGGAGCCGTCCGCCGTGTCGGACGTCGAGGGCGCGCGCGTTCTGGCGATGCTCGGCGACTCGGTCACGACCGACCACATCTCGCCCGCGGGGTCGATCAAGCCCGACTCGCCGGCGGGGCTGTACCTGCAGCAGCACGGCGTCTCGCCGCGGGACTTCAACTCGTACGGGGCGCGGCGCGGCAACCACGAGGTGATGGTGCGCGGCACGTTCGCGAACATCCGCCTGCGCAACCAGCTCGCGCCAGGCACCGAGGGCGGCGTGACGACGAAGTTCAGCAGCCATACGTCGCCGACGCAGATGCCGATCTACGAGGCGTCGCTGGCCTATATGCAGGAGGGCACGCCGCTGGTGGTGCTCGCCGGTAAGGAGTACGGGGCGGGGTCCTCACGCGACTGGGCGGCGAAGGGCACCAGCCTGCTGGGCGTGCGCGCGGTGCTGGCGCAGTCCTTCGAGCGCATCCACCGGTCCAACTTGATCGGGATGGGCGTGCTGCCGTTGCAGCTGCCGGGCTCGGCGGAGGATCTCGGCTTGACGGGCGAGGAGGTCTTCTCGATCACCGGCCTAGCCGATCCGATGAACGCCGGCGACCCGATCCCCGACGAGGTCCTGGTCCGTGCCGACGACCGCGAGTTCAAGGCGCGCGTGCGGATCGACACTCCCAAGGAGGCGGAGTACTTCCGCCACGGCGGCATCCTGCAGTACGTGCTGCGCCAGCTCCGCGACCGCTAGCACGGCGCAGTGCTGGTCATACCCCTGCGTGCGTCCACGCGTGAATTGACGCACTTGCGCGTGTGTCGGTCACGTTTCGGGCGACAGCATCGCTCCGCATGGAGGGGTCGCCGCGCAATCGTCCTCATAGAGGACGAAATCGGGCAGACCCCCTCGGCTGGTGCGTTGTTCGCCTCACGTGGCGCCAGGTGATGTTCGCGAACCGGCGTACGGCGCGGTGAAGCACGACGCGCTGCGGGGTGACCCGCCTGGTGGGTCGCCGGCTCGAGCGATAGCCTCGGCCGCGGTGCGCCGGGAAGCCTGGTCGGTACTGACCACTGCTGGCCAGACCGAGAGGGATCCTCCGTGCCCATCGCCGCATCCGCCGGTGTCGCCGACGTCCTGACGGACCTCTTCATCGTCCTGCTCGCCGCGAAGCTCGGCGACGAGCTGTTCCGGCGCCTGCGTCAGCCGACGCTCGTCGGCGAGATCCTCGCCGGACTGCTCGTCGGCCCCGCCGTCTTCGGGCTCGTCGAGCCCGGCGAGGTGCTCGAGGTCTTCGCCGAGCTCGGCGTCGTCTTCCTGCTGTTCTGGGTCGGCCTCGAGACGCGGCTGTCGGATCTGCGCGACGTCGGCCCGACCGCGATGTCCGTCGGGATCCTCGGCGTCGCGATCCCGTTCACGGCCGGGATCGGTCTCGGCGCGGCGCTCGGCGAGAGCACGGCGACCTCGCTGTTCCTCGGCGCCGCGCTCGTCGCGACGAGCGTCGGGATCACGTCCGCCGTGCTGATCGACCTGGGGGTGCTCGAACGCCGCGCAAGCCGCACGATCCTCGGCGCCGCGATCGTCGACGACATCCTGGCGCTGCTGCTCGTCGCCGTCGCGGCTGGCGTCGCGGCCGAGGGTGGCGTCGACGTCGGCTCGATCGCGGTGACTGCCGGCGTGGCGCTCGCATTCGTCGGCTTCATCGCTCTCGGCGGCACGAAGCTGCTGGCCGCGCAGCCCGCGCTGCTGCATACACCGCGCTTCTCGGAGTCGCCCCTACTGCCCGCGGTGATCATCTGCCTCGGCCTGGCGGCGTTCGCCGCGCAGATCGGTCTCGCCGCGATCATCGGCGCGTTTCTCGCCGGCATGATCGTCGCCGAGACGCGCGACCAGCATCCGATCGAGCAAGAGATCGCGCCGCTGTATGCGTTCTTTCCCCCGTTCTTCTTCGCCTTCATCGGCCTCGAGGTCTCGCTCGCGGCGTTCGGCGACTTCGACACCCTGCTGCTGCTGGCCGGCGTCACGGTCCTCGCCGTCGTGACGAAGTTCGTCGGCGCCTACCTCGGCGCGAGGCGCATGGGCCGGCGCGACGCGGCGTTCGTCGGCGTCGGGATGGTGCCGCGCGGGGAAGTCGGGATCATCGTCGCCGGGATCGGCAACGCGACGGGCACGATCGATGCCGAGCTGTTCGCGATCATCGTCGCGATGTCGGTGCTCACGACGCTGCTCGTGCCGCCTGTGCTGCGGCGACTGGCGACCGAGCCCGATCCCGATCCCGAGGCGTCCGTGACGACCTGAGACCGCCTCCGCGCCCGCGCGCTACCGGCGGTGGCTGCGCAGGTACACGACGCGGTCGCCGGGCTTCACCGACTTCGCGCGCGGGTCGTCGAAGCGCATCAGCTCGTCGCCGCGCGCGACGGCGACGACAGGCCCGCCGATCCCGAGCGCGGCGACCGAGCCGCCCTCATCCTCGCCGACATCGCGCTCGGCGATGTCGAGGCCCTGCCCGACCCGCATGAGATCCTCGAGCACCTCCGTGATCTGCGGCTGCGAAACGGCGAAGCCGAGCAGTCGCCCCGCCGCATCGGCCGAGGTGACGACCGAAGTGGCCCCGCTCTGGCGCAGGAGGTGCACGTTCTCCGCCTCGCGCACGGCCGCGACGATCGTCGCCTTCGGGTTGAGCTCGCGCGCGGTCAGCGTCACGAGCACCGCCGTATCGTCGCGGTTGACGGCGACGACGATCGAGTGCGCCTCGGTGATGCCGGCCTGCCGCAACACCTCCGTCGACGCTGCGCTGCCGCAGACGACCGTCAGGCCGGCCGCGGTCGCGTGCTCGCGCGCGGCACCGTCCTCGTCGATGACGACGACGTCTTCAGGGTCGACGCCCTTGTCGAGCAGCGTGCGCAGCGCGCTGCGTCCCTTGACGCCGTAGCCGCAGATGATGATGTGGTCGTTCAAGGTCTTCCTCCAGCGCGCGCGGCGGTAGGCGTCGCGGCTGCGCTGAGCAAGGATCTCAAGAGTCGTCCCGACGAGCAGGATCAGGAAGAGGACGCGAGCCGGCGTCACCAGCAGGGTGGTCAGCAGACGCGCCTGATCGCTTACCGGCCGCACATCACCGTACCCCGTCGTCGTGATGCTCACCGTCGAGTAGTAGAAGGCGTCCAGCAGGTTGACCTCGTCGCCGGCGGCGTCGACGTAGCCATCGCGACCGGCGTACGTCAGCAGCGCGACGAACAGCACGAGCCCGACGGCGATCCCAAGGCGCACGAGGATGTTGCGAACCGGCCCGTGCGGGCGGCCCGGGAACTCGACCGCGATGCCGTCGCGCAGCGCCATTCGCCGCGCGCTACCGAGCCGGCCGGGCGGCGGCGGCCCGCGTCATCGCGCGGCGCGCGGCGCCGGGATCTCGACCTTCAGGCGCTTGATCATGCGATCGATGCGGTGCGCGATCTGCGCCGGCTCGACTCCCAGCGTGGCGGCGATCTCCAGCAGCGGCGTGTCCTCCAGCGTCATCCCGAGGATCGGCAGCTCGTCGGCCTCCAGGCGGTTGCCGGCATCGTCGAGCAGCTCGCGCGAGAGCGGCGGCAGGACCCGCTCGCCGCGCGCCACGCGGCGGATCGAGTCGTAGAGCTCGTTCGCCGGGACCGACTTGCTGACGATGCCATCGGCGCCGGCCAGCCGCGCCGGGATCGTCAGCGCGGCGTCGGCGTAGGCGGAGTACAGCAGGACCGCCGGCGCCGGCAGCCGGCGCTTGATCGCGCGGCACAACACGACCCCGTCGTCGCCGGGCAGGTGGTAGTCGAGCACCACGACGTCGGGCCGCGTGCGGTTCAGCGTCGGCCAGAGGTCCTTGTCCGAAGTGGCCGCGTCGAGCGGGACGAAGCCGGGCTCCGCACGAAGCACCGCCGTCAACCCCGCGCGCATGGCGGGGTGGTCGTCGACGATCAGGATCCGGATCATGCCTGCGAGCTCCTTGCGTCGGGGTCCGTCGAGAGTGACAGCACGACGCTCGTGCCGCGCCCGTCCGGCCCTGGGCCGATCGACAGCGCGGCGCCGATCGTATCGGCGCGCGCGTGCATCGAACGCAGGCCGTTGGAGCCAGGACGGCGCGTCGTCGCAAGCCCGCGGCCATCGTCGCGGACCTCGATCGTCGCGCTCGTCGCGTTGCGGGCGAGGATGACGTCGACGTGTCGCGCGGCGCCGTGGCGAACCGCGTTGGTGAGCGCCTCGGCCCCGATCCGGTAGACGTGCGCGGCGACGTGCGCGGGCAGCTCGCCGAGCGCACCGTGGACGGTGATCTCTGCCTCGCTGACGGGACCCAGCTCGGCCGCCCGCTCCTCGAGCAGGCGCTGCACCGGGCGTCCCTCCAGCGGCGTGCGCAGCTCGGCGACGCTCGTGTCCATGTCCGCGCCGGCCGCGCGCAGCTCGCCGAGCGCATGGCCGACGAGCTGCGCCTGCGCGCCGCTGACCTGGCCCTGCAGCGCGCTCAGCACGAGGTGCGCGGCGTGCACGCGCTGCTTGGCGGAGTCGTGCAGCTCCCAGGCGATCCGCTGGCGCTCGCTCTCGACGGCGAAGCGCTCCGACCGCAGCCGCTCGTCGCGCAGGCGCTCCAGCACGTCGGTCGCGTAGGCGAGCGCGAGCACGACGACGAGCGGGACCATCAGGTGCGTCGCGATCGTCTCCAGGCGGATCGTGCTCTCCAGCGTGTTCGCGTCGAGCTCGGTGTAGACCGCGACGCCGAGGTAGGCCAGCGCGAACGCGATCCCCCAGCCGAGCGCGCGCCGGAACGCCAGGCCCGTCGCCGGCAGGATGAGCGCGGTCAGCATGAGGACGTAGAACGGGCTGCGCCAGTCCTCCGACGCGGCGACGAGGCCGAGCACGGCGGCGCAATCGACGAGCCATACCAGCGGCGAGAGCTGCAGGCGCGGGATCGCCGTCAGCACGGCCAGCGAGCCGACGGTGTAGACGATCGTCGCGACGATCAGCTGCGCATCGTGGGCGGTGACGCGATGGATGAGCAGCAGCAGGACCGCCACCGCCGCGGCGAGCAGTCGCGTCATCAGCAGCAGGGTCATCCAGCGCGAGGTCACGGCGGCGCGATCAGACGCTCGGCGAGCGCCCGGGTGAAGTCCTCGCGCGTGACGATCCCCGTGACCCGTCCATCGGCGACGATCGGGATGATCAGCACGCGGTGATGCAGGAAGACCTCGGCCAGCTCGGTGTCCGAGAAGTCCTCGGCGACGTCGATGTGATCGGTGTTCATGTGCTTGCCGACCGCTTCGTCGACGCAGGACGCGCGCTTCTCGAGCGCCTCGTCGAGTGAACGCCGGACGAAGCCCGCGTAGCCCAGGGTCTTCAGGTAGCCGGGAAACAGCGCGCCGATGAACTCGCGCTCGCCGAAGATCCCCAGCAGCGTGCCGTGAGCGTCGACGACCGGCAGCGCCGGCACGTCGAGCTCGGTGAGCCGGGCGACGGCGTCGGCCACGCGCTCGTCCTCGGGCAGCGAGGGGACCTCGCGACGGATGGTGCTGGCGATTCTGTGCGGGCTCATGTGCCTCCTCCTTGCTTACAGATACCGCAGGGCGACGTAACCGGTGGCCAGCAGCATCGAGACGAGCGTCGCGGGGATGCCGACCTTGAGGAACGTCAGGAAGCCGATCGGGCGGCCGGCGCGATCGGCCATGCCGGCGGCGGCGACGTTGGCGGCGGCCGCGATCAGCGTGAAGTTGCCGCCGAAGCAGGCCCCCAGCGAGAGCGCCCACCAGTACGCGTCGTCGCTGCCGGCACCGCCCTGCAGCTGCTCGACGACGGGGATCATCGTGGCGGTGAACGGGATGTTGTCGACGATGCCCGAGCCGATCGCCGAGACCCACATGATCCCCAACAGCTCGGCGGTCCGGTCGCCGTTGGTGACGTCGCCGATCGCGTCGGCGACCTCCTTGATCGCACCGTTCTCCTCGAGCGCCCCCACCATCACGAAGAGACCGACGAAGAAGAACAGCGTCGGCCACTCGATGCCGCGCAGGGCATCCTCGACCGACTGGCGGGTCAGCAGCAGCATGATCGTCGCTCCCGCCAGCGCGACGGTCGCGGGCTCGACGCCGATCGCGCCGTGGATGAAGAACGCGAAGATCGTGATCACGAGCACCGGCAGCGTGCGCTTGAGCTCGGCCATGTCCTCGATCGAGCGCTTCGCGTCGAGCTCCATCACGCGCTCGCGCGCCTCGGGCGCGATCTGCAGGCGCTTGCGGAAGAAGAGGTAGAGCATCCCGGTCACGACGACGAAGGCCAGCGCGGCGATCGGCGCCAGGTTGACGACGAAGTCGGCGAAGGAGAGGCCGGTCGCGCCCGCGATGAGGATGTTCGGCGGGTCGCCGATCAGCGTCGCCGTGCCGCCGATGTTCGAGGCGATGATCTCGATCAGCACGAGCGGGATCGGGTCGATGTCCAGGGCGTCAGCGAGCAGGAACGTGATCGGCACCATCAGCAGGATGGTGGTGAGGTTGTCCAGGAACGCCGACAGCAGCGCCGTCGACAGCGCCAGCGACAGGACGACCGCAAACGGCCGGCCTCGCGCCAGCTGGCCGGCGCGGATCGCCAGGAACGTGTAGATCCCCGTCGGCTCCGTCACGCGGACGATCAGCATCATCCCGGCGAGCAGGCCGATCGTCTCCCAGTCGACCGCGTCGATCGCGTGCTCCTGGTCGATCGTCTGCGAGAGCACGACGAGCATCGCGCCGACGAGCGCGACCTTCGTGCGGTCGACGCGCTCGGTCGCGATGACCGCGAGCGCGCCGGCGAAGATGAGGACGGCGAGCGTCACGGACGCTGATCAGCGGCGGAGAAGAGCATCGACGGCTTCGCTTTCGGGCAGGGGTCGTTGTGTTGCCGACCAGCCTTCCCGGCACACCGCGGGTCACGTTAGCGGGTCAGGCACGCCGCTAGCCTGCTCCTCATGCCGCTACCCGACGTCCTTCGCCAGCTCCTCACCGCCGCCGGACCCTCGGGCTACGAGACGGCTCCCGCCGCCGTCTTCGCTGCCGCAGGCCGCTCGTTCACCGACCACGTCGAGATCGACGTCATGGGCTCGGTCGTCGCACGGGTCAAGGGCACATCCGATCCAACCCACCCCGCTCCCTTTCTGGCCGTCGTCGGCCACATCGACGAGATCGGCCTGATCGTCACGCACATCGACGACAACGGGTTCCTGCGCTTCATGGGCGTCGGCGGGTGGGACCCGCAGATCCTCGTCGGCCAGCGCGTCGAGCTGCTGACGCGCAGCGGCGTCGTCCCCGGCGTCGCGGGCCGCAAGGCGATCCATCTGCTCAAGGAGGAGGAGCGCGAGAAGGTCCCGAAGCTGCGCGACCTGCACATCGACATCGGCGCGAAGGACGGCGACGAGGCGCGCGAGCTAGTTCGCATCGGCGACGTGGCCGTCATCGCCGGCGAGCCGCTGGAGCTGCGCAACGACCGCGTCGTGTCGCGCTCGATGGACAACAGGCTCGGCGCCTTCATCGCGCTCGAGGCCGCGCGGCTCGTCGCCGCCGCCGGCGGCGCGCCAGGTGACGTGGCGGCGTGCGGCGTCGTGCAGGAGGAGATCACCTTCGGCGGCGCGCGCACGTCGTCCTACCGGCTGGAGCCCGACGTCGCGATCGTCGTCGACGTCACGCACGAGACCGGCTCGCCGGGCGTCGACCTCAACGAGATCGGCAAGCACGAGTTCGGCTCGGGCCCGGTCATCGAGCGCGGCTCGGTCCCCAACCCAATCGTCTTCGAGCTGCTCTACGAGACCGCGGAGCGCGAGGAGATCCCGTTCACCGTGGCTGCCTCGGCGCGCTCGACGGGGACCGACGCCGACGCATTTCACATCTCGCGGGCGGGCATCCCGACGGGCGGCGTGTCCGTTGTCCTGCGCTACATGCACTCCTCGGTCGAGATGGTCCAGCTCGACGACGTCCACGCCTGCGCGAAGCTGATCGCGGCCTTCGCGCAGTCGCTCAGCGCCGAGATGTCGTTCGCGCGCGGATAGCGACGGCACCGTGCTGCTGCTCTTCGACATCGACGGCACGCTGCTGATCCGCGCCGCCGACGCGCACCGCGACGCGATCTACGAGGCGCTGCGCGTCGTCCACGGCGTCACCGAGCCCGAGCGACGCGGAATGGAGGTCGCCGGCCGCACGGATGCCGACATCGCTCGCACCCTGCTCGTCCATGCGGGTGTCTGCGCTGAACGGATCGACGCGCGCGCCGACGACGTCCGAGTCGCGGCCTGCGCCGCCTACGGCAAGCTCTGCCCGGACGACCTGAGCGCCTGCGCGGCGCCGGGCATGCCGGAGCTGCTCGAGCAACTCTCCGCGCGCGAGGACACCGTGCTAGCGCTCGTCACCGGCAACTACGAGCCGATCGCCCGCATGAAGTTGCGCGCCGCCGGCATCGGGCACTTCTTCGCCACCGGCCAGGGCGGCTTCGGCTCCGACCACGAGGATCGCGCGATGCTGCCCGCGATCGCGCGCCGCCGCGCGGGCGAGAACGGCGAGCCGTGGCCGCAGGCGCGCACGGCGGTGATCGGCGACACGCCGCGCGACATCGCCTGCGCGCGCGCCGACGGCGTGCGCGTGGCGGCGATCGCGACCGGTCCGTTCGAGCCCGACGAGTTGCACGAGGCCGACGCCGTGGCGCGCGACACCCGGGAGCTCGGCGCTGTGCTGGAGCGGTGGCTCGGCGCGGGGACTAGGTGCGGGGCATGAGCAGCGGCGCACGGATCGGAGTCGTCGTGGCGACGATCGCCGTCCTCGTGGTGGCGTTCGTCCTGCTGTCGCCCGAGGCCGACGACGACTCGAACACCGCCCAGACGCCGACGACGACAGCACCGGCCACGACGACCACCGCGCCCGCGACGGGCACGACGCCGCTACCCGCCGCCGACCACGAGCCAGCGCGGCCCGCACCCGCCTTCGAGCGCGTCAGGGTGCGCGCCGGCAAGCCCGTCGGTGGGATCGAGAACGTCACCGTGCAGAAGGGCGAGCGCGCGCGCATCGAGGTCACGTCGACGGACACGACCGACGAGATTCACCTGCACGGCTACGACATCAGCCGCGAAGTGAAGCCCGGCAGCCCGGCGCGGTTCTCGTTTGACGCGAACGCCGAGGGCATCTTCGAGATCGAGCTGCACGGCTCGAACACGCAGATCGCCGAGCTGACCGTCGAGCAGTGACGAGCGCCGTACCGCTCGACCAGCAGGTGTCCGTCGTCGCGGCGGTCGAAGGCTCGGCAGGAATCCTGATCCTCGAGATAGTGCACGTGGTCGGCCTGTTCGGCGGGCTGCTGCTCGCCGCCGTCGGCCTCTTGCGGACGCATGCCGTTGCGCCGTGGGCCGTGATCGCGCTAGTCGTCGGACTGCTGGGATCGATGGCGGCGACCGGCGACGCGGTCATCGCAGTGGCGGGCGCTCTGCTCACGATCGGTCTCGGCAGCGCCGGCGCGCGACTGCTCGGCCGATCAGGACAGCGCTGGCAGGCACGCGTTCTCGGGTCGGCAGCCGCGGTCTGAGCGGTGGTGGCATGGGCCGGCGGGAGTCGAGTCCGGTGTAGCTGATGTGCTACGGTGCCGGTTCATGGGTGACGAGGTCTCGGTCCGCGAGCTGCGCAATCACACCGCTGAGGTGTTGCGCCGTGTCGAGGCCGGTGAGCGTCTGCGTGTGACCGTCGATCGCCGCCCGGTCGCCGAGCTCGGGCCGTTACCTCAGAGGACGACCTGGGTGGCGCGCCGGCGCGTGCTCGAGGGCCTCGTGCAGGCCGACAGCGCGCTTCGAGACGAGCTTGCCGCGGCGCTGCCCGACACAGTCGACGAGCTGTGAGGGGCCTGCTGGACACATCGGTGTTCATCGCCGACGAGCAGGAGCGCGGTCTTGCGAGCGATCGCCTGCCCGACGAGGCCGCGGTATCGGTGGTCACGCTGGCCGAGCTCGAGCTTGGCGTCCACATGGCAGGCTCCGACGAGATCCGCGCCCGCCGCCTGCAGACGGTCGGAGCGGTCCGGGCAACCTACGCCGCGCTGCCCGTCACCGAGGGTGTCGCGTCAGCGTTCGCCGAGCTCGTGGCCGCCACTCGCCGAGCCGGTCGGCGGCCCAGGGTGCAGGATGCGTGGATCGCCGCGACCGCCCGAGCGCACGACGTTGCGCTCTACAGCCAAGACGCCGACTTCGACGACTTCCCAGGCATCAACGTCATCCGCGTCTAGTCGAGTTGTAGGCCGGCGGCGCGCTGCGGCCGGGCCGCGCTCTGGCCGCTGCAGGCGCTGCGGACGGCACGAAACCGGCGATCACATCTATCTGACCGGTATAGTGGTCATATGAGCAGAAGGGTGACCGCCACTGCCGCGAAGGCGCAGATCCTCGCGCTGCTCGACGATGTCGCGGCCGGCGAGGAGATCGAGATCAGCAAGCACGGGCGCGTCGTGGCCCGACTCGTACCCGCGACCGGTCCCCATGCGCTACGGGGGCGCTTCAACGGCGTCGCCGTCAGCGCGACCGACGACGAGCAGCTGTTCTCGACGGACGCGTCGTGGAACGCCGCGTGAGCACCGTGGTGCTCGACACCCACGTCGTGCAGTGGTGGTCGGCGGAGCCCGATCGGCTGAGCGCGAAGGCGGCGGCAACCGTGCGCCAGGCTGACGAGCTGGCAGTCGCCGCGATCACGTGGTACGAGCTGGCGTGGCTCGCACGCAACGGCCGCATCGCCGTCGCTATCCCCGTACGGTCATGGCTGGATCAGCTCGCGGCCCAGGTTCGAACGATCGCGATCACGCCCGCGATCGCCGACACGGCCGCCGGCCTACCGCCGTCGTTCCCCGGCGATCCAGCCGACCGTCTGATCTATGCGACGGCGGTCGAGCACGGCGTCCCACTCGTCACCAAGGACGCCCGGCTGCGCAAGCACGGACGCTCCGTCGCGGTCTGGTGACAGGGCAGCGCAGAGAGCGATCCTCGACGGAGCGACGAGCGGTCGCTCACCGGCCGTCGACGGTCCAGAGCCCGTCGGCGCCGACGTGCTCCTCCTCGGCGACGCGGCCGAGCTCCTCGCGCGCCGTGGCGTGATCGACATCCATGACGACGGCGAGCTCGCGCGAGGCCAGCGGTTCGCCCGCCCACTCGAGCACCTCGAGGGCCGAGCCCGGCGGGTCGCGGCGGTCGAGGCCCGGGACGAGGTTGGCGAGCACGACGTCGTAGGCGGCGAACGGCTGAAAGCCCGGGACCGCGATCTGGACCTCGTCGCCGTTGTTGCGCCGGATCTCGTATGAGGGGCAGGTGTAGCGCCGCCCGCCCGACCAGTTGGCCAGGCGCTCGTCGAGCACGCGCGCAGCGCAGCTGGGCTCGCGCGCGGCGGCCATGTCCGCGCGCATCGCCTGCTCGACGTCGTCGTGCACGCTCCAACGGTCCACATCGGCCGGATCCAGGCCGGCATCCGCGGCGGCGCCGTGCACGGTTGACTCCTCGTCGAGCAGCTCGCCGCGCATCGCACGGAGGCGAAAGGCGCGCAGCAGTGCCTCCTCGGCCTCGGGCGCGTGCAGCCGTGCGGCGACAACGGCGCGGCAGGCCGGCACGGTCGCCGCCATACGTGGCCGCAGCGAGGTGTCGATCGGCATGCCGTGGTCGCGGGCGATCTTCGCGAAGCCCTTCGACTGCATCTCCGGCGTGAAGCCCTTGTCGAGATACTCCTGGGGATCCTCGGCCAGCACCACCATGCGCCGTCGCCACCGGATCGAATCGCCGTACAGCCACATGATCCGCCGGCGAAACGGCTCGGCGGAGTAGGCCCAGGGGCAACCGGGATCGGTGTACTCGGTGATGACGACGTCGGCCATGCGCGCGCTGCCTCCTCGCCCGACTGCGCGCGTTACGTACGCGTCAGGCGCTTGTACGTGATCCGGTGCGGGCGGTCGGCCTCGTCGCCGAGCAGCTCGCGGCGGTGCTCCTCGTAGGCCTCGAAGTTGCCCTCGAACCAGCGCACCTGCGAGTCGCCCTCGAACGCGAGCACGTGCGTCGCGACGCGGTCCAGGAACCAACGATCATGCGAGATGACGACCGCGCAGCCGGCGAACGCGAGCAGGGCTTCCTCCAGCGCGCGCAGCGTGTCGACGTCGAGGTCGTTCGTCGGCTCGTCGAGCAGCAGGACGTTGCCGCCGGCGCGCAGCAGCTTGGCCAGGTGCAGGCGGTTGCGCTCGCCGCCGGAGAGCTTGCCGACCTTCTTCTGCTGGCTGGAGCCCTTGAAGTTCCACGACGAGCAGTAGGCGCGCGAGTTCATCGTCTGCTCGCCGACCTTGATCGTGTCCATGCCGTCGGAGATCTCCTCCCAGACGTTCTTGTCGTCGTCGAGCGCGTCGCGCGACTGGTCGACGTAGGCCAGCTCGACCGTGTCGCCGACCGTGAGCGTGCCGGCGTCGGGCTGCTCCTGGCCGGTGATCATGCGAAACAGCGTCGTCTTGCCGGCGCCGTTGGGGCCGATCACGCCGACGATCCCGCCGCGCGGCAGCTTGAAGGTGAGGTCCTCGATCAGCAGGCGGTCGCCGAAGCCCTTGCGCAGCCCCTCGGACTCGACGACGACGTCGCCCAGGCGCGGGCCGGCGGGGATGTGGATCTGGACCTGGTCGAGCTTGACGTTGCGCTCCTCGGCGAGCAGCGCCTCGTAGTTGTTCAGGCGCGCCTTGGCCTTCTTGCGCCGGCCCTTGGGGTTCTCGCGGACCCACTCGAGCTCCTGCTCGATCGTCTTCTGACGGGCCTTGTCGCCCTTCTCCTCCATCGACAGGCGCTTCTGCTTCTGCTCCAGCCAAGCGGAGTAGTTGCCCTCGTAGGGCAGGCCGCGCGCGCGATCGAGCTCCAGGATCCAGCCGGCGACGTTGTCGAGGAAGTAGCGATCGTGGGTGACCGCGACGATCGTGCCCTTGTACTCGGCGAGGTGGCGCTCGAGCCAGTCGACCGACTCGGCGTCGAGGTGGTTCGTCGGCTCGTCGAGCAGCAGCAGGTCGGGGGCGCGAAGCAGCAGGCGACAGAGCGCGACCCGGCGGCGCTCGCCGCCGGAGAGCTTCGTGACGTCCGCGTCAGACGGCGGCAGGCGCAGCGCGTCCATCGCGTACTCGATCGCCGTGTCGAGGTTCCACGCGTCGGCGGCGTCGATCTGGTCCTGGAGGCGGGCGAACTCGTCCGCCGTCTCCTCGGTGTAGTTGGCGGCCAGCTCGTTGAAGCGGGTGAGCAGCGCCTTCGTCTCGGTGACCGCCTCCTCGACGTTGGTCTTGACGTCCTTGGTCTCGTCGAGCTGCGGCTCCTGCTCGAGCATGCCGACCGTCGCGCCGGGCGCGAGCATCGCGTCACCGCGGTAGTCGGTCTCGATCCCGGCCATGATCTTCAGGACCGTCGACTTGCCGGCGCCGTTGTAGCCGAGCACGCCGATCTTCGCGCCGGGCAGGAACTGCAGCGAAACATCCTTGAGCACCGTCTTGTCGGGCGGATAGTCCTTCGACAGGCGGTGCATCGTGTAGATGTACTGGGCAGACATGTGCCGCCCAGGGTAGCTCGCGCCCACCGGCGCTCAGGGCTGCCGGCGGTTCGGATCGCCTGCAGCGCCCACGCCTTGCCGTCGGGATCTGAGAAGTGGACGAACTCACCCCAGGGCTGCGCGTCGACTTCGGAGACGGCGACGCCGCGAGCGGCGACACGTTTAGGCCAGTTCCTGTCCGGAACATGTCGCAGGATCCATCCGATGAGTTTGAATCCTCCCGGCTGTCGTAGGTGGCATGACTAGCCTCCCTGCGATGCCCGACCTCGCCATCCGCCTGCGCGCGGTCGTCAAGCACTTCCGCGAGATCGTCGCCGTCGACGGCCTCGACCTCGACGTGCCCGAGGGCACCTGCGTCGGCCTGCTCGGCCCCAACGGCGCGGGCAAGTCCACGACCATGAAGATGCTCACCGCGCAGGTGATCGCGAGCTCCGGCGAGATCGAGGTGCTGGGCTACGAGCTGCCCGCCCAGTCGAAGGTGGCGCGCGCCGAGATGGGCGTCGTGCCGCAGCTCGACAACCTCGACACCACGCTCACCGTGGAGCAGAACCTGCGCGTGTTCGCCCATCTCTATCGACTCGAGCGCAGCGAGCGAGCGCCGGCGGTCGAGCGCGCGCTGAAGATCGCCAAGCTCGAGGATCGGCGCACGGCGAAGGTCGACGAGCTGTCGGGCGGCATGCGCCGCCGGCTGCTGATCGCGCGCGGTCTCGTCCACCAGCCGAAGCTGCTGCTGCTCGACGAGCCGACGGTCGGCCTGGACCCGCAGGTGCGCCAGGAGCTGTGGGCGCTGATCGACGCGCTGCGCAGCGAGGGCACGTCGATCCTCATGTCGACGCACTACATCGAGGAGGCCGAGCGGCTCGCCGACACGGTGACGATCATGTCCCACGGCAAGGCCGTCGCCACCGGCAAGCCGTCCGAGCTCGTGCTCGAGCACGCCGGGCGCGAGGTGCTCGAGGTCTACGGCCCGCCGGCGCGTCTGGCGCAGGCCGAGCAGGAGGCGGTGGCCGCGGGCACGCGAACGCGGCGCACCGGCACGAGCGTCGCGCTGATGGGCGTCGAGGGGCGCAACGGCGACCTGCCCGAGGGCGTGCGGCGCACGGCGAACCTCGAGGATGTCTTCGTGCTGCTGACCGGCGAGGAGGTGGCCTGATGGGACGCACGGCTGACATTCCCCTCGCAGGGGTGCCGCGGCCGCGCACGCGGGGCCGCATCGGGCGCCTGGAGCCGGCGGCGATCCGCGGCGTGCTCGTCCGCGAGATCACGAACTTCGGCTCCTACTGGCGGTCGACGACCTTCTCCTCGACGATCGACCCGACGATCTACCTGCTGGCGTTCGGCTTCGGCTTCGGTTCGCTCGTTTCCAAGGTCGGAGGCTATGACTACGTCGACTTCGTCGGGACCGGCGTCGTCGCGACGGCGGTCCTCTTCGCTTCGGTCTTCCCGGCGATGTTCGGGACGTTCGTCAAGTACTCGTTCCAGCACACCTACGACGCGATCCTCGCCGCGCCCGTCGACACCGAGGAGCTCGTGACCGGCGAGGCGCTGTGGATGGCGATCCGCGCCGGAACGTACGGCTGCATGCCGCTGCTCGTCGCGATGGCCTTCGGGCTGGAACCCCGGATCGACATGGTCGTCATCCCGGCGATCGCCTTCATCAGCGGCTTCGGCTGGGCGGCGTTCGGGATCATGATCGCCGGCCTGCTGAAGTCGATCGACAACTTCAACTACGTCACGAGCACCGTCATCACGCCGACGTTCCTCGTGGCGGGCACGTTCTTCCCGCTGTCGGGCCTGCCGCAGTGGGCGCAGATCGCCGGCAACTTCAACCCGCTGCACCACACCGTCGAGCTCGTCCGCCACGCGTCGTTCGGCTGGGAGGGCTGGGCCGACGTCGCGCATCTCGGCGCGATCCTGCTGTTCGGCGTGGTGATGTGGCGGCTGGCGATCAAGGCGCTGGAGCGCAAGCTGATCACGTAGGACCTCGCTCGCGGTCGGGTCGCGGCGTTGGCGAACGCCAGCACCGAAGGAGGCTGAGCATGGGGCGTGGTGGCGCTCGGCTCGGGCGTGCGGCGCCCTCGATGACGCGCCGGGTGCGGATATAGCACCGGGCGCGAGCAGCGGCTTCGCGAACCTCTCCTCGTCGGTGGCGTTGCATCCGATCCCGGGACGGCGGGGCGAGGCCTGAGCGGAGCTCCGGATTGCCAGAGTCCGAGTCCACCACCCGGCGGTACCCTGGTGGGTTCATGCCAGGCGTCCTCGACATCGAGCAATCGCTCCTGCTCCTGGAGCTCCAGCCTCCGTTCGACAAGCGCGAGGTGCAGCTCGCGCGGCGCCGGCAGGCGAAGATCTGGCACCCCGACATCGCCCCTCCGGGCAAGCAGTTCGAGCACGAGCGCCACCTCAAGGCGATCAACGAGGCGGCCGACCAACTCGAGCGCCTGGCGGAGGGCTCCCGCGGCGGCAAGGTGTCGCGCAACGCGGTCAAGGTCAGCGCCGCGGCGGCCCGCGAGGCGCGCGCCGAGGACGGCCGCCGCGCCTACGAGGCCCAGCAGCGCGCCCGCGAGCACGCCGCCGACCGGCAGGCCAACGACCCGTTCGGCTCGCAGGTCCCCGACCACTCGGTCGTGCACCGCTACGCGCGCTGCGCCGCGTACCCGGAGTGGGGCGTCGGCAGCGTGACCGGCATCTACTTCACGGGCGGCGGCGACGACGTCCAGCAGTGGGCGCGCGTGAAGTTCAACATCGGGGTGCGAACCGTGCCCGCCGGCACGCTGCAGTTCGTCGACTTCTCAAAGCCCGATGCCGCCGACGACCGCGTCGAACGGTTCCTCACCGCCGCGCAGCACGCGACGTTCGAGGGCAACCACGAGCTCGCCGCGCAGCGGCTCATCTACGCGCGCGACGCCGAGCCGACGAACACGACGGTCCTGCGGCTGCTGACGCTCGCGTTCTGGCAGGCGGGCGATCTCAACGCCGCCGGGCGCACGGTGCGCGACTGGGCGCGCAACGAGGACGAGCGCCCCGCGCCGCACCGCTTCGCCGCGCGCATCTACGAGGACATGGGCGCGATCGACCTCGCCGCCGAGGCGGCCGAGCGCGCGGTCGACCGCGGCACCGGCGACGCCGACGCCTGGGAGCGGCTCGGGCGCCTGCGCCTGCGGCTGATGGATCGCGAGGGCGCGATCGCCGCGCTGGAGCACGCGCGCGAGCTCGTGCCGTCGGTCGAAGGACTGCTGGACCTCGCGCTCGCGTACCACCTCGCCGGCGATCTGGGCGCCGAGGTGACCGCCTGCGAGCAGGCGACGCTGATCGACGGCGACTGCGCCCCCGCGTGGGCGCGCTACGCACATGCGCTTGCGCGCACCGACCGCGTCGGAGCCGCGATCGACGCCTGCGATCAGGCGCTGCGGCTGGCGCCCGACGAAGAGGTGGCCGGGCTGCTCGAGCGGCTGCGCGACGAGCTGCCGCGCGTGCTGCCCGCCGCCTGATTCAGCCGCCTTCGACGAAGGCCTCGTGCGCGGCCATGCGGTGCTGCTCGCGCAGGCCCTCGAGCTGGCTCTCTGCCTTGGCCTGCAGCTCCGCCATCTGCTCGGGATCGAGGCGGTCGTCGTGCTGGGAGAGCTCGAAGAGCGAGTCCCACAGGGCGAGCTTGGCGTGCACGCCGCCACGCAGGCCCTCGAACTCGAGGACGCGGCTGAGCGGCGAGTAGCCGCTGAGCTGATCGTTGGGCTTCAGCCGGCCGAGCTTCTCGGCGGCCTTCGCACCGGCGATCTTCATCCCCGACTTGGAGACACCGAAGCGATCCATGATCTGCTCGAGCATCTCGACATCGCCGTCGATCTCCTGTGCCAGCCCGACGAGGAAGTCCTCGTACGGGGTACCGATGTTCTCCTCGGCGAGCCGGTGGGCGAGGTCCGAGCCCATCGCCGCGCCGGCGCGGTGGTCCTGCAGGTATGTCTCGAGGTAGTCCGTCGTCGTCGCGGTCATGCTTCGTGGCTACCCGACCGGGCTGCGCGCTACGCGATGCATCGGTCCGCCGCGACCGCTACGGTCCCGAACCATGCGATTGATCGTCGCCTGCTGCGAGGTCCGCTACAGCGGACGCCTGACCGCCGTCCTGCCGCAGGCGCTGCGCCTGCTCATGGTCAAGGCCGACGGCTCGTTCATGGTCCACGCCGACAGCGGCGGCTTCAAGCCGAGCAACTGGATGACGGCGCCGACCGTGATCGAGGAGGAGGGCGACCCGCCGGCGCGGATCGTCGTGCGCAAGCGGGCCGGTGCGACGGAGGATCGCCTCGAGATCGAGATCGCCGAGGTGGTTTCCGATGTCACGCACGACATGGGCCCGCCCTCCCAGGCCGCCGCGCTGGAGAAGGACGGCGTCGAGCGCGACCTGCAGGAGGCGCTCGCCGCGTCTCCGCAGTTCTGCGGCGAGGGCTTCCGGCTCGTGCGCCGCGAGTGGCCGACCGACATCGGCCCGGTCGACCTCATGTGCCGCGACGGCGAGGACGCCTGGATCGCGGTCGAGATCAAGCGCGTGGCGACGATCGACGCCGTCGAGCAGATCACGCGCTACCTCGATCGCATCCGCCTGGACCCCGCGATGACGTCCTGTCGCGGGATCCTCGCGGCGCAGTCGTTCAAGCCGCAGGCGCGGGTCCTTGCCGAGGCGCGCGGGCTGGCCTGCGTCGAGGTCGACCTGGCGATGCTCAGGGGCGAACGCGAGCCGGATCTCACGCTGTTTGCAGCATGAGATCCGCGCCGCCGGTTGTACACCCGGTCCAGGCCCGCAGCGCCCGGCTGTCCCCGGCGCGCAAATCTGAGTGGATCTTCTTCTAGGTCAGGCGGGCTCGCCCGACAGCGTCGCCAGCACCAACCGCGCGCCACCGCGGTCGCGGTGCTCACAGAGGTAGATCCCCTGCCAGGTGCCGAGCGCAAGGCGCCCATCGGAGATCGGCAGCGTCAGCGACGAGCCCATCAGCGCGGCCTTGATGTGCGCGGGCATGTCGTCGGAGCCCTCCAGCGTGTGCGTCCATGCGAAGTCCTCGGGAACCGCCTGGTTGAACCACGTCTCGAAGTCGCGGCGCACATCCGGCGAGGCGTTCTCGTTGAGCGTCAGCGACGCCGACGTGTGGCGGATGAACAGGTGCGCGAGCCCGATCTGCAGGCCGCGCAGCTCGGGCAGCGCCTCGACGATCTCGTGCGTCACGAGATGCACGCCGCGCGAGCGGGGCCGGAGGGTGATCTCGCGCTGGCGCCAGGACATGCCTGTTCAGGTTAGGGTCCGCCGCGAACAGTGTGGATGGACCTTATGCGGGTAGGGTCACGCTATGCCAATTCCCGAAGGAAGCCACACCATCGGACCCAGCAACGGTTCACTGAAGGTCAAGACAGGCAAGGAGGGCGCGGCCGCGAAGATGGGGCACAACCTCGTGCTCGGCGTCAACAGCTGGGAGGCGACGGTCGAAGGCGGCGACAGCCCCTCGATCAAGCTCACCGCCGACCCGGGCTCGCTCGAGGTCATCTCCGGCGAGGGCGGCGCCAAGCCGCTGAGCGACAAGGACAAGAAGGACATCGAGAAGGGCATCGACAAGAAGGTCCTCGGGTCGTCGCAGATCACCTTCACCTCCAGCGAGGTGACAGACAGCCAGGCCAAGGGCGATCTCTCGATCGCCGGCTCAAGCTCACAGGTCTCGGTCCCGATCAGCGTCAGCGGCGACAAGATCAGCGGCAGCACGACGCTCAGCCAGAAGGACTTCGGCATCAAGCAGTACTCCGCGCTGATGGGCGGGCTGAAGGTGACCGACCAGGTCACGGTCGAGTTCGAGGGCACGCTTTAGGGCCCGCGACAAAGCAAGTGGTGGGTTCCGGCGCCGCGGATCGGCTGCGAAACGCATCACTTGCAAAGTCGTGCGCCCTTAGCCAGCCGCACCACGCAAGGGGCGACCGTCTCGCCGCTCCTTGCGTCTTGGGCTGTGCGCGACACTGCGGGCATGGCCCGGACGCCACGCGTGTTGTGGGAGCCCTCCGAGGCGTTCGCGCAGCAGACGCAGATGCGCGCCTACGCGCAGTGGCTGGCGGACCACCACGGCGTCGAGGTCTCCGACTACGACGAGCTCTGGCGGTGGTCGGTCGCCGAGCTGGAAGGCTTCTGGTCCTCGATCGCCGAGTACTTCGAGGTGCGCTTCCACGGGGCGCCCAGCGACGTGCTCGAGCGTCCCGAGATGCCGGGCGCGCGCTGGTTTCCCGGCGCGACACTGTCCTATCCCGAGCACAGCTTCCGCGGCCGCGGCGACGACGCGGCGGCGATCCACCACGCCTCCGAGCTGCGCCCGCTGGAAACGATGACCTGGGGGCGACTGCGGTCGGACACCGCGCGCCTCCAGGCCGGCCTGCGCGCGCTCGGCGTCGGCCACGGCGACCGCGTCGCGGCGTACATGCCGAACATCGCCGAGACGGTGGCGGCATTCCTGGCCACCGCCGGCCTCGGCGCGGTGTGGTCGAGCTGCTCGCCGGACTTCGGGGCGCGGTCGGTGATCGACCGCTTCGCGCAGATCGAGCCGAAGGTGCTGCTCGCGGTCGACGGCTATCGCTACGGCGGACGCGACTTCGATCGCGCCGCGGTGCTGGAGGAGATCCACGGTCGCGTCGGCGGGACGCTGGTGCGGCTGGGCTATCTCGACGGCACCGGCTGGGAGGACGGCTTCCTCGGCTCGGCGCAGGACTCCGCGCTCGTGCTGGAGCCGGTGGACTTCGACCACCCGTTGTGGATCCTGTACTCCAGCGGCACGACCGGTCTGCCCAAGGCGATCGTCCAGGGCCACGGCGGCATCCTGCTCGAGCAGCTCAAGCACCAGAACCTGCACCTCGACATGCACGCCGGCGACCGCGCCTTCTGGTTTACGACGACGGGCTGGATGATGTGGAACTTCCTCGTCGGCGTGCTGCTGACGCCGGCCTCGATCGTGCTCTACGACGGGGATCCGGCCGCGCCGACGCTCGAGCGCCTGTGGGAGCTCGCCGCCGAGGCGAAGATCACGTGCTTCGGCACGAGCGCGGCGTTCATCGACGGCTGCATGAAGGCCGGCCTGCACCCGGCCGCCGATGGCGAGCGCGACCTGGGCGCGCTGAAGAGCGTCGGCTCGACGGGATCGCCGCTCTCGCCCGCGAGCTTTCGCTGGATCTACGACGAGCTCGGCGCCGACACGTGGCTGTTCTCGACGAGCGGCGGCACCGACGTGTGCACGGCGTTCGTCGGCGGCGTGGCGCTGCTGCCCGTCTACGAGGGTGAGCTGCAGGCGCGCTCGCTGGGCTGCGACGTGCAGGCCTTCGGTGCGGACGGGCGCCCGGTCGGCGACGACGCGGTCGGCGAGCTCGTCATCGCGCAGCCGATGCCCTCGATGCCGCTGGGCTTCTGGAACGACCCCGACGGCGAGCGGTTGCGCGAGGCGTACTTCGCGATGTACCCCGGCATCTGGCGCCACGGGGACTGGATCGAGATCACGGCGCGCGGGACGGCGGTCATCCACGGCCGCAGCGACTCGACGATCAACCGCGGCGGCGTGCGGATGGGGACGAGCGAGATCTACGGCGCCGTGCTCGCGTGCGACGAGATCGTCGATGCGCTC
>JBBSMC010000007.1:0-55429 GCA_038233375.1 Solirubrobacterales bacterium
CCCTGACGCCGGGCCCGTCGACCTCACCGACCGTGCCCTCCACGCCCGCCGCGCTCATCGCGGGGCCCCGGATCACCCGGTTGCAGTTCAGTGCCACGCGCGTTCGCTTCCGCATCTCCGATCCGGCCGCCGTCACGCTTACGGTGCACCGGGTCCTGCCCGGGCGCAAGAGGGGCACGCGCTGCCTGAAGCCCACGGCGCGCAACCGCAAGGCGCGCAGCTGTACTCGCCTCATGCGGGCGCTCTCGGGCCGGACCAACGTGGAACCCGGGCTGAACACCGCCCGCCTGCGGCGGCTGGTGCCGGGTCGCTACCGCGTCCGCCTGGTCTCGCGGGGCCTGACCGGCGGCAGCACGACGGTCACGCGCTACTACCGCCTGCGCCGCTGACGCGGCGGGGCTCGATCTGGTATCGGTCTACGATGAGCGCGCGCCAGCCGCCCTCTGATCCCGACGCCGGGGCCGATGCCGAAGAGGTGCTCGTCACCTCGGCAGACGTGACGTCGATCGGCCTCGGGGGGAGCGGCGAGGACGCCGTCGCCGTGGGCCGATCGGACGTCGCCGTGAGCCTGACCCGTGATCCCGATGTCCTGAACATCGCCTTCGTCACCGGCGCAGGCGACGTGCAGTTCATCCAGATCGACGTCGACGAGCTCGTCTCGCCCGGCGCACGCGCCAGCGAAGGGGACGTCGTCGTCAACGCCGAACTCACCGCGCTCAGCGGGGACGCGATCAGCAGCGGTGGCGGCGGCGCCACCCCGATCGGCACCGTCTCCGTGGCGGCGCACCTCAGCGAGCAGGACGATCTCAGCCTCTCCTTCGTGGACGGCGACGAGCGCCTGCAGCTCATCGAGACGAACCTCGCGCAGCTGCTGCACGGCCGCAGCGCCTTCGAGCCCGGCGTCCCGTAGGCCCCCCCGCCGGGCTCAAGCAAGCAAGCCAGCCTCAGTCGCACCCAGTGCGGGCCGCCGTCGGCCGCGGGTCAGTCCCCGGCCTCCGGCCTCCGCGCCGCTTCCTCGTGGTGCAGCACGCCGTCCGGTCCAGCGTGTCCTCCGGTGCAGCGTGCCGTCCCATGCAGCACGCCATCGCCAGCCGCAGGGCGGCGGCTGAGGCGAGCCCCGCGTCGCGCGTGACGAGCCGCTGGGTCAGGTCGCCATCTTCCTGGCGTGGCGTGCGAGGCCATGGCGGAAGCGCCAGGACTCGCTGCCGGTGTCAATGATGTGCGCGTGGTGCGTGAGCCTGTCGACGACCGCTTCGGCGGGGCGGGCGTCGGGGAAGACCTTCGTCGACTCGCCGAACGGCAGCTTCGCGGTGATGATCAGGCTGCCGCGCTCGTGGCGTTCGGAGAGGACCCGGAAGACGCGCGGCCCACCCCCGAACGCTGCCCCACGGGCGGGGTCGGTCGAGCAGGCATGGTTGTCAGACCCACCACCGCGGCTGAGCGACCTCGCCGCCGCGAACCATTGACGTAGACAAAACCGGGGCGCCTGTGGGCGCCCCGGTCTGGGTCTTTCTACAGATGCAGCTCGTGAGGGATCAGTCGAGCTTGCGACGCAGTGCACCGCCACCGGCGGCCAGCAGAGCTCCGAGGAGCCCGAGCAGCCCCAGCGGCAGTCCGGTGAAGGGCAGTTCGCCCGCCTGCACCTGCGGAGTCGGCGACGAGACCGGGGTCGATTGCGTAGGTGCCTGCACCTCCGGTCCGGCAGGGCCCGCAGGTCCCGCCGGTCCGGCGGGTCCGGCAGGTCCGGCGGGTCCGGCAGGCCCTGCGGGTCCGGCAGGTCCGGGCTGAGCCGGCTGCGTGACGACCGGCGGCGTGACGACCGGCTGCGTGACGACCGGCGGCGTGACGATGACGACCGGCGGCGTGACGACCGGCGGAGTGACCGGCGGCGTCTTACCCGGGAACTTCGGCTTCTCCGGGATGACGATCACGGGCACCTCGCCCACGTTGCCGTTGCCCGTCTGGCTGTTGCCCGTGCCGGCGTCCCCGCCCGCGCCGCCTGCCGCCCTCGCAGCGCCGCCCGTGGCGGTGTTGCCGTCCTGGTCGAGCGTCGCGTCGTTGGTCTGGATGATGCTCACGACGCCGGTGCCGTCATCGACGTCGGCATTGTTGTCGAGAACCTGGTCGGCGTCGTTCGTCGCGGTCGCCACGCCACCGGTCGCGGTCGCGTCACCGCCGTCGCCGCCGTCGGCATCGCCGCTGGCGGCCGAGGTGTCGCCGGCGTTGGCGATGGTGTTCTCGCCGGCACCGTCGACGTTGACGTTGCCGTTGGCGGTCTGCGTGTTGCCGGTGTCGGCGTCGCCGCCGTCACCGCCGGTCGCCGTGGCAGCGCCGCCCGTGGCGGTGTTGCCGCCCTGCGTCAGGGCAGCGTCGTTGTCCTGGATGACCTCGACGACCGCGGCCGCGTCAACGGCATCCCCGTCGCCGACATCGGCATCGTTGATCAGCGTCTGAAGGGCGAGGTTGCTCGCGTCGGCGTCGCCACCGTCCGCCGTCGCGTCACCGCCGTCTCCGCCGCTCGCGTCACCGCTGGTGGCATCCGTGTCGCCCGCGTTGACGAGGACGTTCTCGCCATCGCCGTCGACCAGCACGTTGCCGTTGGTCGTCTGGGTGTTGCCGGTGTCGGCGTCGCCGCCGGCACCGCCGGTCGCCGTCGCCGCGCCGCCGACGGCGGTGTTGCCACCCTGCGTCAGCGTCGCGTCGTTGTCCTGGATGAGCTTGAGGACGTCACCGGCGTCGTCGGCGTCAACGAGGGCCACGTTGAGGAGGAACTGGCCATCCGACTCAAATGCGTCGGGGTCCCCGGCGAGGTTCTGTGCGATCGCGTCGCCACCGGTGGCCGTCGCGTCACCGCCGGCGCCGCCGAACGCATCGCCGCTGTCGGCATCCACGCCGCCCGCGTTGACGATCACGTTCTCGCCATCGCCGTCGACAACGACATTCCCGTTGCCCGTCTGGGTGTTGCCGGTGTCGGCGTCGCCGCCCGCACCGCCGGTCGCCGTCGCAGCGCCGCCGACCGCGGTGTTGCCACCCTGCGTCAGCGTCGCGTCGTTGTCCTGGATGATCTCGGCGATGCCGGCACCCTCGTCGGCCTCGTCCTCGTCGCCGACAACGGCGGCGTTGACCAGCGACTGGATCGCGAAGTTCCCGGCGCCAGGGCCGTCGTCCTCGCCGTCTGCGTCGCCGCCGGTCGCTACCGCGCCACCGCCGGAGCCACCGACGGCAAACCCGGAATCGGCCGTCGCGCCGCCCGCGTTGACGATGACGTTCTCGCCGCCGCCGTCGACCAGCACGTTGCCGTTGCCCGTCTGCGCGTTGCCGGTGTCGGCGTCGCCGCCCGCACCGCCGGTCGCCGTCGCGGCGCCACCCGTCGCGGTGTTCCCGCCCTGCGTCAGCGTCGCGTCGTTGTCCTGCACGATGATGACGACGCCATCCGTAGCGTCAGCGTCAGCGTCGTCATCGACGACGGCGGTGTTGCTCAGGTCCTGGAACGCGAAATTACCTGCCGTGGCGTCGCCACCGTCCGCGGCCGCGGCACCGCCGGCGCCGCCGATCGCAAACCCGCTGTCGGCATCCGCGCCACCCGCGTTGACGATCACGTTTCCGTCGCCTCCGCCGACGAGGACGTTGCCGTTGTTCGTCTGGGTATTGCCGGTGTCGGCGTCGCCGCCCGCACCGCCGGTCGCCGTCGCGGCGCCGCCCGTGGCCGTGTTCCCGCCCTGCGTCAGCGTCGCGTCGTTGTCCTGGATGATCTCGACGACACCGGCGCCGTCATCGGCGGTGTTGTCGAGCACCTGGAGCGCGACGTTCTCCGCATCTGCGTCGCCTCCGGTTGCGGTCGCGTCGCCGCCGGCACCGCCGACCGCGTCACCGCTGTCGGCCGTCGTAGCGCTGGCGTTGGCGATGACGTTGTCGCCCGTGCTCGGATCGACGCCGTTGTCGGTCTGGGTGTTGCCGGTGTCGGCGTCGCCGCCCGCTCCGCCGGTCGCCGCCGCAGCGCCACCCGTCGCGCTGTTACCGCCCTGCGCAAGCAAGGCGGTGTTGTTCTGAATGAGCTTGAGGACATCGCCCTCGTCATCGACGAGCACGGCATCGTCGCCGACATCGGCGTCGTTGACGAGCGACTGGACCGCGAAGTTCCCCGCATCTGCGTCGCCTCCGGTCGCGGTCGCGCCGCCGCCGGCACCGCCGACGGCGTCGCCGCTCTCGGCCGTCGCAGCGCCGGTGTTCATGATCACGTTCTCGCCGTCGCCGTCGACGAACGCGTTGCCGTTGTTCGTCTGCGTGTTGCCGGTGTCGGCGTCGCCGCCGGCACCGCCGGTCGCCGTCGCGGCGCCGCCGGTCGCGCTGTTGGCACCCTGCGTCAGCGACGCGGTGTTGTTCTGGATCGGCTCGACGGTTCCGGCGCCATCGGCGATCACCGCATCGTCGCCGACATCGGCCGTGTTGAGGAGCGACTGGTCCGCGAAGTTCTCCGCGCCTGCGCCGCCGCCGGTCGCGGTCGCGTCGCCGCCATCGCCGCCGGACGCGTCACCGCTGTCCGCATCCGTGTCGCCGGCGTTGACGATCACGTTCTCGCCGTCGCCGTCGACCAGCACGTTGCCGTTGCCCGTCTGCGTGTTGCCGGTGTCGGCGTCGCCGCCCGCACCGCCGGTCGCCGCCGCAGCGCCACCCGTCGCGCTGTTGCCGGCCTGCGCAAGCAAGGCGTCGTTGTCCTGGATGAGCTTGAGGACATCGCCCTCGTCAACGACGATGTCCGCGATGTCGCCGACAACGGCGGTGTTGACCAGCGACTGGATCGCGAAGTTCCCGGCGCCAGGGCCGTCGTCCTCGCCGTCTGCGTCGCCGCCGGTCGCTACCGCGCCGCCGCCGGCGCCGCCGACGGCGTCGCCGCTGTCGGCCGTCGTATCGCCGGCGTTGACGAGCACGTTCTCGCCACCGCCGTCGACCAGCACGTTGCCGTTGCGCGTCTGCGTGTTGCCGGTGTCGGCGTCGCCGCCCGCACCGCCGGTCGCCGTCGCGGCGCCGCCCGTGGCCGTGTTCCCGCCCTGCGTCAGCGTCGCGTCATTGTCCTGGATGATCTCGTCGACCCCGGCGCCGATGACGATCTCCCCGACACTCCCGACGTCGGCGGTGTTGGCGACCGCCTGGACCGCGAAGTTCCCTGCGCTCGCGTCGCCGCCCGTGGCCGTCGCGACACCGCCGTCGCCGCCGGTCGCGGCACCGCTGGTGGCCGACGTGGCGCCGCCGTTCGCGATCACGTTGTCGCCCTCACTCGGATCGACGCCGTTGTCGGTCTGGGTGTTGCCGGTGGAGGCGTCGCCGCCCGCACCGCCCGTCGCCGTCGCAGCGCCGCCCCTCGCCGTGTTGCCATCCTGCGTCAGCGACGCGTCGTTGTCCTGGATGATGGCAACGTTCCCGTCGCCGTCGCCATCGACGACCGCGTCGTTCGTGACCACCTGAACGGCGGTGTTTCCTGCGTCCGCCGCTCCACCGGTCGCAGTCGCGGCACCGCCGGCGCCGCCGGTCGCGGCCCCGCTGGTGGCCGTGGTCTCGCCGGCGTTGATGACGATGTTCTCGCCATCGCCGTCGACCAGGTCATTGCCGTTGCCGCTCTGCGTGTTGCCGGTGTCGGCATCGCCGCCCGCACCGCCCGTCGCCGTCGCCGCGCCGCCCGTCGCGGTGTTGCCACCCTGGGTCAAGGACGCGTTGTTGTCCTGGATGACTGCGCTGTTGCCGTCCACCGCTCCGGCATCGACGTCCGCGGAATTGGAGACGGTCTGCGTGGCGTCGTTGCCCGCCGTCGCAGCGCCGCCGGTCGCGGTCGCAGCGCCGCCGGCGCCGCCCGTCGCGTCACCGCTGTCGGCCGTCGTAGCGCCGGCGTTGGCGATGACGTTGCCCGAATCCGAGGTGGCCACCGCATTGCCGTTGTTGGTCTGCGTGTTGCCGGTGCTCGCGCTGCCGCCGTCGCCGCCGGTGGCGCTCGCCGCGCCGCCGGTCGCGCTGTTGCCGCCCTGGTCGAGCTCGGCGTCGTTGTCCTGGATGACGGCCGTGTCGCCCAGGCCGTCGAAGAACCCGTCGTCGGCATCGTCGAGGACGTTGCTCAGACTCTGGGTCGCGCCGTTGGTCGCCGTGGCGTCGCCGCCGAAGGCCGTCCCGGCGCCGCCGGCGCCGCCGGTCGCGTCCCCGCTGCTGGCGAACGTCGCCCCGCCGTTGGCGATCGCGTGACCCTCCCCGGATGCATGCGCGGCCGCATTGCCGTTGTTGGTCTGCGTGTTGCCGGTGCTCGCGCTGCCACCGTCGCCGCCGGTGCCCGTCGCGCTGCCGCCCGTGGCCGCGTTGCCGTCTTGATCGAGTGACGCCTCGTTGTCCTGGACGGCGGCCGCGAAGTCGCCCCCTCCGCCGTCGACGGCATCGTTCGTCAGGGTCTGGTCCGCGTCGTTGGCCGCCGTGGCGCTGCCGCCGGTCGCGGTGCCCGCCCCGCCCGCACCGCCGGTCGCAGCTCCGCTCGTGACCGTCGTGTTCCCGCCCATCGCGATCGCGTGGCCCTCGGGCCCGCGGGCGATGGCCTCGGCGTTGCCGTTGCCGCTCTGGGTGTTGCCGGTGCTCGCACCGCCGCCGTCGCCGCCGGAGGCTGTCGCGCTGCCGCCGGTCGCGGTGTTGCCGCCCTGGTCCAGCGAGGCGTTGTTGCCCTGGATCGTCGAGGTCGTGCCGCCGCCGCCGCCGTTGACGGCGTCGTTGGCGAGGTCCTGGTCAGCCGTGTTCGTCGCGGTGGCGTCGCCACCGGTCGCGGTGGCGGCGCCGCCGGCGCCGCCCGTCGCGCTGCCGCTGGTGGCGCTGGTGTTCCCGCCCATGGAGATGACGTGCTCGTCCGTGGCGAGCGTGCGGGGCGGTTTCGGAGCGGGAGCCGCTGCCTGGGTGGTGTTCCCGGAGCCGGCCGCGCCGCCCGAGCCGCCGGCGGCCGTGGCAGGCGCCGCCGTCGCGGCGTTGCTACCGCTGGCAAGACCAGCCGTGTTGTCCTGCCCGGCAGCCGTCGCCGCTGCTGCCGGCGCCCACGCTGCGGCGAAGATCAATGCTCCAGTTGCGATGTTCCGCTTCTTGCCCATAGTCCTTGGCTGCTCCTAGTCGATGTCCGCCGGAAAGGTCACGTCGCCGGATTCTTGAAGGTCCCCGGCAGGACCTGTTCGCAGATGGCGGAGAGATTCGTCAGTCCGTATCGATCGCCCTGCTCGCGCAGCGCGACTGGTGGGTGATGAAGCAGCGCTTCCTCCCGGGCCGATACTCCCGATACCCCGATACCCCGCATTGGGCGCTATCTAGCCACAATCCAGACCCGCTGTCAACAGCGGGGAGCCGCGGCACACGGACGGAAGCTCGCGTGCTGCTCATGGGCCGGAAGGCGTCTGGTGGGTGCTGCGCTGCGGGCCGAAGAACCGCGGAACGCAGACAGGTGCTACCCGAAAGCGGCACAGCGAACCCGTTTAGAAGCCTTTTAGGGTCGGCCGGGGGCGCCCGACGGGGGACCTCGACGCCAGCGCCGCCCGGACCGGGTGTGAGCCATCTCACATCTGCGTGGTCAGGCGACGTGGCGGCCAGCGTGCACCCGAAGGCTGCCGGCACTTCTGCGACCGCTCGTGCGAAGCGGACCTTGTATGGGCGCACAGGGGCTCGCGGGCGCGCGCGCCCGCGAGCGGGGGGGTGTGCGACGAGGCAGCGCCGTACCCTTGCGGTATGTCCACACAAGAGCGCTTGACCGTCGCCCCGATCGTCGGCCCGGACGATCCCCGGCGCTACACCGATTCGGGCATCGAGGTCCAGCCGCTCTACACCGAGGCGGACCTTCCGCCCGACGTGGATCTGGGGACCCCAGGAGATTTCCCGTACACCCGAGGCGTGCATCAGGAGATGTACCGCAAGCGGCCTTGGACGATGCGCCAGTACGCCGGCTACGCCTCGGCGACGGAGTCCAACGAGCGCTACAAGTACCTGCTCGCGCACGGCTCCACCGGGCTCTCGATGGCCTTCGACCTGCCGACCCAGCTGGGCCTGGACTCCGACGACCAGCGCTGCCTCGGCGAGGTCGGCCGGACCGGAGTGTCGATCGACACGATCGACGACATGCGCACCGTCTTCGAAGGGATCCCGCTCGACGCGATCTCCACGTCGATGACGATCAACGCGCCTGCGACGGTGCTGCTGGCGCTGTACTCGCTCGTCGGCGAGGAGCAGGGGTGCCCGCTGCAGGAGCTGCGCGGCACGACCCAGAACGACGTGCTCAAGGAGTACATCGCCCGCGGAAACTTCATCTATCCGCCCGAAGGCACGATGCGTCTGACCACCGACCTCTTCGCATATTGCAAGGAGTTCGTCCCGAAGTGGAACACCATCTCGATCTCGGGGTACCACTTCCGTGAGAAAGGCTGCTCCGCCGTTCAAGAGGTCGCGTTCACGCTCTGCAGCGCGATCGCCTACGTGCAGGCCGCGCTCGACACCGGCCTCGAGGTCGACGAGTTCGCGCCCCGCCTGGCCTTCTTCTTCAACGGCCACAACAACGTCTTCCAGGAGGTCGCGAAGTTCCGCGCGGTGCGGCGGATGTGGGCGCACATCATGCGTGACCGCTTCGGCGCGAAGGATCCGAAGTCCCTCAAGCTGCGCTTCCACACGCAGACCGGCGGCGTCACGCTCACCGCCCAGCAGCCGCAGAACAACGTCGTGCGCGTCGCGCTGCAGGGCTTCGCCGCCGTCTGCGGCGGCACGCAGTCGCTGCACACCAACGGCTTCGACGAGGCGCTCGCGCTGCCTTCCGAGCGCGCCGCGAAGATCGCGCTGCGCACCCAGCAGATCATCGCCCACGAGTCCGGCGCGACCGACACCGTCGACCCGTTCGCGGGCTCCTACTACGTCGAGGCCCTGACCGACGAGATCGAGGCCGGCGCCTACGAGCTGATCGCCAAGGTCGACGAGATGGGCGGCTCGGTCAACGCGATCGAGTTCATCACCAACGAGATCGACGAATCCGCCTGGGGCTACCAGGAGCGCTACCGCCTCAAGCAGGACATCGTCGTCGGCGTCAACAAGTACGAGGACGAAGGCATCGAGATCGAGGACATCCTGCGCGTCGATCCGGCGACCGAGCAGGCCCAGCTCGACCGCCTCGCCGCCTTCAAGGCCAACCGCGACCAGGCGCTCGTCGCGCAGCGCCTCGAGGAGCTGCGCACGGCGGCCCGCGGTCCCGACAACCTCATGCACCCGATCCGGCAGGCGCTCAAGGACCGCTGCTCGATGGGCGAGGTCTGCAACGCGATGAAGGACGTCTTCGGCGCATACCGGCCGCGCGCGTAGCCCATTCCCGCCCGGGCGGGCGCGGATTCAGCGTCGGACGACGCGCTCGCAGCCGGCGGCGCGGGCGTCGCCGTCGACGTAGGCGGTGTCCAGACCGGGTCCGCAGTCGATCGTCGTGGCGCCCTTGGCGTAGGCGTGCACGACGTCGTTGCCGGGACCTGCGTCGACGCTGTTGGGGCCGTTGCCGCGCAGCCGGATCTCGTCGTCGCCGTTGCCGCCGTAGATCGCGTTGCGCCCCGAGCCGCCCTGCAGGAAGTCGTCGCCGTCCTCGCCGCGGATCGTGTTGCGCCCGGGGCTGCCGTAGATCGTGTCGCTGCCGGCGCCGCCGTAGAGCCGATCCAGCGCCGTGCTCTTGTCGCGGTGCAGCTGGTTGCCCCAGATGACGTCGTTGCCGCCCTCGCCGTAGATGCGGTCGGCGCCGGTGCTGCCCAGCAGCGTGTCGTTGCGGCTCGTGCCGTGCTTCGTCGCGCCGCGGCGCGGGCCCAGCCAGGTGATGCCCTTGCTCGGATCGGGCGCCGGCGGCGGCTCGTAGCGGATCGTCTCGCAGCCGCGCACCCGCCCCCGGCGGAGCATCTGCGAGTCCGAGATGCCGCCCTTGCGATTGCGCGGGTCGAGCACGACGGTGTCGTCGCCCGGACCGCAGTCGACGAGCTCCTGGCGCCCGCCGTCGTTGGCGAAGAGCGTGTCGTCGCCGTCGCCACCAAACAGGCGGTCGGGCCCGGAGTCCGCGAAGAGGACGTCCGCGCCGGGACCCCCGATCACGGTGTCGGCGCCCGAGCCGCCGTGTAGGACGTCGGCTCCGCGCCCGCCCACCAGGCGGTCCTGCGCGGCCTGTCCGTAGAGGAGGTCGTCGCCGTCGGAGCCGGAGAGCCGGTCGTGGCCGAAGCCGCCGAGCAGGACGTCGGCGCCGCGGCCGCCGAGCAGCACGTCGTCGCCCGACGCGCCGTCGAGCCAGTCGGCGCCCGACTCGCCGGCGAGCCGGTCGGGACCGGTCTGCCCGAAGAGCTGGTCGGCGCCGGCGCGCCCGGCGAGGCGGTCGGCGCCACCATGGCCGCGCAGCAGGTCGGCGCCGGCGCGGCCGCGCAGCGCGTCCGGGCCGGGGCCGCCGTTGCGGACCCGCAGGCGACCGAGCGCGACCGGCTGGGCGGGCGGATCGGCGCGCTGGGCGTCGTGGCCCGGCGGCACGCTGGGCGGCAGCACGCGCCCGCCGCCGGGGGCGGGGGATCCCGGCTCGGGGGGCGGCGCGGGCGCCGGCTCGACCGGCGGCGCCGGCGAACAGAAGACGAGCAGCGTGCAGCGCTGCTGGGCGAGCGCGCCCGCGGGGACGGCGACGAGCGTCGCGATCGCGGCGAGGAGCGCGACGATGAGCGATCGTGCGGCCACGCGGCGTCATCGGCACCTGACCGGGCAGGACTTGAGCGCCGCGCCGCGATGCCGACAGACGGCGACAAGCCGGCGGTCTAACTCGCGTCGCGGGCGCAGGACTCCGCCCGCGACGGGCGAAACCTTCCCCCATGGAGCAGTGCAGCGCACGATGCCGGCTCGTGAAGTCGCCGCCCGGGTTGTGGGCGCAGGTCAGCGACGAGGACGCGCTGGGCCTCCGGCTGGGGCAGTTCGGTGAGATCCGCATCACCCGAGCCGATCCCGAGACCACCGTCGCCTGGGAGGGCGATCGCGCAAGCGGCACGGTGCGGCTCGAGTCGGCTGGGTGGGGCACGACCGTGACCCTCACCGCCTGCACGCCGGCGTCAGCGGTCACTCCCGATCGATCCCCCTACGCGAGCCTCGACAACCTTCTCGACGGCCTGGGTTCAACGCAGCACGGCTCCTACTCGCGCGACTGACCTTCCCCTCGTGGCCAGAGCCTTGCCCCGGGCACCCCGCCCGGGGTGAGGCGCGCGTCCGGGGTGAGGAGCGCCGCTCGCCATTACCCTTCGTGACGGATGTCCAAGCGCCAGAAGGCTCCCGCCACGTACGAGAAGAAGCTCGCCCAGCTGCAGGAGCTGCGCGAGGCGACCGGCCGCACGAAGCGCGAGGCCGAGCGCAAGCAGCACGATCGTGGGCGCCTGAGCGCGCGCGAGCGCGTCGAGAAGCTGCTGGACCCGGGCTCCTTTCAGGAGCTCGACACGTTCACGCGCCATCGCACCCACGACTTCGAGATGCAGCGCAAGCGCCCCTGGGGCGACGCCGTCGTGACCGGCCACGGCACGGTCGACGGACGCCGCGTGTGCGTCTTCTCGCAGGACTTCTCCGTCTTCGGCGGATCGCTCGGCGAGGTCATGTCGGAGAAGATGTGCAAGGTCATGGATCTGGCCGCGAAGATCGGCTGCCCGATCGTCGGCATCGACGACTCCGGCGGCGCGCGGATCCAGGAGGGCGTCGTCTCGCTGGGCGGCTACGGCGAGGTCTTCATGCGCAACGTCAACTGCTCGGGCGTGATCCCGCAGATCAGCCTCGTGATGGGCCCGTGTGCCGGCGGCGCCGTGTACTCGCCCGCGATCACGGATTTCGTCTTCATGGTCAAGGGCATCTCGCACATGTTCATCACCGGACCCGAGGTCATCCGCACGGTGACCGGCGAGCAGGTCGAGTTCGAGGAGCTCGGCGGGGCCACGACGCACGCCTCGCGCTCGGGCGTCGCGCACTTCGCCTGCGAGGACGAGGAGGCCTGCCTGCAGGACGCGCGCTACCTGCTCGGCTTCCTGCCTTCCAACAACCTCGAGCCGACCCCGCGCGTGCTGCCGACCGACGATCCGCTGCGGATGGAACCCGAGCTCGACGAGGTCGTTCCGGCGAACCCCAACAAGCCCTACGACGTGCGGCTCGTCGTGCGCATGATCGTCGACGACGGCGAGTTCTACGAGGTCCACGAGGACTTCGCGAAGAACATCGTCTGCGGCTTCGCGCGTCTCGACGGCTACGCGGTCGGCATCGTCGCCAACCAGCCGGCGTCCGGCGCCGGTGTGCTCGACATCGACGCGAGCGTCAAGGCCGCGCGCTTCGTGCGCACGTGCGACGCGTTCAACGTCCCGCTCGTCGTCTTCGCCGACGTGCCCGGCTTCCTGCCCGGGGTGGCCCAGGAGTGGGACGGGATCATCCGTCACGGCGCCAAGCTGCTCTATGCGTTCGCCGAGGCGACGGTCCCGAAGATCACGATCATCACGCGCAAGGCCTACGGCGGCGCCTACGTCGTCATGGCCTCCAAGCACATCGGCGCCGACCTCAACCTCGCCTGGCCGACCGCCGAGGTGGCGGTGATGGGACCCGAGGGCGCGGTCAACATCATCTACCGGCGCGACATCGCCGGATCGCCGACGCCGCAGGAGCGGCGCGAGCGACTGATGGACGACTACCGCGCGCGCTTCGCCAACCCGTACTCGGCGGCCGAGCGCGGCTTCGTCGACGACGTGATCATCCCCCACGAGACGCGGCCCAAGCTGATCGCCGCGCTCGAGGCCCTGCAGACCAAGCGCGTCGAGCGCCCCAAGCGCAAGCACGGCAACATCCCGCTGTGACGAACCGCTGGGGCTGGCCGGCGCTGGTGCTGCTCGCCGGCGCGGTCCTGCGCTTCGCGACGCTCGACGCGCAGAGCCTCTGGTACGACGAGGCGGTCACCGCGCAGCTGCTGCGCATGGACCTGCCCGCGATGCTGGGGGCGATCCCCGACAGCGAGTCCACGCCGCCGCTGTACTACGTGCTGGCGTGGCTGTGGACGCACGTCTTCGGCACCGGCGAGGTCGGGCTGCGCTCGCTGTCGGCGCTGTTCGGGACGGCCACGCTCGGTGTCGCGTGGGCGCTGGGGCAGCGGTTGGGCGGCGATCGGGCCGGCCTGGCGGCGGCGGCGCTCGTGGCCTTCAACCCGATGCTGATCTGGTTCAGCCAGGAGGCGCGCGCCTACGCGCTGCTCGCCCTGCTGGGGACGCTGTCGGCACTGCTCTGGCTGCGTGCCCTGGAGCAGCCGCGGGCGCTCGGCCGCCTCGCGGCCTGGGGCACGATCGCCGTGCTCGCCCTGGCGACGCACTACTACGCGGTCTTCCTGATCGCGCCGCAGGGGCTGTGGCTCGCGCTGCGCGCGCCGGGGCTGCGCGAGCGCGCCGCCGCGCTGGGCCTGCCGCTGGTGGCGGGTGTGGCGCTCCTGCCGCTCGCCCTCGGACAGCGCGCCAACGCGGGCGCCGCGTTCATCGGCGACAGCACGCTGCTGACCCGCCTGGCCCAGGTGCCCAAGCAGTTCCTCGTCGGCTATGACGCGCCGCTGGAGGCGCTGCTGATCGCGGTCACGGCCATCGGGGTGCTGATCGGGCTCGCCGGGCTGACCGCGATCCTGCGCGACCGCAACGCCGAGACATTCTCCTTGCGTGCGCGTAAGGAATGCGCCCTGGTCGCCGGGGTCACGGCGGCGGCGCTGCTGCTGCCGGTGCTCGCCGCGCTCGGCGGCGAGGATCACCTCATCACGCGCAACGTCATCGCAGCGCTGCCGCTGGCCTGTGTACTGGCCGGCACGGGCCTGGCGGCCGCGGCGCGGCGGGCTTCGCGGGCCGGGATCCTGGCGCCGGTGGCCCTGGCCGTCACGTGCCTGGCGGGTGCCGTCGCGGTCGTCGGCGTCGCGCGCGATCCCCAGCTGCAGCGCGACGACTGGCGCGCCGCCGTGCGCTCGCTGGGGCCGATCGAGGCCCCACGGCTGATCGTCGCGACGCCGCAGTCGGCGCTCACGCCGCTGCGCTACTACCTGCCGCGTCTGCAGCAGGCGACCCCGCCCAGCTTCACCACGAACGAGATCGACTACGTCGCGCTGCCGGTGCGACTGCCGGGCGAGCGCCCGCGGCCGCCGCGGCCGGCGCAGCCGGTCTCCCCGGCAGCGGGCTACACCCTCGCCGGGCGCACGGATGGAGAGACGTTCACCGTCCTGCGCTGGCAGATCCCCGCGCCGCGACCCGAGCCGGTCGCCCCCTCGCCCGGCCTCGACGGAGAGCCGGCGGCGCTGCTGTCGATCGCCGGACCGTGAGCGCTTCGGCCGCGAACGATAGCCTCCCGCGGCAAATCGTCTGGACGAAGTTGACGCCTCCGTCACGTTCACGCTAGGGTGGCTGCGCCATGGCCCCTTGCGCTCGTGCCCAGGATGACGCTCACGAGTACGACTTCGACTACGTCGTCGTCGGCTCGGGCTTCGGCGGCAGCGTCGCCGCCCACCGGCTGACCGAGAAGGGCTACCGCGTCGCGGTCATCGAGTCCGGCCGGCGCTTCGCCGACGACGATTTCCCGCGCTCGACCTGGGACATCAGGCGCTACTTCTTCGCACCGCGACTGGGCATGCACGGCATCTTCCGCCTGTCGCTGTTTAAGACCGTCTCGATCCTCAGCGGGGCGGGTGTCGGCGGCGGCAGCCTCGGCTACGCGAACACGCTGTACCGCGCCCGGCCGCGCTTCTACGACGACCCTCAGTGGGCGGGCCTGGAGGCGGACTGGCAGGCGGCGCTGGCGCCGCACTTCGACGAGGCCGAGCGCATGCTCGGCGTCACGACGGTCCTGACCGACGACCCGGCCGACGATCTCCTGCGCGACTACGGCCGCCACATCGGGGCCGACAAGAGCTACGCCAAGACGCGCGTGGGTGTGTTCTTCGGCACGCCCGGCGAGACGGTCCCCGACCCGTTCTTCGACGGTGCCGGTCCAGCCCGCACGGGCTGCATCGGGTGCGGGCGCTGCATGGTCGGCTGCCCCGTCGGCGCGAAGAACACGCTCGTCAAGAACTACCTCTGGCTCGCCGAGCACGCAGGCTGTCGCATCCTCCCCGAGCGCGAGGTCGTCGACATCCGCCCGCTCGGCGCCCGCGACGGCTCCGACGGCTACACGGTCACGACCGATCGCACCGGCGCCTGGGTGCGCCGCAAGCGCCGCACCATGACGGCGCGCAACGTGGTCCTCGCCGCCGGCGCGCTGGGCACCAACAAGCTGCTGCAGCGCTGCCGCTTCAATGGCTCGCTGCCGAACGTCTCGCACCGCCTCGGCGAGCTCGTGCGCACCAACAGCGAGGCCATCCTCGCGGTGACGGCTCCCGACGACGGCGTCGACTACACCAAGCGCGTCGCGATCTCGGGCTCGATCTATCCCGACGAGAACACCCACATCGAGACGGTCAGCTACGGCCACGCCGGCGACTCGATGAGCCTGCTGCACACGCTCCTGATCGGCGACGGCACGAAGCTCACGCGCCCGCTGAAGTTCCTCGTCGCGATGCTGCGCCACCCGGTGCGCTTCGCCAAGCTGCAGAACCCGCGCGCGTGGTCGCGGCGGACGATCATCCTGCTCGTCATGCAGACGCTCGACAACGCGATCGCGCTGCGCCCGCGGCCCGGCCGGTGGGGCGGCATGCGCGTGCAGACCGAGCAGGACCCCAACAAGCCGATGCCGACGTTCATCCCGGTCGCCAACGAGGCCGCTGAGTGGATGGCCCAGCAGATCGGCGGCGTGCCGCAGAGCTCGCTCATGGAGGCGCTCGCGGGGGTGCCGACCACGGCGCACATCCTCGGCGGGGCGGTGATCGCGCGCTCGCCCGACGAGGGTGTCGTCGACGCCCGCCACCGCGTCTTCGGTTACGAGAACCTGCTCGTCTGCGACGGCTCGGTGATCCCGGCGAACGTCGGCGTCAACCCGAGCCTCACGATCACCGCGCTGGCCGAGCGCGCCATGAGCTTCGTCCCTGAGGCCGCGACGGCGACCGACGCGCAGGACGGCGTAGGCGCGGGCTCGGGCGACGACGCGACCGAGCCCGCGCTCTCCCGCTGATCTGCACCTGTACCGCCGGGCGTAGCAGCTAGATGCAACCTCTCGACCATCTAGGCTGACATGGCTGTGGCCGCGGCAGACGAATCCCCGAAGCCCCGGATCGTCCAGCGCCTGGAGGCTCAGCGCGAGCGCCACCGCCAGCGCGGCTTCCTCGTGCGGATGCTCTACACGATCATGGGCTTCACGGTCCTCGCCGCGGGCCTGCTCATGCTCGTCCTGCCGGGGCCGGCCCTGATCGTCATCCCGATCGGCCTCGCGCTGCTGTCGCTGGAGTTCGTCTGGGCCGAGGGCCTGCTCGAGCGCTGCCTCGTGCACGCCGACAACGCCAGGCGCAGGGCGCAGCAGACGACGGCGTTGCAGCGCGTCTGCAGCGCGATCATCGCCGCGCTCGCCGCCGCCGGCGTCGTCGTCTGGGGCATCCTCGGCGACATCCCGTTGCTCCCGGTCTAAGTACTCCCCGCCACAAGTTCCGCGGTTTCTCCACGGAACTTACGGCGGGACGCACTGAGCGCGGCGGGCCGCTACAGCGTGATGGCGCCGGCCTGAACCTCGCCCGCGCGAGCGGCGTGCAGCGCCGCGCCGGCGACCGCCAGATCCTGGATCGCCAGGCCGGTCGAGTCGAACAGCGTCGTGGCGTCCGGGCTGCTGCGACCCGGAGCATTGCCCGCGAGCACCGCGCCGAGCGCCGTGACCTGCTCGCGCGTGAGCCGGCCCGCCGCGACCGCGGCCGCCAGCTCGCCGCCGTGCGACGCCTGCTCCCACTCGTCGCAGAACAGCTCGCAGGCGAGCACCGCGTCGATGCTCGCCTCCGCCTTGCCCGACCCGTCGGCGCCGAGCATGTTCAGGTGCTGCCCCGGCCGCAGGTCGTCGCGCTCGACGACGATCGCCAAGCCCGGCGTGATGCAGTTGACGATGTCGCAGGCCAGCGCCGCCGGCAGGTCGCCGGCGCTCCAGCCGAGCTCCTGCGCCAGCGCGGCGGCGGCGTCGGCGCGCGGGTCGAAGCAGACGCCCTCCGCGTAGCCGGCGGCCGCCAGGCAGCGCGCGGTCCAGGCGCCGTGCAGGCCGCAGCCGACGATGCCGACGCTGCGAGCGTCCTCGCGGGCGAGCGCCAGCGCCGCGACGGCCGCGACCGCACCGGTGCGCAGCGCGGTGACGGCGCGCGCGTCAAGGATGGCGAGCGGCACGCCGGTGCGTGCGTCGGACAGGCAGACGACGCCGCTGACCGTCGGCAGCCCCTGCGCGAGGTTGCCGGGAAAGGAGGTGACCCACTTCAGCACGGCCAGATCGCCACCGCGGGCGGGCATCGCGCGGAAGTCGCCATATGGCGGGCTCTCGACATAGACCTTTCCCGGCATGACCCACTCGCCGGAGTGGTGGCGCAGGAACGCGTCGCGGGTGGCGTCGATCGCTGCCGCGGCCGAGACGGCGGCCAGCACGGTGTCGTGATCCAGCAGTGCAAGCTCGGGCACGTTTCGCAGGCTACTGCGCGCACAGGTTCGGCCGGACGCGATCTTCGATCGTGGCGCGCCTGGACGGTCGCGCGACTTCCGCACCGCTTCGGTGGAGAACAATTCCCTAAATCGGAGTGGAATTAGGCTGTATCATCCCCGGCTCTGCCTCTGCCCGCCATCACGGAGCCCTGAGAATTCCTATGGAGCCCACCACCGCCGCCGGCCGCCAAGGGACGCTCGAGAACCCCGAGGTTCGCGAGGACGTCCCCGGCCACATCATTCCGATCATCGAGCGCGAGTTCGACGACTTCGACACGGAGTCCCAGCGCTACCTGCGGGGCGACATCGAGGAGACCGAGTTCATCAAGTTCCGCCTCAAGCAGGGCGTCTACGGCCAGCGCCAGCCCGACGTGCAGATGATCCGGGTCAAGCTGCCCTTCGGCGGCATCACGCCCGAGCAGCTCGACGCCTTCGCCGACGTGATCGAGAAGTACGTGCCGCTCGACAAGGGCCACATCACGACGCGCCAGAACATCCAGCTGCACCACGTCCCACTGCCCGACGCGGCGGCCGCGATCCGTGAGCTCTCAGACGCCGGACTGTCCTCACGCGAGGGCTGCGGCAACACCGTGCGCAACGTGACCGGCGACCCGTGGGCGGGCGTCTGCGAGGACGAGGCCTTCGACCTCACGCCGTACGCCGGCGCCTACGTGCGCTACTTCGTGCGCCACCCGACGACGCAGATGATGCCGCGCAAGATCAAGACGGCGTTCGACGGCGCGCCCGCCGCGGACCGCTCGCTGACCGGCATCCACGACATCGCCTTCCTCGCCCGCGAGCGCGACGGCGTGCGCGGCGTCGAGGTCCGCGTCGGCGGCGGCACCTCGATCATGCCGCGCATCGCGCCGACGCTCTACGAGTTCGTCGGGCTCGACGACGGCGAGTACCTCAAGGTCGCCGAAGCCTGCTTTAGGATCTTCGACCGCACCGACTTCCTGCGCGTCAACCGCGCCCGGGCGCGCATCAAGGTGCTCGTCGACAAGGTCGGCATCGACGCCTTCCGCGAGATGGTCGACGAGGAGTTGGCGGGCGACTGGGTCGCCGAGCGCGACTTCGACGTCGCGGGCCTGCGCTTCGACATCGACGAGGAGGCCATCGCCCCGCAGCGGCCGCAGACCTTCGCCTCCCCGAACGGGGACGGCAGCGCCTACGAGCGCTACTGCGACGATAACGTCCGGGCGCAGCGCCAGCACGGGTTCTCCACCGTCCACGTGAAGGTCACCCGCGGGGACCTGACGCCGCAGCAGCTGCGCGGCATCGGGCAGATCATGCGCGACTACTCGGGCGGCTTCATGCGCACGACCGTGCACCAGAACTTCCTGCTGCGCTGGGTCCGCGACGAGACCGTCTACGAGGTCTGGCGGGCGCTCGACGAGCTCGGTCTCGCCGGCGCCGGCCCGGACAAGATCACCGATGTCGTCTCGTGCCCTGGCACGGACTCGTGCAAGCTCGGCATCACCTCGTCGATGGGCCTGAACGCCGCGCTGCAGCAGCGCCTCGAGGAGATGCAGATCACCGATCCGCTGATCCGCGCGATGCACATCAAGATGAGCGGCTGCCCGAACGGCTGCAGCCAGCACCACATCGCGAACATCGGCTTCTACGGCGCGTCGATCAAGGTCGGCGGGCACACGATCCCCGCCTATGTCGCCCACGTGGCGGGCAACTTCGAGGGCGGTGAGATCGTCTACGGCCAGCGGCTGAAGGTGCGCCTTCCGGCCAAGCGCGTGCCCGACGCGGTCGAGCGCTGGCTGCGCTGGTACGAGGACGAGCGCGAGGCGGACGAGCCCTTCAACACCTTCACCGCGCGCGTCGGCACCAAGGCCTTCGAGGACAAGGTCCGCGACCTGGCGCTGCCGGTCGAGTTCGGCGTCGAGACGATGGCGACGTTCATCGACTGGAACCGCAGCGCGCCGTTCAAGGTCGAGCGCGGCGAGGGCGAGTGCGCGGTCTGAGCACCGACTTGGCGGGGTCTCTCACCGAGACCCTGCGGCTCGCCGCCGCCCACGAGCGGCTCGTCTTCCTGTGCTCCTTTCAGAAGGAGGAGTCGGTGATCCTCGACGAGCTTCTGGAGCTCGCCCCGCACGTCCGCGTGGTGACGATCGACACCGGCGTCCTGTTCGAGGAGACGCTGGCGACCTGGCGCGCGTTCGAGGAGCGCTTCGGCGTGCGGATCGAGACCGAGGACGCGAGCGGAGACTGGACCGGGCCCCAGCACTGCTGCGGGGCGGCGAAGGTCGCCGCACTCGAGCGCGCGCTGGCCGGCGCCGACGCCTGGATCACCGGACTGCGCCGCGAGCAGGGACCGACCCGCGCCGGCACCGAGCTCGTCGAGGTGGACTACAAGCGCGGTCAGATCGCGAAGTACAACCCGCTTGCGCTGTGGACCGATCGCGACCTGTGGGAGCGCATCGACGCCCGCGGCCTGCCCTACCACCGGCTGCACGACGACGGCTACGCGTCGATCGGGTGCGCGCCGTGCACGCTGCCCGGCGACGGCCGCAGCGGCCGCTGGGCGGGCACCGGCAGGTCCGAGTGCGGACTGCACGTGGCGTAGTGGACCCGCTCGTCATCGTCTTCGGCCTCGGCGTCGGCATCCTGATCGGTCTCACGGGCATCGGTGGCGGATCGCTCATGACGCCGCTGCTCGTCCTCTTCGCGGGGATCCCGCCGGTCGTGGCGATCGGCACCGACCTCGCCTACGGCGCGGTCACCAAGACGCTCGGCGGCTGGCGCCACTGGCGCAAGGGCACCGTCGACCTCGGCGTCTCGGCGTGGCTCGCTGTCGGCAGCGTGCCGGGCGCGCTCGCCGGCGTCTGGCTGCTCGATCGCCTGCACGCCACGTACGGCAACAGCTTCGAGCCGACGCTGCTGGTGTCGATCGCCGCCGCGCTGATCATCGTCGCACTCACGATCCTCGGGCGCGCGCTGTTCATGCCCAAGCTCGTCGCGCGCGAACGCCACAGCGTCGAGCGCACGACGCGGGCAAAGGTCTCCGCGGTGCTCATCGGCGCCGTCCTCGGGCTCATCCTGGGCGTCACGTCGGTCGGCAGCGGCGCGCTCATCGGCCTCGCGCTGATCCTCGTCTTTCAGCTCACGCCGCACCGCGTCGTGGGCACCGACGTCTTCCACGCGGCGATCCTGCTGTGGGCGGCCGGCCTCGCGCACATCGTCAGCGGCAACGTCGACTTCGTGCTGATGGGGACGATCCTGATCGGCTCGCTGCCCGGTGTCTGGCTCGGCGCCCACCTGATCGACAAGGTGCCCGCCGACGTCCTGCGGCCGGCCCTGGGCTGCGTCCTGCTGGCCTCGGCGCTCGGCGTGCTGACCAAGGCCGGCGTCGGCGTTCCCCCGCTGGTGCTGATCGGCGTCCCGCTGGCCGTCGGGCTCGGTGCCTACCTGTTGCAGCGCTCCCAGGGGGCGGTGGTGGCGATGCCGGCCGACGCCGACGCCGGAACGGCCGCGTCGATCGAGGCGGCCGAGCCGCCGGATGCGCCCGAGCGCCTCGAGACCGACGAGACCGCCGCCACGGCCGAGCGGCCCGAGGCGGTGCCGGTATGACGCGACGGCTGACGCACCTGCAGGAGCTCGAGTCCGAGGCAATCCACGTCATGCGCGAGGTCGCCGCCGAGCTGGCCAGGCCCGTGCTGCTGTTCAGCGGCGGCAAGGACTCGATCGTCCTGCTGCGCCTCGCCGAGAAGGCGTTCCGGCCGGGCCGCTTCCCCTTCCCGCTGATGCACGTCGACACGGGCCACAACTTCCCCGAGGTGATCGAGTTTCGCGACCGCCGTGTCGCCGAGCTCGGCGAGCGGCTGATCGTCGCGTCGGTGCAGCAGTCGATCGATGCCGGCCGCGTCGCCGAGGAGACCGGGCCGCGCGCCTCGCGCAACCGGCTGCAGACGACGACGCTGCTCGATGCGATCGGGGAGCACTCGTTCGACGCGGCCTTCGGCGGCGCGCGCCGCGACGAGGAGCGAGCTCGCGCAAAGGAGCGGATCTTCTCCTTCCGCGACGACTTCGGCGGCTGGGACCCGAAGAACCAGCGCCCCGAGCTGTGGAACATCTACAACGGGCGCATCCGCCGCGGCGAGAGCGTGCGTGTGTTCCCGATCTCCAACTGGACCGAGCTGGACGTCTGGGAGTACCTCGCGCTGGAGCGGCTCGAGGTGCCCTCGATCTACTTCGCGCACGACCGCGAGGTCTTCGAGCGCGACGGGATGCTCTACGCGATGTCCGATCACGTGCAGCTGATCGACGGCGAGGAGCCGTTCACCGCGTCGGTGCGCTACCGCACGGTCGGCGACATGAGCTGCACCGGCGCGGTGCGCTCGACCGCGGCCGACCTCGGCACCGTCGTCGCGGAGATCGCGAAGACGCGGATCACCGAGCGCGGCGAGACGCGCGCCGACGATCGGGCCACCGAGGCCGCGATGGAAGACCGCAAAGTGGCCGGGTACTTCTAAGTTCTCCACTAGTGGCCGCCCTCGCTTCCGCAGACCTGCTGCGCCTGGCCACCGCCGGCTCCGTCGACGACGGCAAGTCGACGCTGATCGGGCGGCTGCTGTTGGACTCGAAGCAGGTCCTCACCGACCAGCTCGAGCACGTCGAGGAGGCGTCGCGCCGCCGCGGCGCCGGGATGGTCGACCTCTCTCTGCTCGTCGACGGCCTGCGTGCCGAGCGCGAGCAGGGCATCACGATCGACGTCGCCTACCGCTACTTCGCGACGGGGCGCCGGACGTTCATCATCGCCGACACCCCCGGCCACGTGCAGTACACGCGCAACATGGTCACGGGCGCGTCGACCGCCGACCTCGCCGTGATCCTCGTCGATGCCCGCAAGGGCCTGCTCGAGCAGTCCAAGCGCCACGCCTTCATCTCCTCGCTGCTGGGCATCGGGCAGCTCGTCGTCGCCGTCAACAAGATGGACCTCGTCGACTACGACGAGGAGGTCTTCGACACGATCGTGCGCGAGTTCTCGGACTTCGCCCGCGGCCTGGGCGGCGTGCGCGAGATCGTCTACGTGCCGATCAGCGCCAAGCTCGGCGACAACGTCGTCGAGCGCTCCGAGCGGATGCCCTGGTACGGCGGCACTCCGCTGCTCGAGCACCTCGAGACGGTCGCCGTCGCCGACGCGCGCAACCTCGACGACGCGCGCTTCCCCGTCCAGTGGGTCATTCGCGACCACGAGAGCGACTACCGCGGCTACGCCGGCCAGCTCGCCGCGGGCGTGCTGCGCACGGGCGACGAGGTGCTCGTGCTGCCGTCGGGGCAGACGACGCGCATCGCGAAGATCGACAGCTTCGACGGCACGCTGGACGAGGCCGTCGCCGGGATGTCGGTGACGCTCCTGCTCGAGCACGAGCTCGACGTCTCACGCGGCGACATCATCTGCCACGGTGCGACCGCGCCGCAGCTCTCGCGCGAGCTCCAAGCCACGGTCTGCTGGATGGCCGACGCTCCCCTGCGCGCCGGGGAGCGCTACGCGATCAAGCACGCCACGCACGGCGCCCGCGCGATCGTCGACAAGGTCGTCGACCGTGTCGACGTCCACACGCTCGCACCCGACGAGAGCGCAGCCGAGCTCGGGCTCAACGACATCGGCCGCGTGCGCCTGCGGACCTCCAAGCCGATGGCCTTCGACCCGTACGCGCGCAACCGCGCCACGGGCTCGTTCATCCTCATCGACGAGTCGACGAACGACACCGTCGGTGCTGGCATGATCCTCTGATCGTCAACCGCAGGCCGAAGCTCGAGATCATCGCTCCGGCGGCCGCCTCGCCAGAGGAGGCCGCGGCGGTCGTAGCCGCGCTCGAGCAGTTCATGCGCGACACGGCGCCGCCAGCGGCGCCCGATCCCCCGGCCGTGCAGCGCTCGGCGTGGGCGCGGGCGTCGCTGCTGGAGGCCACGGGCCACGCGCCCGACGAGCCGGTCGCATGGGGGCGGCGGACGAACGGCGGGCGGCCGTGCTCGGCCGCGCCTTCAGCGAAGTCACCATGAACGGAGGCCCGGCCCCCGTATCCTGATCGAGCGAGCCGCAGCGCCTGGCTCTCCTTTCAGCATGTTCTCGAAGATCCTCATTGCCAACCGTGGCGAGATCGCCGTCCGGATCATCCGGGCGTGCGACGAGCTGGGCATCGCCTCCGTCGCCGTCTACTCCGAGCTCGATCGCGACGCGCCGCACGTCGCGCGCGCCGGCGAGGCCTACCTGCTCGGGCCGGCCGAGGCCGCCAAGAGCTACCTGAACGTCGAGCGGATCCTCGAGGTCGTGCGCGAGTCCGGCGCCGAGGCCGTCCACCCCGGCTACGGATTCCTCGCCGAGAACGCCGCGTTCGCGCGGGCCTGCGAGGCGGCCGGCGTCGTCTTCATCGGCCCGCCGGCGAGCGCGATCGACGCGATGGGGTCCAAGACGAGGGCGCGGGAGCTGATGCGCGGTGCCGGCGTGCCGATCGTTCCCGGCACGGTCGAGGCCGTGGAATCGTTGAAGGACGCCGAGCGGATCGCCGCAAAGGAGATCGGCTACCCGGTCGCCGTCAAGGCGGCGGGCGGTGGCGGCGGCAAGGGCTTTCGGGTCGCGCTGACGCCCGACGAGCTGCAGGCGGCCTTCGAGGGCGCCGCGCGCGAGGGCGAGAAGTTCTTCTCCGACGCGACCGTCTACCTCGAGCGCTACCTGCCCAACCCGCGCCACGTCGAGGTCCAGGTGCTCGCCGACGGCCACGGCAACACGATCCACCTCGGCGAGCGCGACTGCTCGATCCAGCGCCGCCACCAGAAGCTCATCGAGGAGTCGCCGGCGCCGGAGTGGATCGTCGACGAGGGCCTGCGCGAGCGGATCGGCACGATCGCCGTCGAGGCCGCGAAGGCCGTCGACTACCGCGGTGCCGGCACCGTCGAGGGACTACTCGACGCCGTCACCATGGAGTACTACTTCCTCGAGATGAACACCCGCGTGCAGGTCGAGCACTGCGTGACGGAGATGACGACCGGCATCGACATCGTCAAGCAGGGCATCCGCGTCGCGGCCGGCGAGCCGCTGTCGTATGCGCAGGACGACGTCGTCCTGCGCGGGCACGCGATCGAGTGCCGCATCAACGCCGAGGACGCATCGAAGAAGTTTGCCCCCGCGCCGGGGCGGATCGGCGCCTACGTCGAGCCCAGCGGGCCCGGCGTGCGGGTCGACTCCGGCGTGCGCGCCGGCAGCGAGGTCTCGCCGATGTACGACCCGATGGTGGCCAAGCTCGTCGTCTGGGACGCCGATCGCGAGCAGGCCACCGCGCGCATGCTGCGCGCCCTCTCCGAGTACGAGATCGAGGGCCTCAAGACGCTCATCCCCTTCCACCGCGCGCTGCTGGCGACCGAGCAGTGGGCACGCGGCGAGACCTGCCGTGACCTGCTCGAGGACCGCGACTGGCTCGGCGCCCTGGCGTTCGACAAGCCGAGCGACGATGACGGCGACGAGGCGCCGGTCGAGCAGACCTACACCGTCGAGGTCTCCGGGCGCAGGTTCGACGTCCGCGTGATCGGCCCGCCGGCGGCGCACGGCGCGGCGGCGGCCGCCAACGGCGGCGCGCCCGCGGCGAAGCCCAAGCGCGCGGCGCGCGAGCGCAGCGCCGAGGCCTCCAGCGGCGTCGACGGCGACACGCTCGCCTCGCCGATGCAGGGCAACGTCTGGAAGGTGCCGGTACAGGCGGGCCAGCAGGTCGTCGCCGGCGAGATCGTGACGATCATCGAGGCGATGAAGATGGAGAACGAGATCACGGCGCACAAGGCGGGTGTAATCGCCGAGCTGCCGATCTGCGAAGGCGACGCCGTGCGCAGCGGCGACGTCCTCGCCGTCATCCGCGACGCATGAGCGCGACCGCCCGCGCCAGGCTGGCCGGACCCGACGACGCCGAGGCCGTCGCCGAGCTGCTCGTCGCCTTCCGCGACCACATGGGCGTCGACTGGCCGTCGCCCAACGCCTTCCTCGCCTCGGTCGAGCGGCTCATGGAGGAGATCGACACCGACTTCCTGCTCGCCGCCGCGGACGCCGGCTCACCGCCCGCCGGCGTGCTGCAGCTGCGCTTTCGCTTCAGCGTCTGGAAGGCGGCGCCGGACGCGTGGATCGAGGACGTCTACGTCGCGCCGAGCGCGCGGCGAGCGGGCGTGGGTGACGCGCTCGTCACCCGCGCGATCGAGCGCGCCGCCGAGCGCGGCGCACGGCGCGTCGAGCTGGACTGCAACGAGGAGAACGGCGGGGCGCTCGCGCTCTACGAGCGCCATGGGTTCTCCGCTCGCTCGAAGGGCGCCACCGGGCGCGATCTGTTCCTCGGGCGCCCGATCGGCTGAGCGCTACGGCAGGCGCCCGCCGAGCGCCAGCGAGCTGACCAGCGCGCCGCCGAGCAGCAGCAGCGCACCGCCGGCGAACAGCGCGGTGATCTCCTGCTTCTCGGGCTTCGTGCCGATCTGCGAGCCGAGCTTCTCGTAGGCGGCGTCGAGCTGGTCTGAGTCCTCGGCACGGAACGCCTGGCCGCCGGACTCCGACGCGATCCGCTGCAGCGCCTCGGTGTCGGGCGGGACGTTGAGCGTCTGCCCGCGCAGGGTGATCGTGCCGTCCGGCGTGCCGAGCGCGACGGTGTAGATCGGCACGCGCAGGCGCTTGGCCTCGGCGGCGACGATGTCCGCCGCGGCGCCGTCGGTCGCCGACCCGTCGGAGAGCAGGACGAGCGCCGCCGGCGGGCGCCGCTGGTCGGCGCCGCGGATCTTCAGGTCGTCGAGCGCCGTGCGCAGGCCGGCACCGGTCGCCGTACCGGAGATCGGCTGCAGCGTCTGGAGCGCTCCGGACACGGCGTCGTGGTCGGTCGTCGGGGTCTGCAGCGTCTGGGCGACGTCGGAGAACGTCACGAGGCCCACGCGAAGCTCGCCGGGCACCTTGTCGAGGAAGCTCTGCGCGGCCTGCTGGGCGGCCGCCAGCCGGGTGGGGCTGACGTCGGTCGCCGACATCGAGCGCGAGACGTCGGTGACGAGCACGACCGACGCGCGCTGGACGGCGACGTCGATCGTCCGCTCGGGACGGGCCAGCGACAGCGCGAGCGCAGCGAGCGCGAGGGCGAACAGCGCCAGCGGAAGGTGGCGGCGCCACTGCGGCTCCTGGCCCGCGACCGCGGCCAGCGTCGAGAGGGCGGTGAAGCGCACGGGATAGCGCCGGCGGCGGTGCTGCGCGCTGACGTGCGCGAGCACCGCGAGCGGCACCGCGAACAGGCACAGCAGGGCCAGCGGGGCGGCGAAGCTCATCTCAGCGCCCGCCCCAGCGCCTTCAGCCAATCCCCGCTCGTAGACAGCACGACGTGATCGGCGGCGGCCTTGCGCAGCTCGCTCGCGACCAGCCCCCGCTCGGCGGCGGCGGCGGCGGCGAAGCGCTCGCGCAGGCCACGGCGCGAGGTGTCGACCTCGATCAGCCGCCCGCTCTCCGGATCGACGAGCGCGAGGCGGCCGACGGGCTCCAGGCGCTCCTCGCGCGGGTCGCGGATCTCCACCGCGAGCACCCGGTGGCGCCCGCCCAGGGCGCGCAGCGGCCGCTTCCAGTCCGGCTCGCCGCGGAAGTCGGACACGACTACGACGAGCCCGGGCTGGCGCGCGAGCTTGCCCGTCCGGTGCAGCACCGGCGCCAGACCGCGGTCGGCGGCGCCGTCGACGGCGACGCCCTCGGCCAGCAGCCGCCCGAGCCCGATCTTCGCGTGCGGCCCGCCGCGCGGCGGCAGCAGCTTCTCGGGGCCGCCCGCCGTGAGCACCGCCAGCCGGCCGCCGTGGCGGGTCGCGGCGCGGCCGACGACCTGCGCGACGCCCTCGGCGACGTCGGACTTCAGCCGGTCGGCGGTCCCGAAGGCCATCGACGCCGACAGGTCGAGCACCAGCCAGGTGGTGAGGACGCGCTCGGGCACCTGCAGGCGCACGTGCGCCTGGCCGGTCCGCGCGCTCGCGGCGGCGTCGAGCTGGCGCACGTCGTCGCCGAGCTGGTAGGGACGCAGCTGCGCGAGCTCGGTGCCGGCGCCGACGCCCGGCGCCATCCGGTCGCCCGGGAACACGCCGGCGCCGCGGCGCGCGAGCGACAGCGCGAGCGCGTCGACGAGCGCGGCGGGGATCGGCCCCGGGCCCTGGCGCGCGGGCGCAACCCGCAGCGTTGCGTGCGAGGTCGGCACGTGCCTAGGCGACGTCGTACTCGCTCGGGAGCTCGGCCGCAACGCCCGACTGGGCCGGGCCGCTGCTCATCGTGGCCAGCAGCCGCTTGAGGATGTCGTCGGCGCTGACGCCGTCTGACAGCGCGTCGTAGGAGAGCACGAGGCGGTGGCGTAGCACGTCGGCCGCGAGGTCGCGGACGTCGTCGACGAGCACGTGGCGGCGGCCGCGCAGCAGCGCGAGCGCCTGGCCGGCCTGGACCATGCCGATCGCGCCACGCGGGCTGGCGCCGTACTGGATCAGGTGCGACATGTCGCTCAGCCCGTAGCGCTCGGGGTGGCGCGTGCCGTCGACGAGCTGCACGGCGTAGGCGACCACCTCGCGGTCGACGAAGATCTCGCGCACCGCGCGCTGGAAGCGCTCGAGCTCGGGCATCGACAGGCGCACGCCGACGTGCTCGGCGGGGCGCAGCGAGCGGCCGACGACCGACGCCTCCTCGCCCAGCGTCGGGTAGTCGACGAGCACCTTGAACAGGAAGCGGTCGATCTGCGCCTCGGGCAGCGGGTAGGTGCCCTCGGACTCGATCGGGTTCTGCGTGGCGAGCACGAGGAACGGGTGCGGCACGGGGAAGCTCTCGGTGCCGATCGTGACCTGGTGCTCCTGCATGACCTCGAGCAGCGCCGACTGGACCTTGGCGGGCGCGCGGTTGATCTCGTCGGCGAGCAGGAAGTTGCCGAAGACCGGCCCCAGCTCGGTGTCGAAGCGTCCCGTGTCGGGGCGGTAGATGCGCGTGCCGACGAGATCGGCGGGGACGAGGTCGGGCGTGAACTGGATGCGCCGGAAGGTGCCGCCCATGACGTCGGCGAGCGTGCGCACGGTCAGCGTCTTGGCCAGGCCGGGGACGCCCTCGAGCAGCACGTGGCCGCCGGTCAGCAGGGCGACGAGCAGGCGCTCGAGCATCGCGTCCTGGCCGACGATGACGCGCTTGACCTCGTAGAGGACCTCCTCGAGGACCTTGCGCGGCTGGCGCCCCGGGTCGTCGCCGGGCTGTGGCGAGCGCGGAGGCTCGTCGTAGTTGGAGAAGCTCATGTGTGCGTCCTCGGGTCCTTTCTCAAATGCTCATACGAGTCTGCGAAACCAGTGCAGCGACAGCAGCGCGCCGCCGGCGAGCAGCGCGAGCGCGCCGCCGCTGAAGGCCGCGGTGATCTCCCGCTTCTCGTCGCGGTAGCCGATCCGCGAGCCAAGCGAGTCGTAGACGGCGCTGAGGTCCTTTGCGGTGTCGGCCGTGTACGCGCGCCCGCCGGCGATCCGCGCGACCTCGCTGCTCTCGATCGGGTCCGGCGGCACCGCACGCGTCGCTGTCGTGCCGTTGGCGCGCGGGACCTGGATCGTGCCGGCCTGGGTGCCGAGCGTGACGGTGTAGATCGGGATCTTCAGGTCCTTGGCGCGCTGCGCGAGCTGCGTCGGTGGGCGCCCGCGCACGGACGTGCCGTCCGACAGCAGGATGATTGCCGACGGCACGCGCCGGCCCTCCTCGTCGGTCTGGCGCGCGAGCACGCCGAGCGAGAGCGCCAGCGCCTCGCCGGTCGCCGTGCCGCCGCTGGGCCTCAGCGCGTTGAGCGCGGCGCGCACCGCCGCGCGGTCGGTGCTCGGCGTCTCGGCCAGCGTCGCCGCGTGGTTGAAGGCCACCAGGCCGACGCGGACGGAGTCGGGCACCTGGGTGAGGAAGCGCTCCGCGGCGGCGCGGGCGGCGCGCAGGCGGCTGGGCGGGACGTCGGTCGCCTGCATCGAGCCCGAGTAGTCGGTCGTCAGCATGATCGAGGCGCGCTCGACCGCGACGGCGACGGTCGCCTGCGGCTTGGCCAGCGCGAGGATCAGGATCGTCAGGGCGAGCGCGTAGGCGAGCAGCGGCACGTGGCGCCGCCAGCCCGGCGTGCGCGGGGCGACCGACGCCTGCAGCGCGGGCATCACGAACGCGGCGGACGCCGCGCGGCGCGCGCCCTCGTGGCGGACGTAGGCCACGACCGCGAGCGGAATGAGCAGCAGCGCGAGCAGGAAGAGCGGCTGGCCGAAGCTCATGAGTGGCCGCAAACCAACGGGCTACGGCCCGGCGGAGGGCGGAGCCGTCGCCCCCGACGCGGTCTCCGGCCGCGTGCCGAGCGTGACCTGCACCGTGCGGTCGTCGCCGGCGCGCCGCAGCTCGATCTCGATCCTGTCGCCCGGCTTACGGTTCTCGATGCTCGCGCTGATGTCCTCGGGCGCGCGGATCGTCTCGCCGCTCACGCGCGTGATCGTGTCGCCGACCTGCACCTCCGCGTTGTCGGCCGGGGCGCCGGCGACGACGTCGGCGACCTGCGCGCCCGCCCCGCTCGTGCTCGGCGTGGTGCTGACGCCGAGGTAGGCGCGCTTGATCGACGAGCCGGCGCGCAACCGCGGCACGACCGCGCGCACCGTGTTCGACGGCACCGCGAAGCCGATCCCGACGCTGCCGCCTCCGGTCGTGGCGATCTGCGAGTTGACGCCGATCACCCGGCCGGCGCCGTCGAGCAGCGGGCCGCCCGAGTTGCCGGGGTTGATCGGCGCGTCGGTCTGGATGACGTGATCGATCGAGAAGCCGTTTGGCGCCTTGATCGGGCTCCCGTCGACCGCCGACACCACGCCCTGCGTGAGGGTGCTCTCGAGGCCAAGGGGATAGCCGATGGCGACAGCCAGATCGCCGACCTTGACCTTGTCGGAGTCGGCCAGCAGGAGCGGCTCGAGATCGCGCGTGTGGTCGGCGTCGACGCGCAGCACCGCGAGGTCCGAGGAGGAGTCGGCGCCGAGCACCTGCGCATCGACGCCCGCGCCGTCGTCCTCGAAGCGCACCTGCACCTGGCTGGCGCCGGAGACGACGTGCGCGTTCGTCACGATCGTTCCGTCACGGTCGATGACGAAGCCGGTTCCGCTGCCGGCCGCGCGACCGTTCTGGACGCGCACGGAGACGACGCTCGGACTGGCGCTGGCGTAGATCTGGCGCACCGTGCGCGCGCGCGCATCGGGCGCCGCCGCCCCCGGCGCCGCCGGCAGGGCGGCGGCCGAATTGGAGGAGAGGTCGTCGTCGAGCAGGATCTTGGCGCCGAGGATCCCGGCGCCGAAGAGCAGGCAGGCGAGCAGCGCGCCGAGCACCATCAGCGGCGCGAGGCGGCGCTGCGGGGCGCGCTCGGCGGGCTCGGGCGGGTCGAACTCCGCAGGCGGCTGGACCGCGGTGCGCGGCGCGAGCCACTCCGTGTGCTCATCCTCCTCGCGCGGATCGGTCCAGAGGCGGCCGGAGCCGGGGTTCTGACCCGGGGTTTCGTCGTCGTGCATGGAATTCAATGTAGGAGCAGGATGTCAACGAATCGTAAGCTGGGCGCCGTTTTTCGTAAGACCGGCGTAAGACTCATCTCAAGCTGGCGCAAAGGCCATGAGCTCGACGCGGTGCCCGGCCGGGCAGCGGACGAATGCCCGAGGCGAACCCCAGTACTCGCGGCGCGGATCGACCTGGAAGCCGGCGTTGCGCAGTGCTTCGAGGGTAGCCGCGAAGTCGCCGACCACGACGGCGATGTGCCCCTCGGGCGCCACGGCCGGCTCACTCGCGTACAGGAGATGGACCTGCGTGGGCCCGGCCTGGACCCACGTCGAGCGCGCGGCGAGCGCGGGCGGGGCCTGGACCTGATCGAAGCCGAGCAGCGCCCAGAAGCGCAGGCAGGCGTCGACGTCCTGCTCGCTGATCTCGATGGCGACGTGACCGATCACGAGCAGATCATGTTCCCGCCCGGCGGGTGCGCTTCACGTTCTCGGCGTGGATCGCTCGCTGCGCGGCGCCGCGGCGGGCCATCGGCAGCTCGGCGTCGGGCAGCTTGGCCAGGTAGTTGACGTCCTCGCGCATGATCGCCGCGGCGCGCGCGCCGTCGATCACCTCGCCGTGGCCGGGCACGACGTGGGCGGCCGCGGCGACGAGCGGCTCCAGGCGGCGCAGCGTCGCCAGGTAGGCGTCGCGCGAGCCGCCCGGCGAGATCATCGGGACCTCGACGGGCGAGATGTAGTCGCCGGCGACGAGCACCCGCGCCCAGTCGATCCAGATCGCCATGCCGTCGGCGGTGTGGCCGTCGGCGGGGTGCAGCTCGAGCTCGGTGTCGCCGATCTCGCAGTGGCCGGGCACCGGCAGCGCCTGCACCTGGCCGAGCGAGAGGGGATTCGAGCGGTCGACGTAGTGCTCGTCGTCGAAGGCCCGCAGCTCGCGCGCGGCGACGCCGGGCTCGGCGGTCAGGCGGGCGGCCGTCGTCTCGGCGACGCCGAGCGCGGCGGTGGGGAAGGCGAGCCGGCCGAGCAGGTGGTCCCAGTCGGCGTGGGTGGCGAGCAGGCCGCTGAGCTGAAAGCCCGAGTGCTCGAGGACGGCAGGCAGGATCTCGAGCTCGTCGGGGAGGACCGGCGAGTCGATGACGAAGCACTCCTCGCCGCCGCGCACGATCGTGCACGTCGTCTGCCACATGCGACTCGTGGCGACGAGCACGTCCGAGTGGAGGCCGACGACGCGCATCGGCGGAGCCCGCGGAACCGTCTCCTAGAGGCCGAGGAGCCTGACCGCTTCGAGCAGGTTCTTGGCCTCGGCGGTCGGCTTCTTCTGGCCCGGCTCGAGCGTCTCCTTGCCGCGGTTGACCCAGATCACGGGGATCTTGTTCGCCACACAGGGGGCGACATCGTGGTAGTAGCTCGCGGAGACGTGGACCCAGCCCTTCTTGGTCCCCACCCGCCGCGCGCACTCCGTGAAGTGGGCCATGTCGGGTTTGTAGGAGCGCACCTGCTGCGCGGTGACGACGAGGTCGAAGTCGTGCGGGATGTGGCGCCGAGTCTGGCCCAGCAGCTTGTCGTCGACGTTCGAGATCAGGCCGCTCTTGTACCTGGCCGTGACCTTCTTGAGCTGCGTGTTGGTCTCCTTGAACGCCGGCCAGCGCTGCACGCTGTCGGGCAGAAAGCCCGAGCGGGAGGGCTCCAGCGGCCAGTCCAGGCGCTTGGAGATCTCGATCGCGGTGCGCCGCAGGACCTCGGCGTAGAGCTCGTAGGAGCCGCCCTCGATCTCGCGCTCGATCTCGTGGAAGTTGCGGATCAGCTCTTCCTTGTCGATCGTGAAGCCGTCGCGCGCGGCCTCCTTCTGAAACGCGTCGTAGACGCCGGTCTCCCAGTCGATCAGGGTGCCGTAGACATCGAACGTGACCAGCGAGATCTGCTTGGGTAGCGCCATTGCGCCGCCATGATAGGAAGTCGCTGGTCCTGACCGTCGGTTGGCACCGGCGCGTTCCCCGCCCCTACGGACGGGTCAACTATCGTCAGACCGCCGATGGACCTTCTCGAGTACAAGGGCAAGCAGGTTCTGAAGCGCCACGACGTGCCGCTGTCGGCCGGAGCCCCGGCCGCGACCGTCGACGAGGCGGTCGCCGCCGCCGGCGAGATCGGGCTGCCGGTCGTCGTCAAGGCGCAGGTCAAGATCGGCGGCCGCGGGAAGGCCGGCGGGATCAAGCTCGCCGACTCGATCGAGGCGGTGCGCGAGCACGCCGAGGCGATCCTCGGCATGGACATCCGCGGCCACACCGTGCACGAGCTGTGGATCGAGCAGGCGACCGACATCGCCAGCGAGTACTACGCGGCGGTCGTCTTCGATCGCTCGGCCAAGGCGTCGCTCGTGATGCTCTCCACGCAGGGCGGCATGGACATCGAGCAGGTCGCCGCCGAGAGCCCGGACGCGCTCGCGACCCTGCACATCGATCCCCTCGTCGGCTTCCAGCCCTTCCACGGGCGCCGGCTGGCCTTCGAGGCGGGCGTCGACGCCGACGTCGTGCGCCCGGTCGCCGACATGCTCGCCACGCTCTATGCGGCGTACGAGGGCGAGGACGCGACGCTCGTCGAGATCAACCCGCTCGTCATCACGCCCGACCGCCGCGTCATCGCGCTGGATGCGAAGGTCACGCTCGACGACAACGCCGCCTTCCGCCATCCCGAGCACGCGCTGCTCGACGACGCCGGCAGCGGCGGCGACCCGCAGGAGCAGATGGCCAAGGAGCGCGGCCTGACCTACGTCAAGCTCGACGGCGACATCGGCATCTTCGGCAACGGCGCCGGCCTGGTGATGTCGACGCTCGACGTCGTCGCCCACGCCGGCGGCGCGCCGGCGAACTTCCTCGACGCGGGCGGCGGCGCGAAGGCCGAGGCGATCGCCGCCTCGGTCGACGTGATCCTCTCCAACCCGAACGTCAAGGCCGTGCTGTTCAACGTCTTCGGCGGAATCACGCGCTGCGACGAGGTGGCGCGGGGGATCATCGACGCCTACGCGATCCTCAAGCCGACGGTGCCCTTCGTCGTGCGCCTGGACGGGACGAACGACGTCGAGGCGCGCAGGCTGCTGGCCGACGCGAACCTGCCCAACGTGCATGCCGAGGCGACGATGGACGGCGCCGCGGCGCGGGTCGTCGAGCTGGCCCGCGGGGGTGGTTGTTCGTGAGCATCATCGTCGGCGACGACACCCGCCTCGTCGTGTCCGGCCTGACCGGCCGCGAGGGCACCTACCACGCGCTCAACAACCGCCGTTACGGCACGAACGTCGTCGCCGGCGTGACGCCGGGAAAGGGCGGCCAGGATGTCGAGGGCATCCCGGTCTTCAACACCTTCCGCGCGGCGGTCGCCGAGACGGACGCCAACACGGCGATGATCTTCGTCCCGGCCCGCTTCGCCGCCGACTCGATCCTCGAGGCGCAGGACGCGGGCATCGCGACGATCATCGCGATCACCGAGGGCATCCCCGCGCACGACGAGCTGAAGGTCTTCAACGTGCTCAGGCACAACCCGGAGGTGCGGCTCGTGGGTCCCAACTGCCCGGGCGTGCTGTCGCCGGGCAAGGCGAACGTCGGGATCATCCCGGCCCAGTTCTTCAAGCCCGGCAACGTCGGCGTCGTCTCTCGTTCGGGCACGCTGACCTACCAGATCGGCAACGAGCTGGCCCGCAGCGGCTTCGGCAACTCGACGATCGTGGGGATCGGCGGCGACCCGGTGCCGGGCTCCTCGTTCGTCGACGTCATCGAGCTGTTCCAGGCGGATCCCGAGACCGAGCTGATCGTCATGAGCGGCGAGATCGGCGGCTCGGCCGAGGAGGAGGCGGCGGCGTACGTCGCCGAGAACGTGACCAAGCCGGTGGTCGCGTACATCGCGGGGCTCACCGCACCGCCCGGTAGGACGATGGGCCACGCCGGCGCGATCGTGTCGGGCTCCAGCGGCGGCGGTCAGGCGAAGATCGACGCGCTGGAGGCGGTCGGCGTGCGCGTCGGCCGGACGCCGACGCAGGTCGCGGAGATCGCGATGGAGATCCTCGGCGCCTGACGTTCGGGGTGAGCGCGGTCCCCCGGCCGGGTGACGACGCGATGGGCGCACGGACGGATGCTGAGGTCGTTCTCAGTCCCCGTGTGCAGGAGGTCGTCATGTCGCAGTACACGCAGCTTTCCGTTCCGTCCGAGACCCAGCTCTGGGTCTCCTGGGTAATCGCCCTCGCCGCGATCGTCGGCCTGGTCGCCGCGACCGTCGTCGTGCTCGTGCTCGTGTTCGGCTAGAAGACCTTGCGCATGTCGCGCGCGTCCGGCGCGCCGCCGAGCGGCTCGAAGCCCCTCCGCTGGTACATCGCGCGCGCCGGGTTCTCGAGCTCCACGACGAGATCGATCGCCGGGTAGCCCGCCGCGCGGGCGTGCTCGATGCCGCGGTCGAGCAGCTTCCCTCCGATGCCATGCGCCCGGTGCTCGGGCCGGACGGCGAGCAGTAGCTCCGGCACCGGCGTGCCCTCGTGCCCTCGTGCGGTCAGGTTCAGCCGATACCAGCACGCGCCCGCGGGCTCGCCGTCGTAGGTCACCACCACGCCGCCGTCGCCGGGGCGACCGAGGTCGTCAAAGGCGTAGGGCACCACCAGAACGGCCGGCGGCATCCCGTCCGCGGTGGGCACGAGCTGCCACGCCACGGTGAGCCGCAGCATCTCCAGGAGAAACGGCCCGTCGGCGGGCTCGACGTCGCGGTAGGCGTACGGGGTCACGGTGATCATGGTGGCGGGTCCGCTGAGCAATCCCCGGGGACGCTGGAGCGCGCTCACCGGCTGACGTCCGTCAGACGGCGTCTCTGATGGCGTCCGGAGGCGGCGTCGCGGCGGTCGCTCCGGGGTCCGCGTCAATGGGGGGCCGGTCTGCACCACTGGGGAGGCTGGCCTGCACCACGTGGGAGACTGGCCTGCACTCCTGCCGGATCGATGCGTTTCCTCGAGATCTCCGGCAGTTGCGCACGCATGTCACGCAGTACTGCCGGGCAGATGCGAGGGCGCCAGCCATCCGGCAGCTGTGCACGCTCGGCCGACCGCCATCCCACCTCTGATCCGCCTTCGAGCACGCCGTTCAAACGCAGGTGATCGGAGTGGGTCGCAGGCGGCCGAGACTCGCCCCCCAGCGGACAACCGAACAACGATTGGGAGGTCATCCCCCATGCGCTCGCGGCGCCGCTCGCAGAAGCTGCACCCGTCACGCAGCCAGCACCCACTCCGAGGAGAGCGACCATGACCTTCACCTCCACCACCCGCCGCCTCGCCGGGGCCGCCGTCGTCTGCGCAGCCGCCGCACTCAGCGTCCCCGCCGCAGCGCCCGCCGCGTTCGGTGATGCGCAGATCCTCGCGCCGTTTCCGGCCGACCCCGGCTTCCCCGAAGGCGTCGCGGTCCGCGACGGCAAGGTGTACGCCGCCGGCGCCGCGACGTTCGGCACCACCGCCGCAGGTCCCTCGTCGGTCATCGCCTACAACCGCGCCACCGGCGCGCAGACCGGGCGCTTCGACACGAAGGGCGAGAACCTGCTCGCCGAGCACGGCGGCTCGTCGATCGCCTTCGACGCCACCGGCAGGCTCTACGTCCTCAACACGCAGCTCGGAACGCTGCGCCTGAACCCGGCGACCGGCGTGCAGCAGCAGTACACGCCGCGTTCCCCGATCTCAACCCGTGCCTGGCGCCGATCGTCAACCCGCCCTGCTCGCCGAACCCGCTCCCGCTGCCCCCGCTGCCGAACGACATCGCCTTCGGCCCCGACGGCAGCGCGTACGTCAGCGACTCGATGCAGGCGACGATCTGGCGCATCCCGAAGGGCGGGGGCACGCCGCAGATCTGGTTTCAGGACAGCCGCTTCAACTCGCCGTACATCGGCGTCAACGGCCTGCGCGTCAGCCCGGACAACACGCGCATCTACGTGACGGTGACCGCCGACACGCTCGGCCGGGCGTCGCTGTACTCGCTGCCGATCGGGCCCGCGAAGCCGACCGCCGCGCAGATGAAGCTCGAGCACCGCTTCGCCGCCGGCGAGCTGCCCGACGGGATCGCGTTCGGCCAGAGTAAGGACGTGTACGTCTCGATGGCCTCCCCGACCGCTCCCGGCGTGATGGTCCTCCGCCCCGACGGGACGGTCAAGGCGCAGATCTCAAATCCCGGCCTCGACCTGACCGCGCCGTTCGACGGCCCCGCGAACATCGCCTTCGACGGCGCCGGGCGCATCCTCATGACCAATCACGCGCCGGTCACCGGCCTCGTCGCGAAGAAGTTCTCGATCGTCGACGTCGACGTCGCCGACAACGGCTGGCCGCTGAACACGCCCGTCATCCCGTAGCGCAGCGAGGGGGGCGAACTTCGCCGCCCTCGACCCTATGGTGGACGTGAGCATGCCTTCCGTGACGGACATCGATACCGGGGCCGGCGAGCTGCTGCGTGAGCTCGCCGGCCCCGACGCGTCGTTCCGCGAGCATCAGCTCGAGGCGATCCGCGACCTCGTCGACGGGCGATCACGCGTGCTGTGCGTGCAGCGCACGGGCTGGGGCAAGTCGGCGGTGTACTTCATCGCGACGGCGCTGCTGCGAAAGCAGGGGGCGGGTCCGACGCTGATCGTCTCGCCGCTGCTGGCGCTGATGCGCAACCAGATCGCCGCCGCTCAGCGGCTGGGGATCCGCGCCCACACGGTCAACTCGACCAACCGCGACGCGTGGGACGAGATCTCGGCGCTGCTCGACGCCGACGCCGTCGACCTGCTGCTGATCAGCCCCGAGCGGCTGAACAATCCGCAGTTCCGCGAGCGCATGCTGCCGGTCTTCGCCGAGCGCGTGGGGCTGCTCGTCGTCGACGAGGCGCACTGCATCTCGGACTGGGGCCACGACTTCCGTCCCGACTACCGGCGCATCGCCGACATGCTCGAGCGGCTGCCCGACGGTGTCGGCGTGCTGTGCACGACGGCGACCGCCAACGACCGCGTCATCGCCGACGTGGAGGAGCAGTTGCGCACCGGCCACAGCGGCGCGCCGCTCGTCGCCTACCGCGGGCCGCTCGGGCGCACGAGCCTGCGCTTCGAGGTCGTCGAGCTGCCCGGCCAGGCCGATCGCCTGGCCTGGCTGGCGACGTACCTGGGCGAGATGCCGGGCTCGGGGATCGTCTACACGCTGACCAAGCGCGACGCCGAGCAGGTCGCGCAGTGGCTGACGGCCCACGGCGTCGCCGCGCAGGCCTACACGGGCGAGATCGACACGGAGCGGCGGATCGCCGTCGAGGACCGCCTGCTGGCCAATGACCTGAAGTGCGTCGTCGCCACGAGCGCGCTGGGGATGGGCTACGACAAGCCCGACCTCGGCTTCGTCGTGCATTACCAGGCGCCGGGCTCGGTCATCGCCTATTACCAGCAGGTCGGCCGTGCCGGCCGCGCGATCGAGCGCGCCGAGGTCGTCCTACTGCGCGGCGCCGAGGATCGCCGCATCCAGGATTTCTTCATCGAGCAGGCCTTTCCGCGGCGCGAGCTCGTCGACCGCGTGCTCACCCATCTCCACGAGGTCGGCTCCGAGGGCGCCTCGACGGCCGAGCTGACGGCGATCGTCAACCTCGGCAAGGGCCGCATCGACGCGATGCTGAAGGTGCTCGACGTCGAGGGCGCGGTCTCGCGCGACGGCAGCCGCTGGGTGCGCGAGAACGGCAGCGACTGGGCCTATGACGCCGAGCGCTACGAGCACATCACGGCGCTGCGGCGTCGCGAGCAGACGACGATGGCGAGCTTCGGCGCCGACGGGCGCTGCCTGATGCGCGCCCTGCAGGAGGAGCTCGACGATCCCGATCCGCAGGACTGCGGGCGCTGCTCGGTCTGCACGCAGCCGCGCTACGACGGCCCGCTGGACCCCGCGCTCGTGCGCGAGGCGATCGACCACCTGCGCTCGCAGCCGCTCAAGCTCGAGTGCAAGAAGATGGCGCCCGACCCCGACGGCCGGATGAAGAAGATCCCCGCCGAGCTCGTCGTCGAGGAGGGCCGCGCGCTGGCGCGGCTCGGTGACGGCGGCTGGGCGCCGGTCGTGCAGGCCGGACTGCGCCAGGGTCGCCTGTCCGACGAGCTGCTCGACGCGGTCGACCGGCTCGTGCGCACCTGGACCCCGCCGGTGAGCTACATCACGACGGTGCCGTCGGCGAGTCACCCGGGCGTCGTCGAGGATCTCGCGCGGCGGTTGTCGCAGACGCTCGCGATTCCCTACGTCCCGCTGCTGGAGCGCACGGTCGCCCGGCCGCCGCAGCGCGAGATGTCAAACGCCGCCCTGCAGGCGGCCAACGTGCGCGGGGCGTTCCGCGTCGCCGGGCAGCCGCCGCCCGAGAGCTGCCTGCTGATCGACGACCTGCGCCTGAGCGGCTGGACGATCGCGATGACCGGCGGCCAGCTGCGCCAGCGCGGGGCGGGCGCGGTCTTCCCGCTGGCGCTCGCGACGGCGTTCTGACGCGCCGTCCGGCCGACCGCAGCCTCAGGGACGGTCGTAGCGGCGAAACGGCAGAGCGAGCACGGCGAACATCGCCAGCGCGAGCAGTGCCGCCGCCGCGATGTACCACGGCCACGGCCCCATCAGGTCCAGCAGCGAGCCGGACGGCTTGCGGCGCAGGAACATGTAGTTGCCGCCTGTTGCGATGCTGCCGGCGGCGGCTGCCACCGCGACCGCGAGCGTCGCGGCGAACGCGCGCCAGACCGCGCCGCGCCGAGGCGCGATGCCGCGCCCGGCGACGAGCAACAGCGCCGCCACGATGACCCCGCCGTGGGTCACGAAGTACGTGAGGAACAGGGCGTCGGGAAAGCCGTGGCTCAGGTCGGGCGTGAGCGTGGCCTGCAGCGCGCCTGTCAGGCCCCAGAAGTACGTCAGCTCGACGAGCCCCTGCCGCGCGGTCCAGAGGCGAGCACCGCGGCGAGCGTCGCGGCGTCGGAGAGGTGCAGGGGCAGGTAGATCCGGGACGACCAGATGCCGCGTGACGCCGCGACGGCGTGTTCGGTGAGAAAGGCGGCAGCGATGAGGAGCGCCAGCGAGCGCGAAGCCGGCACCGCCCAGCGGCCGCACCGCCCGGCGGGCATGCGCGCTGCCGCCACAGCCAGGAGGGCCGTCACGAGCAGCGCCCCGACGTGCGCCGTGCCGAGCTGTCGCACGGGCGTAAGGTTCTCAGGGTTCGAACCGCCCCCGCGCCGCCCGCTATCTTCGAGGCCATGGCCGACACCATCTCCTTCGCCCGCGGCGCCCCCTCGCTGGACATCGTCGATGTCGAGGGTCTGCGCGATGCCGCCACCCGCGCCTTCACCAACGACCCCGGGGGCGCGACCGCCTACGGGACGAGCATCGGCTACGTGCCGCTGCGCCGCTGGATCGCCGAGCAGCACGGCGTCGACGAGCCCAACGTGCTCGTCACGAACGGCTCGATGCAGGCGGACGCGTTCCTCTTCGAGACGGTCGTCGGCGACGGTGACATCGTCGTCGTCGAGAAGCCGACGTACGACCGCACGCTGCTGAACCTGCGCTCGCACGGCGCGGCCGTGCGCATGGTCGAGCTCGAGACCGACGGCATCGACGTCGGCGAGCTGCGCAGCCTGATCGACGGCGGCATCACGCCGAAGCTCGCCCACGTCATCCCGAACTTCCAGAACCCGGCCGGCTACACGCTCTCGCAGAACAAGCGCGCCGAGTTGCTCGCGCTCGCCGCCGAGCACGGCTTCATGATCTTCGAGGACGACCCGTACAAGCACATCCGCTTCAGCGGCGACGACCTGCCGACGATGCTCTCGATGGACACGAGCGACACCGTCGTGTACGCCTCGTCGTTCTCGAAGACCGTCTGTCCCGGCATCCGCGTCGGCTACCTCATCGGTCCGAAGGACCTCATCGCGAGGATCGCCAAGCTCGCGACGAACACGTACATCTCGCCGAACATGGTCGCCCAGGCGATCGTCTACGAGTTCTGCGTGTCGGGCGCGATCGACGGCGCGATCGCCACCGTCAAGCGCGCGCTCGCCGAGCGCGTCGCGACGCTCGACGCCTCGCTGAAGGAGCACCTGCCGGAGGCGCGCTACACGCTTCCCGAGGGCGGCTACTTCATGTGGGTCGAGTTGCCCGATGGCACCGACGTCGCCGCGATGTTCGGCGCCGCCGCCGAGCGCGGCGTGCAGTTCGTCAAGGGCACGGACTTCCTGCTCGAGGGCGGCGAGAACACGCTGCGCCTCGCCTACTCCGGCGTGACGAACGACCAGATCGACGAGGGCGTCGAGCGCCTCGCCGACGCGTACCGGTCGGTCGCCGGCAGCGCCGCCGCCGCGTAGCCGGCTGCGCGTCCGAAGTGATCCGGAGCGAAACGGCGAACTGCCGCTCGCCCGAGGGCAAGAACGGCTCGCGAGCGAACCTTCCAACGGGCCGGCGGCTTACGCCACGACACGTCGCCGAGGGCAGCGGTCAGTCGGCGAGCGGGACGACCACGACCGGACACGGAGCGTCGCCGGCCAGGGCGTGGGAGGTGCTGCCCATCAGCGCGGCGCGAAGCGTCCCGCGCCCGCGCGATCCCACGATCAGCAGCTCGGCGTCGCGGTCGGTCGCGATCCGGCGCAGCCCCTCGGCAACCGTCACGTCCAGCGCCACCTCGACCTCGCAGTCCTCGACGCCCCATTGTCCGAGCAGCCGCTCGACACGTCGTCGTGCCTCGTCCCGGACCTCGCCGAGCTCGGCGGCGGGAGCCACCGGATACGGGTACGCCACGGTCGGAGTGGGTCCGACGACGACGTCCGCGCCGATCGGGGCGGGACCGCCGGCAGCGAGGAAGCCCGGCGGCGCCACGTACGCCACGACGAGCGGTCGGTCAAGCCGCCTGGCCATATCGGCGGCGACCTTCAGCGGCCCACGCGAATCGGGATCGTCACTGTCGACGGCACAAACGATCGTGGCACCCACACCGAACAAGTACCCGTTACGGGCGTCCTCTCACGTCGCGCTTTCAGACCGCTGACTACTCGTCGCGAATGCCGTCGGGCGAGATGACCTGCACGCCGACCTTGACCTCGGGCTGCTTCTTGGTCCGGTCAGGCCGGTCGGTCGGGGTGTGGTCAGCCGCCGCCGGCGCCCGCCGCGTGATCCGGACGGCCCAGGTGTCGCAACGCCAGGTGATGCCCACCTCTGAGACCTCGGCGAATCCCTATCCGTCGGAGAACTGAGCAGCCCCAGATGCAAGCCCTCCTGAACGACCGCCGCGTCCTGCTTCCCGTCTGCTGACGGCCGTCGCGATGGCCGTCGGCTCGGTCCTCATCGTGGTCCTCAGCGGCGACGCGGCGAGCAGCGGTGCCACGGCCGCGAGGTCGACCGCGCCGGCGACGGCAGCCGGCGGGACGGTCGCGATCGACATCGTGGAATTCACTTAACAGGCCCGAGACGCTCACCGTCAAGGCCGGCGCCAAGGTCTCCTGGACCAACCGCGACGCGGCCCCGCACACCGCGGCCGCCGGCGACACCTTCGACACCGGCACGCTGCAGAAGGGCGATGAGAAGACGCTGACGCTCCAGCCACCCGGCACGTTCGCCTACATCTGCACGATCCATCCGTTCATGAAGGCGACGGTGATCGTCGAGTGAGCGCCCCCGGCCGCTGGTCGGTCGCCGACTCCGTGCGGCTCGTCGCCGTCGCCCTCCTGCTGGCCCAGGGCGCGATCCACCTCCAGCAGTACGAGGGCCCGATCGACGCGGTGCCGACGATCAACACGCTGTTCGTCCTCAACGCGGTCGGCGCAGCCGTCATCGCGCTCGTGCTCCCCGGCTCGCGGCGGTTGGGCGCGGAGCTGGCCGCGTTCGCGGGCTTCGGGCTGACCCTGAGCGCCCTGGTGGCGCTGGCGATCACCCGCAGCGGGACGCTGTTTCAGTACCCCGAGCCCGCCCTGCGTGACGCCGTCGTCCTCGCCGCGGTCGTCGAGCTGGCCGTCGTACTCGCCCTGGCGGCGTTCCTGCTCATCCGTCGCCGGGAGGCAGCCCGAGCGCGATCGTGACGCGCCACGCCGGGACGCCGATCCGGGCCGCGCGATCGATGATCGCGGTCACCTCCGAGTCGGGCGGCGAGCCATCGGGCGATGTGCTGACCGCGCCGTCGCGCTGATCGGACGCAACGCGCTCATGCCACATCGGTTCATCGGACCGAGCTTCATCACCCGGCATGGGTGCTCCTTCCTGTCTGGTCGCGCCCGCAGCCGGTCCGGCTGCAGGCAATCCCTGAATATTCCCACACTCTCCGCCGATCCGCCTCGAGCGCAAGGGCAAGCGAGGTTACTCGTCGCGCATCCCGTCCGGCGAGATGACCTGCACGCCGACCTTCACCTCAGGCGCACGCTTGGTACGCGAGGGCCGCTCCGGGCGGCGGGTGAAGCGCTTCTGCCACAGCCCGACGAGGCCGACCTTCCAGGCGTAGTAGCCCGTCTTGCCCGGCGTGATCGAGAAGTCCATGACGCGCAGGTGGGCGAGCACGCGCTTGGTCAGGTACATCGTGCGCAGCACGAGACCGAGGCGCGGATGGAGCTGCTGCGGCTCGCTCGACGCGCGCACGCGGCCCATCAGGCGGTTCCACAGCCACGGCGGCGGGCGCCAGATCGCGATCAGGTACAGCATGATGTTCGCCCAGCGCGGCGGGATCGCGAGGTAGCTCTCGTCGATGTCGTCGAGGTCGATCCCGCGCTCCTCCATCGCGGCGGCCAGGCCCGTATTGGGGATGACCTTCAGCGAGTAGATGAACAGCGTGTACGGGCGGTCCATCAGGTAGAGCAGCTGCAGCGTCGACTTCACGTCGTCCCGAGTCTCGATCGGGTTGTCCATGATGATGTCGTAGGCCGAGGGGATGTGGTACCTGGGCGCGAACGACGCGATGACCTTGCCGGCGTTGAGGATCTTCTCCGGCGGCGTCGGGCGCTTGTAGAAGTCGAGCATGTTCTTCGAGCCCGACTGGATGCCCATCCGCACGCGGTTCATGCCGGCCCACGACAAGAGCTCGAACTTGTCCTGGCGCACGTAGTTGGGGATCACGCCGTAGACGGCGAAGGGGATCTTCAGCTCGTCGTGCCACAGCTCGGCGAACTCCTCGAGCTGGCCGTAGGGGATCGCCATGAAGCTGTCGTCATGGAAGGAGACCTGGCTGAGGTGCGGGAAGCGCGCCCGCGCATCCTTGACCTGGTCGACCATGTAGCGCGCGCTCGGGTGGCGGATGCGCTTGTACTTCTTGTCGTTGGCGATGAACTTCGTGTTGCCGCAGTACGAGCAGTGAAACGGGCAGCCGATCGACCACAGCGTCGTGTAGCCGAGGCCGTCGTTGAGCAGGTAGTCCTCGACGCCCATCCGCACGAAGCCCTGCCCCGGCAGGTAGATCTTCTCCGTCTGCGCCCCGTACTGGGGAAACGGCAGCGCCTCCATCTCGTTGGGCGACATGAGCGCCAGGAAGTGGTTCTTGATGAGCTGGTCGCCGTTGCCGTTTGACTGACCGTGGCCGTTGGGCTTGAACCAGAAGTTCTTCGTGTTCGTGTAGTCGCGGTCTTCCTTGAAGGCCTGCAGGAACTCCTCGAAGGCGAACTCGCCCTCGCCCGTGCAGATCGCGTTGACGTCGGCGAGGATCGCGTCCTCGGGCTGGATGATCGGGTGGATGCCGCCCCAGATCATGTAGACGGACGGGTTGATCTCGCGGATGCGGCCGATCAGGCGGCGCGTCAGGTCCGCGTAGCCGGTCATCGAGGAAAAGCCGATGAGGTCCGAATCGGCCAGGCCCTGCGCCATCTCGTCGACCTGCTCGTCGCCGATGACGGCCTTGTCGCCCATCCCGCGCACGGCGGTCTTGACGCTGCGGTAGCGCTCGGTGGAGATGTAGTAGGACTCCGTGCCGGGCTCGAGCTGGGCCACGTAGGCCGCCATCTTGCGAAAGCCGCAAGATGTGATGCCGTCTTCCAAGCAGACCATCCGTGTGCGCATGTACGTCCCGTCTCTTCCGAGCTTACGAGATGTCAGCGTACAACCAGCGTCAGCGCCCGTAGCGCTCACGCGCCAGCACGAGCTGCTCGGGCAGCGCGATGCGCGTGGGCGGCGACGGGTCGGCCAGGACCGAGACCGTCTCGGCGACCGAGAACGTGAGCGTCCGCGCATCGCCGTCCTCCCCGGTGACGGTCACCTCGTCGTCGGAGTGCGCCGTCAGCGTGCCCTTCATCCCCGGCTCGATGCCCGTCTCCTTGAGGTAGTGCAGCAGGTCCTCGGCCTCGTTCTCGAAGCGTAGGATCGTGACGCTCGCCCCCTCGGACACGTCGGCGAGCGGGACGCCGTCGATCCGCGTGCCGGCGACGATCGGGTGACCGTGCGGGCAGGTCTTGGCGTTGCCGATCGCGGCGAGCATGCGCTCCTCGAGGACGGGGCTCATCGCGTGCTCGAGGCGCTCGGCCTCTTCGTGGACCTCGTCCCAGGGAATGCCCAGCACGTCGGTCAGGAAGCGCTCGATGAGGCGGTGGCGGCGTACGACGCCCTCGGCGTGCTCCAGGCCCGTCTCGGTGAAGCTGATGTGCTTGTCCTGCCCGCGCGTGATGTAGCCGTCGCGCTCGAGGCGGCCGATCATCTCGTGGACCGTCGGCGCGGAGAGCTGCATCGCGCGGGCGACGTTCGCGCCCGTCATCGGCAGCCGGGCCTCCTGCAGCCAGAAGAGCGTCTGCAGGTACTCCTCCTCGGCGACTGTGGCGTGCTCGGTTGCCATCGGCTCACGCGATCCTATCGGCCGGCGGCACGCCCACCTAAAGGTAACGCGACTAGAGTCGCGGCCGATGCAGATCAGATCTGGCACGCGCGCGCTCGTTACCGGCGCCTCGCGCGGAATCGGCCGTGCCGTCGCTGAGGCGCTCGCCGAGCGCGGCGCGACGGTGGGACTCGCCGCGCGCTCGACGAGCGAGCTCGAGGCGCTCGCGCTGGGGCTGCCCGGGGCGCACCACGCGCTGACGTGCGACGTCGCCCTGCCGGCGTCGATCGCGACGGCGATCGAGGACTTCGCGGCCGCGACGGGCGGGCTGGATCTGCTCGTGGCCAACGCCGGGATCGCCTACTACGAGCCGATCGCCACGCAGAGCCTCGACAAGATCGAGCGGATGACCGAGGTCAACTGGCTCGGGACCGTCTACACGATCCATGCCGCGCTGCCGTATCTGCTCGAGGGCGGCGGTCACATCGTCGTCATGTCCTCGGGTGCCGGGCTGCGCGGCTTCCCCGGCGCCGCCGCCTACAGCGCGACGAAGGCCGCGCAGCGGATGTTCTCCGAGGCGCTGCGCCACGAGCTCGCCGGCACCGGCGTCTCCGTGACGACCGTCTACCCGGGCGAGATCCAGACGTCGCTGCACGACCACGAGGGCACGCAGATGCCGCAGTGGTACCGCGGCGGCCCCAGCGCCGCGTCCGCCGAGGCCCTCGCGACGCGGATCGTCAGCGCCATCGAGCGCGACAGCCGCCACCTGCATTACCGGCCGCTCGTCAAGGGCATGGGCATCCTCCACGGCCTGTCGCCCGGGCTGGCCGACCGGGTCCTGCGGCGCCTGCGCGGCAGTACGGCCGCACCGCGGCGTTAGAACCGGCGCAGGAGCCCCGACCTTGAGCGCCGGACGCGAAATTCCAGGTGCGCACGCGGCGGTCGCGCGGGGCGGGAGCGGGCTGCGGGCTGCGCGCCGCGGCGCCCCGGTCCGCAGCACCTCCGCGAGTGCGTCCAGACGCCGCTCGGCGAACGTCACGAACTCGCGCGTCGCGGGTGACAGGCTGCGCGCCGCGACGCCAGGTGAAGGCGAACGTCTCGTAAGGTTCTGCGCGTGCCGCTGCCGCTCACGCCGCCGGTCCTGCCCCAGCTCGCACGCCCGCGTGCGAGCCTGCCGGAGGGTGACGGCTGGGCCTATGAGCCCAAGTGGGACGGCTTTCGCGCGATCGTCTTCGTAGACGGCGACGAGAGCCACATCCAGTCGCGCAACGGCAAGGACCTGTCGCGCTACTTCCCCGAGGTGAGCTTCCCGGCGGGGCGCTACGTGGTCGACGGCGAGCTCGTCGCGGCGTCGTTCGGCACGCTCGGCCAGCGCATCCATCCGGCCGCGTCGCGGATCGCGCGGCTGGCCGAGGAGACGCCGGCGCGCTTCGTCGCCTTCGACGTGCTGGCGGTCGAGGACGAGGTGCTGATGCGGTGCTCCTACGAGGAGCGCCGCCTGGTGCTCGAGGGCATCGCGGGGTTGGAGCTGACGCCGGTCGCGCGCACGGCGGACGCCGCGCAGCGCTGGCTGCACGACGAGGAGGGCGTGATCGCCAAGCAGCTCGCGGCGCCGTACCTGCCCGGCGAGCGCAAGGGCATGGTGAAGATCAAGCGCGTGCGGACGATCGACGCCGTCGTCATGGGCTGGCGGCCGGGTAAGAAGGAGGGCACGGTCGGCGCGATCATCCTCGGGTTGTACGACGAGGCGGGGCGGCTGCGCGAGATCGGCCATTCCAGCGGCTTCGCGGCCAAGCGCAAGGCCGAGCTCGTCGAGGAGCTGGCGCCGTACGAAACCGGTGAGCGCGGCAGCGGCGAGGCGTCGCGCTGGACGCACGGTCGCGAGCTCGAGTGGGTCGCGCTGCGGCCGCAGCTCGTCGTCGAGGTGACCTTCGACCACGTCTCCGACGGGCGCATCCGCCACGGCACGAAGGTCCTGCGCTGGCGCGACGACAAGCCGCCCGCGGAGTGCCTCATCGATCAGCTCGAGTCCTGACTACGGATGTCAGCGCGGGGTCTCGCATACGGGCGATCGGTTGCGATCCGGGGGTGTGGCGAATCGTGCACGCGGAGCGACACGGATTCGCCACACCCCGTCGGCCCATCCTCTAGTCCATGATCGACCAGCCGCCCGTTCTGATCGCGCCTGAAACGTTCGACGGCGAGCTGCGCGCGCCCGTCGTCGCCGCCGCGATCGCGCGCGGCCTCGAGCGCGCCGGCGTCACGCCGCCGCCCGAGGTCTGCCCCGTCAGCAGCGGTGGGCGCGGGACGATCGAGGCGCTGCTGCCCGCGCTCGGCGGCGAGACCGCCGACGGCTTCGCCCTGATCGACGGCGGCGGCACGGCGATCGTCGAGCTCGAGCCGTGCGCGCAGCTGACGGCTCAGCGGATGGCCGCCGCGGCGGCGTCCGGCGCGGAGGTGGTGTTCGTCGCCGCCGCGGCCGGCGAAGTGGCCTCCGGCGTACGGGACCAGGGCACACACGAGCTGCTCGCCGCGATCGCCGAACACGGCGGCGTCGCCGGCGCGGCGCTCGTCGTGCTCTGCGACGTGCGCCAGCCCGGCGCCCTCGTCCTGGCCCTGCGCGACGAGGCCGGCGGCCGGCTCGTGGCCGGCGTGCCCTTCGTGCTCGAGGCGCTGGACTTCGATGCGCGCATGCGCGCCGCGCGCGCGGTCGTAGTCGGCGAGCGGCGCCTGGAGCGCACAACGCTGCGCGGCCGCGCCGTGGGAGAGATCGCCACCCGCGCACGGCAATCCGGCGTGCCCTGCCACGCCGTCACCGCGACCGACGCCATCGACCGCTTCGACGCCCGGATCCTCGATCTGCAGGCGATCGTCGAGGCATCGACCGTCGCCGAGCTCGAGGCGGCCGGCGAGGCGCTGGCGGCGTATCTCTAGGGTCCTCGCCATGCACAGGAAATGGGCGGCGGTGCTGGGGGTGGCGGCCGTCGCGCTGGCGGGATGCGGCGGCGATGACGACAAGGGCGACGAGAACTCGCTCACGAAGGCGCAGTTCATCGCCCAGGCGGGCGCGATCTGCCGCGACGTCAAGAGGGCCCACGAACCATACGCCGAGAAGGTCGACGCGCTGCCCGAGGGCGTCGGCCTCACGCGCGTGGCGCCGCTGCTGGAGGCGACGCTCGTGCAATCGCGCAAGGGCCTCGCGCGCCTGCGGTCCCTCAAGTCCCCGACCGCCGACCGGGCGCAGGTCGACGCCTACTACGGCGCCGCCGATGCGCTGCTCGAGGCGCACGCGCAGCTCGCCGACGCGGCGCGCACGGACGACCGGGCCAAGGGCGAGAAGGTCGCCGCCACGACCGGTGCGCTCAGCAGCAACGAACGACGGCTGGCCACCGCCTACGGCCTGAACGACTGCGACAACGTCTTCTAGCGCGATCGGTGTGGCGAATCAGTCTCGGGCCGGCGAGGCTAAGTGCTTCCCGCCGTAAGTTCCGTGGAGTTCTCCCGGATGCCCGGCCGTGATCTGACGGTCGATGGTGACCCGCCTTCGTGCCGGTGGCACGGGGGCGGGCGACGGCGGCCGTCAGGCGCGGATCGGGCGCCGGGAGAAACCGCGGAACTTGTGGCGGGGAGTACTAAGGATCCGCCACACCATTCGCGCCGGCCGCCCTCCCGAACCGCGCAGCGAGCTGCGCGCAGCGCTCGGCCAGCTCGGGCGGCTCGTGGACCTCGAACTCGACGCCGAGCATGCCGAGCCGCATCGCCAGCCAGTCGAGTGAGTCGTCGCTCGTGCGGTACGTGCAGCTGTGCTCGTCGCGAGCCTCGACGGTGCCCCACAGGTACGGGCGACGCTCGAACTCGGCGGCCGGCGCGCGCAGCGTGACGTGCGCCTGATGGCGTGAGGGCGCGACGCGCAGGCCCGCGGCGACGAACGCCGCCGGATCCTTGGCCGGCAACGTGCGCGGCTCGAACCGCCCGCCCGCGGGGGCGGGGCGCTCCAGGCGGTCGATGCGAAACGTCCGCCAGTCCTGACGGTCGCAGTCCCACGCGACTAGGTACCAGCGCCGGCCGAGGTTGACGAGGCTGTGTGGCTCGACGATGCGGCGGCTCTCCTGGTCGTCGCGGCTGCGGTAGGCGAAGCGCAGGCGCTCGCGATCGCGACAGGCGCCGGCAATCGTCGTCAGCGCCTCGGGGTCGACCATCGGCCCGCTCGCGGGGAGCGTCGCGAGCACCGACCCGAGCGCGTTGACACGCCGGCGCAGGTGCGAAGGCAGCACCTGCTCGAGCTTGACGAGCGCGCGGATCGCGGTCTCCTCGATGCCGGTCACCGAGGCCCCGGCAGCGGTTCGCAGGCCGACGGCGATCGCCACCGCCTCGTCGTCGTCGAGCAGCAGCGGAGGCATCGCCGTGCCGGCATGCAGGCTGTAGCCTCCGGCCGGTCCGGTGACCGCATCAACCGGATAGCCCAGGTCCCGCAGGCGCTCCACGTCGCGGCGGATCGTGCGACCCGACACCCCGAGCCGCTGAGCGAGTTCGTTGCCGGGCCAGTCACGGCGCGTCTGCAGCAGTGACAGCAGCTTCAGGAGGCGGCCCGATGTCTCGGTCATCGTGCCGTGAACTGTGGCAGAAGTTCAGGCCAGAACCTGGCCTAAACCACCCTTACGGTCCCCGTCATGCCGATCAGATTGGATGAGCCGATGACGGAAGCGAGAACGCAGCGCAGCTCCGATCCGGAGCTCGCGATCCGCGTACGCGGATTGCGCAAGTCCTTTGGCGACGTGCAGGCGCTCGACGGCGTCGACCTCGAGGTCGCGCCGGGCACGGTGCTCGGCCTGCTCGGCCCCAACGGCGCCGGCAAGACGACCGCCGTCCGCGTCATGGCGACGCTGCTGGCGCCCGATGCCGGCGAGGTCTTCGTCGCCGGCCTGGATGTCGTGCGCGACGCGGCAACGGTGCGCGAGCGGATCGGCCTCGCCGGCCAGTACGCCGCGATCGACGAGAACCTGACCGGCCTGGAGAACCTCGTGATGGTCGGCCGCCTGTACGGGATGAGCCGCGCGGCGGCCACCGTGCGCGGACGCGAGCTGGTGGACCGCTTCGATCTCACCGAAGCGGCCGGACGGCCCGCGAAGACCTACTCCGGCGGCATGCGGCGCCGCCTCGATCTCGGGGCGGCGCTCGTCGCCAAGCCGCCGGTCCTCTTCCTCGACGAGCCGACGACCGGCTTGGACCCGCGCAGCCGGCTCGATGTTTGGACGACGATCGAGGAGCTCGTCGCCGAGGGCCGCACCGTCCTGCTGACGACGCAGTACCTCGATGAGGCGGACCGGCTCGCCGACACGATCGCCGTGATCGACCGTGGCCGCGTCATCGCCCAGGGCACGCCCGACGAGCTGAAGGATCGCGTCGGCGGCGAGCGCCTCGAGGTGCGGTTGACGCCGGGCTCCGCCCCGCAGGTCGCGGTGCGGGCCCTCGCGGCGATCTCCGACGAGCCGCCGCATTACGAGGGCGACAGCGTCACGGTCGGCGTGCGCCGGCGCGCAGGGACGATCGTCGCAGCCGTGCGCCGCCTCGACGAGGCCGGGGTCGGGGTGGACGACATCACGCTGCGCCGGCCGACGCTGGACGACGTGTTCCTGTCGCTCACCGGCCACGTGGCCGAAAGCGAAACCGACGACCAGCCCAAGGAGGAGGCCGCATGAGCCGTCTCGTGACCGACACGATGATCGTCGCCGAGCGCAACCTCGTGCGCCTGACGCGCGCCCCCGACCTGCTGCTCGCGTTCACCGTGCAGCCCGTGATGTTCGTGCTGCTGTTCGTCTACGTCTTCGGCGGCGCCATCCTCGTGCCGGACTTCTACGACAGCTACGCGGCGTTCCTGCTGCCCGGGATCATCGTTCAGAACATCGCCTTCGGTGGCTTCGTGACCGCGCTCGGCCTCAACGAGGACCTGCACAAGGGCCTCATCGACCGCTTCCGCTCGCTGCCGATGGCGCGCTCGGCGGTGCTCGCCGGGCGCACGCTCTCCGACGTCGTGACGAACACGCTGTCGGTGGCGGTGCTGGTCGTCACCGGCCTGATCATCGGCTTCTCGTTCAACGCGAGCCTGATCGAGATCGTCGGCGGGTTCGGGCTGCTGCTGCTGTTCGGCTACGCGTTCTCGTGGATCTTCGCGCTGCTCGGGCTGATCGTGTCCTCGCCCGAGGCGGCGAACTCGCTGGGCTTCATCGCGGTCTTCCCGCTGACGTTCATCTCGTCGGCGTTCGTGCCGGTCGAGTCGATGCCGGCGGGACTGCAGTGGTTCGCCGAGATCAACCCGTTCACGATCGTCGTCGACGCGATGCGCTCGCTGTGGGTCGGCGCGCCGGCGGGCAACAGCGTCTGGGGCGCGGTCGTCTGGTCGCTCGTGATCATCGCCGTGTTCGCGCCGCTGGCCGTCTCGCGCTACCGCCGCGCCGCCGGCAACTGACGCGCCTTTGACCGGCCCGCGCGCGCGGGCCGGTCACACTCGACCGTGGTCGTGGCACTACGGAGCATGAAAACCCCCAAGAGTGCGCTGGCAACGCGGGAAGGCTTCTCCGTCGCCTACGCACTTCACGCCCGCTCGATCCTCGTCTTCCTCGCCCGCCGTACGTGCGACCCGGAGACGGCTCTGGATCTCACGGCAGAGACGTTCGCCCAGGCCTTCGAGTCGCGGCGGCGCTTTCGCGGAAGCAGCGACGAGGACGCCGCCGCCTGGCTGTTCGGGATCGCTCGCAACGTCCTCTCGCGCTACGTGCGCCGCGGGACCGCCGAACGCCGCGCGCTGACCCGCCTCGGCATCGAGGTGCCGTCGCTCGAGCCGGAGGACCTCGTGCGCGTCGTCGAGCTCGCCGGCCTCGACGATCTGCGCGGCGCGGTCGCGCGGGAGCTCGACGCGCTCACCGAGGAGCACCGCGAGGCGCTGCAGCTGCGCGTCGTCGAGCAACTTCCCTACGACGACATCGCCGCACGGCTGGCGATCACCGAGCCGGCCGCACGCGCACGGGTATCGCGCGGCCTGCGCGCGATCGGCCGCGCGCTGGACCCGACGAAGACCATTCCTGAGAGGCTCACATGACCCCGCATCCCGCATCGACCGGCATCGCGGCGCTCGACGAGCTCGGCCGTCGGCTGGAAGCGGTCGCCGAGCCGCCCCGCAAGCGTGACCGGCGCCGCCGCTGGGCAGCGCTCACGTTCGGCGTTCTGGCGCTTGTCGCCACGCCGGCGATCGCCACGGTTGTCCTCGACGGCCCCGCGCGCATCGAGGAGACGCATCGAGAGATCGGCGCGGCGATCAACCGTGACGATCCGGCTGCGACGGGTCGCGCCCTCGAGCAGCTGGGATTTCGCGTGCAGTGGATGCTGATCACCGACAACCCCGGCCGGGCGCGCGACGGCGAGACGCCGACCCGGTGGCGGGCGGTCGACGCGCCGCCGGCCGGCACGAAGATCCTGTCGGTCCTCAGCAAGGACGGCGGCCTAGCGCTCGATCCGGGTGCTCGCATCCTGCAGATCAAGATCTCCCCGGCCGACTCGGAGATCCTGCGCAGCCATCCCTGAGTACCCTCGCGGCCGATGCCCGACGGCCGCCAACGCCCCAGCCTGTCGCTGCCCTCGCCCGTCGCGCGGCGGGCGATCGTCGTCGGCGCTGGCTCGTTCGGAACCGCGGTCGCCGTGCTGCTGTCCCGCGGGGGGCTGCGCACGACGCTGCAGTCGCGCACCGCCGAGCAGGCGCGCCGCCTGCAGGAGGACCGTGAGAACCTCGTCTACCTGCCGGGCGTCGAGTTCCCGCGCGAGCTGCGCGTGGAGAGCGTCGAGGCCGGCCTCGGGCGCGCCGACTACGTGTTCCTCGGCGTGCCGTCCGACGGGCTCGGGGCCACGATCCGCGGGCTGAAGAAGGCCGGCCTGGGCTCGCGCACGGCGGTCATCTCGCTGGCCAAGGGACTCACGCCGCCCGATGGCACCGCGCCCACCGTGCTGCTGCGCGAGCGTTTCGGCGAGGCGCGCGTTGCCTGCATCGGCGGGCCGGCGCACGCACGCGAGATGGTCAGCGAGGGAGCCGCGCTCGTCGCCGCCTCCACCAACGAGGAGCTCGCGAACACGATCGCGGGCGTCTTCATCCGCGCGCGCGTCGTCTGCGAGCGCTCCAACGACCCGATCGGCGTCGAGCTCGCCGGCGCCGCCAAGAACGCCGCCGGCCTCGCCGCGGGGGCGACCGAGGCGCAGGGCCTGAACGCGGCCGGCGCCGCGGCGGGCCACATCTTCGCCGAGGTCTGGCGCTACGCCGAGTCCCAGGGGGCGCGTCCGGAGTCGATGCTCGGGCTGGCGGGCACCGGCGACCTCGTGGCCACGGTGCTGGCGCCGCAGAGTCGCAACCGCCGCGCCGGCGAGCTGCTCGCGGCCGGCGTCCCGGCGGGCGAGATCCCCGAGCGGGTCGGCCAGGCGGTCGAGGCGCTCGAGTCGGTGCCGCTGCTGGCGCGTGCGCTGCGCAACGCCGGCCTGGAGGCGACGGTCACCGAGGGGCTGGCCGAGCTCATCTCCGGCGAGCTTCCGCTCGACGACTGGATCGCGCTCGTGCGCACGACCGTGCCTCCGCCGGCCCGCTGGCGCCGGCGGCCGCCGCCCGGATTCTGGGCCGGGCTGGCGGCGAAGCTGCGCGGCGTCAGCGCTCGGCCAGAGTCGTGACGACGGCGTCATAGACGCCCGCGCCGTAGGACCCGTCGGCGACGCGCACGTTCGAGCGGCCGGAGCTCGCGCCGTGCAGCGTCGGGTCGCGCTGCACCGCATTGGCGACGAACCAGAACGTGCCGACGTTCGCCGCGGTCTCCATGTCCTCACGCGAGTCGCCGACGGCGATCACGTCCTGCGCGCTGAAGCCGCGGACGCGCATGTGGCGGGCGACCGCGTTGGCCTTGGACGCTCCGCGCGGGACGAGGTGGTAGGCGCGCACCTCCTCCAGGGCGACGAGATCCGGCGAGCGGCGGTGCACGCCGCCGTTGTCGACGAGCCGCAAGCCGCTGTGGCCGTGCTCGGCGAGCAGCGCGTCGACCTCGTGCGCGTCGACGAGGCCGCGGAAGAGATGCGAGACCTCGCGACCGTGATGCCAGGGGTCGTGATACTCCAGGCGGCCCGCGTAGTGCTCGAGCAGCAGCGCCGGCGCCCCTGCCGCCTCGATCTGGTCGTGGATCGTGCCGCCGTCGCCGTGGGGCAGGTAGTCGCCGGTCAGCCACATCTCCTCGCCGTCGACGACGAGGCACGAGCCCGCCTCGAAGATGTAGGCGGGCTGTGCGAACAGGCGCGCGTTCTCCTTGACGGTCGACTCGCGGCGACCCGACATGAGCACGACCTCGGCGCCGGCGCGGTCGCAGGCCTGCAGCGCACGGACGCCCTGTAGCGTGAACCTCTTGTCGGCGTCGAGCAGCAGCGCCCCGCCGGGTCCGAGCAGGGTGCTGTCGAGGTCGACGTAGAGGCAGCGCATGGGCGACATCGTGGCGCATGGCGGAGGTCGGGTCGGGGGCACCGCCCGCAGGCGGCCGGGTTTGCTCCGGCGCC
>JBBSMC010000008.1:0-54707 GCA_038233375.1 Solirubrobacterales bacterium
CGCGCCCGAGAGGATTCGAACCTCTGACCTTCGGTTCCGTAGACCGACGCTCTATCCAGCTGAGCTACGGGCGCTTGGGGTCGTGCAATGTAGCGGAGAGGGCGGGATTCGAACCCGCGATGGAGTTTAATCCCCATACTCGCTTAGCAGGCGAGTGCCTTCAGCCACTCGGCCACCTCTCCTGGCGGGGCTCGGTCCGTTCCTAGTCTAAAGGGCCACGCGCCGTGTGCGGACGAGGGCTTGCGCCGGCCGTACGCCAGGACCGTGCGGACGCGCCGGGTCGAGCCATCCGGCCGCTACGGTTCTGTGGCGCTGGAGGGGTGGCAGAGCGGTTGAATGCACCGGTCTTGAAAACCGGAGTCCGTGAAAGCGGATCGCGGGTTCGAATCCCGCCCCCTCCGCTCTCCCGCGACAGGTGCCGCGACGCCAACGATGCCGGTGTGTCGCTCGCCACAGAGACTCCCTGCCTGTTACGGGTAAGCAGATTGTCCGGCCCGGATCGCGCGGGCCGTCGAAACCCAGACTGGAGCTGAGACGTGACGAATCCCGAAACTCCCGAGTACACCCGCGGCGGCATGGCCGGCAAGATCGCCGGGAAGGTCAAGGAAGCGGCGGGATCCGCGGTCGGAAACGAGGATCTCGCTCGCGAAGGGCGCCTGCAGCAGGCGCAGGTCGAGGCCGAGGCGGGTGCCGCGGTCGCCGGCGAGCGCGCCGAGCAGACCAAGGCCGAGGCCGACCTGGAGGCCGAGCTGACCGAGAACGAGATCGAGCGCGAGCGCCTCGAGACCGAGATCGCGGCCCGTGAGCGCGAGGAGGCGATCGAGCGCGATCGTCGCGAGACGGAGGCCGCCGCGCAGGCGCAGGCGCAGCGCCAGAAGGAAGCCGCCGGCCAGAAGGAGCGCCTGCAGGAGCGCGGCGCGGACCTCGCCGAGCGCGCCGCCGAGGCCGAGCGCGTCGCGGCGGCGCAGGAGGCCGCTCGCCTCGAGGTCGAGGCTAACGCCGCGCGGCAGAACGCCGACGCGATCGACCCAGAGGAGCGAGAGAGATGAGCATCATGCGAGACATCCCGCGCGGCGCGGTCGACGCCGGCGTGAAGCTGACGCGCCTGCCGTTGGACATCGTCGTGTCGATGCTGCCCGGCAACGGCAGCGGCACGAAGCCCGCGGCCGGCATCGCGGTGGACCGCTTCGAGGCGACGCTGCGCGACGCGGCCGGCATCGCGCTGTTCGACCGCGAGCTGCGCGAGGACGCGATGGCCCGACGGCTCGCCGCCGACGAGCGTGAGCGCGAGCTGCGATTGCGGACGGAAGCCGAACACCGCAGCGCCGACGCCGACGGGCGCTTCAGCGATCGCGTCGAGGACGCGGAGGACCGCCGCGCGGCCGCCGAGAAGCGCGCCGAGCAGGAGCGCGAGGCGGCGGAGAAACGCAAGCAGCAGCGTGCCGCCGGCGCCGCGCGCCGTGAGCGGACGGGCAAGGTCGCCAACCGCAAGGCTCGGGCGAACGCCGACGAGAAGATCGAGGAGCAGGCCGACGAGGCGCGACTCGAGCAGCTCAGGGCCGAGGCCAAGGCGCTCGAGGAGCGCGAGGCCGCGTTGACGGAGCAGGCCGAAGCCCAGCGTCTGCAGGACGAGGCGACGAAGAAGAAGGCCACGCGCAAGGCGCGCACTCGTTGACGGGCGGGTGTGTCGAATCAGCCTCGCCGGCCGAGGCTCATTCGACACACCGCCCTGCCGCCCGACTGAGCCGTCGTCAACCGCGCGGTGTGTCGGATGAGACGCGCTATGTGCGACGTATTCGCCGCACCGCGCCCGTTCGTGGTGTGCTGTCGCGCGTGACCGACCCGCTCGCACCGCGGATGCGCTGGTGGGGATAGGGCGTCGACGGCCACGACGTGCCGTTGCCACACGGGGCTGTCGCCTCGCCGCCGGCATAGACGCCTCACGAGTACGCGACGGCTTCGTCAAGATGTAGGCATGCCCGCCCCCGTCGTCTGCCCCCGCTGCACCGCCCCCTTCGAATGCGGGGTCGATACGAAGAGCTGCTGGTGTCGCGACGTCGTGGTCTCCGACACGACGCGCGCCGCCTTCGCCCAGTACTACGAGGGATGCCTGTGCAGCGACTGCCTCACGGCGCTCGAGAAGCACCGCCCCGAGGCGCCGAGCGTGCTCACGTTCCTCAAGTCCCAGCTGCGCCGCAAGCGCTCTTGAACCGGCCACGCCCGCAGTAGCCTGACGGCATGTCAACGACCGCCGACGCCGTGCAGACGCCTGCGTTCTCGCTCGAGCTTTCTCAGGACCAGCGCGACATCCGCGACTGGCTCCACGGCTTCGCCGCCGGCGTCCTGCGTCCCGCCGCGCACGAGTGGGTCCTCAACGGCCAGAAGGCCTGGGCCACGAACGGCGGGATCGCGAAGATGAAGATCGCATAGTCCGCCTGTCCGACATCCAGCTGCACGGCGATCGGCTGTGCTACCGCCGCTGCGGCAGCGGCCCGCTGCTCGTGCTCGTGCACGGCATCACGAACTCGTCGGCCAGCTGGGAGCCCGTGATGGCGCAGCTCGGTCGCCATTTCACGGTCATCGCGCCCGACCTGCTCGGACACGGCGACTCCGACAAGCCGCGCGCGGACTACTCGCTCGGCGCCAACGCCGCGCTGCTGCGCGACCTGCTCGTCGCGCTCGGCCACGAGAGCGCGACGATCGTCGGCCACTCGCTCGGCGGCGGCATCGCGATGCAGTTCGCCTATCAGTTCCCCGAGCGCATCGAGCGGCTCGTGCTCGTCTCCAGCGGCGGTCTCGGTCGCCAGGTCAGCCCTGTGCTGCGGGCGGTCGCGCTGCCCGGCGCCGAACTCGTGCTGCCGCTGCTCGTCTCCAAGCCGCTCGTCACCGCCGGTGCGACCCTCGGCCGCGGGCTGAGCAGGCTCGGGCTGCGGATCGGCTCGGGCATCGCCGAGATGGCCACCGGCTTCGCGTCGCTGCAGGAGGCGCAGAGCCGGCGAGCGTTCGTGCACACCGCGCGCTCGGTGATCGACAGCGGCGGCCAGCGGGTCGACGCGACGGACAAGCTCTATCTCGCACACGACGTCCCGACGCTGCTCGTGTGGGGCGACAGGGACCCCGTCATCCCGGCCCGCCACGGGATCCGCGCGCACGGCAACTGGCCGGGCAGCCGGCTGCAGATCTTCGAGGGCGCGGGCCACTTCCCCCACCACGACGACCCGCTCGCCTTCACCGAGCTGATCCGCGACTTCGTCGCGACGACCGAGCCCTCCAAGCCCGACGACGACCGCCTGCGGCGCCTCGTGGTCGCCCGCAGCGCCGCGCAGAACGAGCCGCAGTAGCGCGTGATTTCGGCGCCGCGCCACGAGCTTGGCGCGTGCACGCTGGTGGTCGGGACGGCGGGGCGCCAACCCGCTTGGTCTGGCCGCGTTAGCGGGATAGACACATGGCGACCGCTTTTCCAGCGAAAATGGTCTATTCATCTGCACCGACCGAAGAGACGAGGCCCATGAACGAGCTCCCACCGTCCATCGACATTCCCGAGGCCGGCCAGACACGCGCCGGCTTCCTGCGCAAGGCTGGACTCGGCAGCGCCGCGCTCGTCGCCGGCGGCGCCCTGCTCGCCACTCCGGGCGCGGCCGTCGCCGGCCACGGCGACACGATCCCGGACGTCGACATCCTCAACTACGCGCTGACGCTCGAGTATCTCGAGGCGACGTTCTACGTTCAGGCGCTCGGCGGCAAGGGCACGACCGGCGTGCCACGCAGCTCGGCCGAGTTCAGCCGCGGCCAGATCACCGGCTCCAAGCAGTTCGCCGGCTTCGGCGGACGGATTCGCAGCGGCGCGTACGGCGAGCTGACCACCATCCGCGACCACGAGGTCACCCACGTCGAGTTCCTCGCCGGCGCTCTGGGCGGCGCGGCCGTCGGGCCGTGCAAGTTCGACTTCTCGTCGGCGCTCGGCAGCGTCCGCGCCTTCCTCGAGACGGCGCAGCTGCTCGAGAACACGGGCGTCATGGCGTACGACGGGGCGATCCGCTACGTCGACGCAGGCGACAACCTGCAGGCCGGCGCGCAGATCGCGACCGTCGAGGCACGCCACGCCGCGTACCTGAACCTGATCAACGGCGACTCGCCGTTCCCGACCGCGTTCGACGAGGGCAAGAAGCCGTCGGAGATCTTCGATGCGGCGAAGGGATTCATCGTCAGCTGCCCGCCCGCGGTGCTCGCGCTGTTCGGCCGCCTGCCGTAGGACCGACGCGCGCCGGGTCCTACGCGAGCCGGATGTCCCAGCTCCTCGCGTCGGGCTCGGCGAAGCGCAGCAGCGCCTCGCCCTCGGCGTCGAGCTCCGCGCGGGCTCGCTTGAGCAGCTTGCGAAACGGCGCCAGCGTCAGCGTCGCGACCTTGCGCCTGCGCTCGATCGTCCACGTCCCGGCGACCACGCCGTCGAGCAGGAACGTCGCCTTGACGCGCAGGTTCTTCGTCGTGACGAGCGGCCGGTGCTCGTCGGCGATCACGCGCGAGCGGTCGTCGTGGGCGAGCACGAGGTTGTCGAACTCCGGCAGGAAGCGCCCGGGCGCCTCTACGTCGGCGTCCGGCCGCGGCGCGCCGGGCAGGTCGAAGAGCTCACGCCCGCGCTGATCGGCGAACACCGCCAGCCGATCCCGCATCCCCTCGAGGACCGCCTTCATCCCGCCGAGGCCCGACCACGTCTGCAGGTCCCCCGCGCTCGCCGGGCCGTACGCGCCCAGGTAGCGCTCGACGAGCGCATCCGGCGCGGCGGATGCCAGCGGCCCGTCGAGGAACTCCTCGGCGAGCGCGAACTCGCAGACGCGCGGATAGCCCCACCGGCCCGCCGCGTCGGGCACCATCACGAGCGGCACGAGCGTCCGCGCCGCGTAGCCCAGCGCCCGGTCGTTGACGTCGGGGAAGCGATCCTGCAGCCCGGCGCGGATCGCATCGAATGTCAGCGGGCGCCCGGCCAGCAGATCGCGCGCGGCAGCCACCACCGCCACCGGATCCAGCCCCCCCGCCCGTGCGCCCAGCACGCGCAACGCCACCGAAGCCGGCGGCTGCAGCGCGAGCCGCAGCGCCGCGTAGTCGGCGGCGCTGAAGAGGTGCAGGGTGGAGCGCATGAGCGTCGCGCGCACGACGTCGCGCTCCGCGAGCGCGCCCAGCAGCGACTCCCCCGAGAACCCCTCCACCCGCGTCCACAGCCCGATGAACGGGTGCTTGGGCTCCTGCGCCTGCATCCCCCCGATCCGCTCGATCGCAGCCGGCACCCCAACGTTCTGCGCCCGCGCGAGCAGCATCTGCCGCGCCAGCGTCGCCCGGTTGAGCTCGAGGGAGCTGAGCACCGGCGGGGCCATCGGACCAGTACTCAGCGCAGCTCGTCGGCCAGCATGTCCATCAGCAGGCTGTCGTGCCATCGCATGTCCGCCGCGCGCTCGTAGCCGCGCATGATGCCGACGGGGCGAAAGCCGATCGAGGCGTAGACCGCGATCGCGCGCTCGTTGGCGGCGGCGGGATCGATGATCAGCCGGTGGTGGCCGCACTCCTCGATGAGCCAGCGCGCGGCCATTCGCAGCGCGGCCGGGCCGTGGCCCGCGCCGTGCACCGCGGGGTCGAGGAAGATGTCGAGCCCCGCGTGGCGGTAATCGAACTCCTCCTCCTCGTAGACGCCGAGCCAGCCCGCCAGCGCCCCGTCGACCTCGATCGCGAACGCCTCGTTGCCGGCGGCGTCCTCGACGAACCCGTCGCGGTGATGCTCGCGGTCACGCGGGCGCGAGCCCCACCAGCGGGCCACCTCCGGCAGACCGACCACCCCGGCGAGGTGGTCGGCGTCGCCGGCCGCCAGCGGGCGCAGCACCACCCGCTCGCCGCGCAGCGTCGGCAGCTCGCGCTTCACGAGGCCGGCGCCGGCGCCGGCTCGGCCACGGCCGCCGAGTCGCCCGTCTCACCCGCCATCCGCTTCAGCGCCTGGGCCGACGCGCGGTCGACCGCCGCCTTCATCGCCATCCCGAAGACGGCCAGCAGCGACTCCGACGCCAGCGGGTGCAGGCGCTCGAGCGCCTCCTGCACCTGCGGCCAGCCCTCGCTAGGCAGCCCGGCGCGCTCGAACGGCGTCCAGACCGTCTCGAGGAAGAGGTCGACGTAGGTCTGCGCCAGCCGATCGGCCTGCTCGCGCACGTTGCCGGTGAACTCCAGGGAGCGCTCGAGCGGGACGCCGAGGCGCTGCAGCTCCATGCCGGCCTGCGCCAGGCGCGGGCTCTGGACCTCGAAGCGCCCGTCGGGCAGCTGGCGCACGAGGCCGATCTGGAGCGCCTTCATGAGGTGCTTCGGATCGGCCGTTCCCCACTGCTTGATGAGGTCGGCGACGCTGACGTTGGCCGGCTCCTCGTCGCCGAACGGACGCGCCAGCGCGTGCTTGAAGCGCAGCACCTCGCTGCTGGACCCACCGGCGCCTTCCAGGAGGCGCTTGATGAGATCGAGGTTGAAGCCCTCCTCCTGCAGCTCCTGGATGAGCTCCAGGCGGGCGACGTGCTCGGCGCCGTAGTAGCCCGTGCGACCACGCAGCACCGGCGGCGGCAACAGTCCGCGCGACTGATGCGCGCGGACGTTGCGCACCGTCATGCCGATCTTGCGCGCCAGCTCGTCGATCGTCAGATCCTTGTCATCGTCCGATGTCACATAGGACACGATACGACCCTGCGCGGTCGTCCGTCCAATTGCGGCGCGCGACCGCGGGCGCGCGCCCGCCGCGACCAAGGCTCAGGCTCAGCACGAACCTGCCCGCAGTGGGATAGTTCTCGAGTGTCTCCGGTGGTCCCCCACTTCGAGCTCTCCGAGGAGAGCCCCGGCGACGGCGCGCACGTCATCTGCGTCCGCGGCGAGATCCACGTCACGACCGCGCCGCGCTTCGCCGAGCACCTGACCGCGGCGATCGAGAGCGGCAAGACGGCGATCGTCCTCGACATGACCGGCGTCGAGTTCATCGACTCGACGGGACTGAGCGTGCTGCTCAACGGCCTGCGCCTCGTCGGCCAGCGACGTGGCCGCATGGCGCTCGTCTGCACGAACCCGACCGTGCTGCGGCTCTTTCAGATCACGAACCTCGACAGCACGTTCGACATCTGCGCCGACCGCGCCGAGGCGATCGCCCACGTCACCCCGGCGGCGGAGTAGCGAGCGCTGTCAGCTAAGCAGCGAGCAGCTCGGCCGGCGCGCCGAACGGCGCCAGCACGGCCGGCAGCCGGATCGAGCCGTCCTCGCGCTGGCCGTTCTCCAGCAGCGCGATCAGCGTCCGGCTCACGGCGATCGCGGTCCCGTTGAGCGTGTGCAGGACCTCCGGCCTGCCGTTCTCGCGCCGCATCCGGATCTCCAGCCGCCGCGCCTGGAAGTCCGTCGTGTTCGACGTCGAGGTGACCTCGCGGTAGCGCTGCTGACCGGGCAGCCAGGCCTCGATGTCGTACTTCTTCGCGGCGCTCGCACCGAGGTCGTTCACCGCGATGTTCACGACGCGATAGGGCACCTCGAGCTCGCTGAAGATCTCCTCCTCGATCGCCAGCAGCCGCTCGTGCTCGGCCGCGCCGGCGTCCGGCTGCACGAACGAGAACATCTCGACCTTGTCGAACTGGTGCACGCGAAAGATCCCGCGGGTGTCCTTGCCGGCGGCGCCCGCCTCGCGCCGGAAGCACGGCGAGAAGCCCGCGTAGCGCAGCGGCAGGGCAGCCGCGTCGAGGATCTCGCCGGCGTGCATCGACGCCAGCGCCACCTCGCTCGTCCCGACGAGGTACAGGTCGTCCTCGGCCACGTGGTAGATCTGCTGCTCGGTGTCAGGCAGCATGCCCGTCCCGTAGAGGGCGTGCTCGCGCACGAGCACCGGCGGGATGACCGGCTCGAAGCCCTTGGCGCCCAGCTTCGTCATGACCCATTGCACGAGCGCCAGCTCGAGCATCACGAGATCGCCGCGCAGGATCGGGAAGCGCGCGCCCGACAACCGCGCGCCGCGCTCCATGTCGACCCGCTCACCGGCGAGCTCGAGGTGGTCGCGCCCGCTCAGCAGACGGCGCTCCTCGCCGACGACGCGCAGCACCTCGTCCTCGGGCTCGGCGGCGGTCGGGTCGGGCAGGTTGGGCAGCGTGCGCAGGACCTCCTGCAGCTCGGCCTCGGCCTCGCGCGCCTGCTCGCTGCGCGCCTTGACCTCGCCCGACAGCACCTTGAGGTGCTCGAGCGTCCCGCTCACGTCGCGCTGCTCGCGCTTGCCGGCGGCGACCTCCTCGGACGCCGCCTTCTGCTCGGCGCGCAGCGCCTCGGCGGCCTGCGTCGCCTCGCGCCAGCGGGCGTCGAGCTCGATCACGCGGTCCAGCCGCTCGACGGCCTGCGGCCCGCGTCGCGCCAGGGCGGTCCGAACCGCCTCCGGGTCGCGGCGGATCCGCCTCAGGTCCAGCACGGCGGGGTACCTACCCGCCGCTGGTCTCCGGCCCCGGAGCCCCAAGCTCGGCCGTGTCGCTGCCCCCCTCCCCGGCGTACTTCGCGAGGAACTCGGCGACCTTGCGCGCCTCTTCGCCGGTGACGATGTTCTCGGGCATTATCGCGCCGGAGAAGCCGCCGTTCTGAATCGCGAAGAGGACGTCGTCGACGGTCTCCTGGCGATCGTCGAAGTTCGGGCCGTCGACGTTCTCGCGGTCGGCCACGTCGAACGTGGAGCCCTGCGTCCCCGCCTGGCTGAGCGTGTGGCAGGCACCGCAGCGCTGGACGAAGATCACCGCCCCGGTGTGGTCCGGATCGTCCTTGGAGATCTCGATGCTCTTCGAGCCGCAACCGGCGACGAGGGTCGCCGCGAGGACGAGGCAGGCGGCGATCGATGCACGGGCGGCCATGGCGGCGCAGATCATACGGAACAATGCCTCGGGCGATGTCGCGCTCGATCCTCCTGACAGCCCTTCTCGCCGTCCTCGCGCTCGTGCTGGGCGGCTGCGGCGACGACGACGTATTCCGCACCGACCGCCCGATCCTGCGGATCACGCTCGACGAGTACCGCGTCGTTCCGCAGAGCATCGTGGTCACCAGCCCGAAGCGGATGAAGTTCGACGTGCGCAACGGCGGCCGGCTCACGCACAACCTCGCCATCCAGATCCCGGAGGGTCCCGACGGCAGGCCGGTGGAGCTGCAGCGCACGAAGACGATGCAGCCGGGCGAGCGCGCCGAGCCGATCAAGATGACGCTGCAGCCCGGCGAGTACCGGCTCGTCTGCACGATCGCCAACCACGACGACCTCGGCCAGTACGGGACGCTCGAGGTGCAGAGATGAGCGCGCGGGCGGCGAAGTCGGCGGCGAGCCCGGCGCCGGCCCGAGCAGATGGTCGCATCGACGACGCGCGACCCATCTTCACGGCGGCAACCGGGGCCGGCGCCGGGTGACCACACCGCCCGCCGACCCCCCCTCCGACCCCGCCCGCGCCTACCGCGACACGATCGGCCGCTTCGCCACCGGCGTCACCGTCGTCACCGCGATCGGGCCCGACGGCCCGGCCGGCATGACGACGAACGCCATCACGTCGCTGTCGCTGCAGCCGCGCCTGCTGCTCGTCTGCTTCGAGGAGCGCTCGCGCACGCTGGACGTCGTCCGTGCCTCACGGCGCTTCGCCGTGAACGTGCTGCGCGCCGCGGACGAGGACCTGGCGGCGGTGTTCGCCTCCAAGCGCGTCGGTCGCGAGAAGTTCGAATCCGTCACGGGGCACCGACCGATCCGCGGTCAGTCCGGTGGGCACAGCACTATGGGAAACGGACCGCGGATCGGTTGGTCCGAGGAGCACGGCGTGCCGGTGCTCGACCGCGCGCTGGCCTGGGTCGCCTGCGAGCTGCGCGAGCTGCGCGCCGCCGGCGACCACGAGATCGGCATCGGCGAGGTGCTCGGCACCGGCGTCGGCCCGCCCGGCGACCCGCTCGTGTTCTTCGACGGGCGCTACACGACGATCACCCAACGGTGCGGCCTACCGACCGGGCCGGCGGCGAGATGACCGGCCGCGTCTGCGTGATCACCGGCGCCAGCTCGGGCCTTGGCTACGAGACGGCGCTGGCCCTCGCCGGCAAGGGCGCGACGGTGGCGCTGCTGTGCCGCAGCCCCGAGCGCGGCGAGCAGGCCCGCGCGCAGATCGCCGCCGCCACCGGCAACGAGGACCTGCACGTCATCGCCTGCGACCACGCGAACCTCGACTCCGTCCGCGATGCCGCGGGAGAGCTGCTGGCCCGCTTCGACGCGTTGCACGTGCTCGTCAACAACGCCGGGCTGATGATCATGCAGCGCCGGATCACGGTCGACGGCCTCGAGGAGACGTTCCAGGTCAACCATCTGGGCGCCTTCCTGCTGACCTCGCTGCTGCGCGAGCGGCTCGTCGCGTCGGCCCCCGCCCGCGTCGTCACGGTGTCCTCGCTCGGTCACCGCGGCGCGCGCCTGCACTTCGGCGACCTGCAGAGCGAGCGCTTCTACGACGGCTTCACCGTCTACTGCCGCTCCAAGCTCGCCAACGTCCTGTTCACGTACGAGCTCGCCCGCCGGCTGGAGGGCACCGGCGTCACGGCGAACACGCTGCATCCCGGCTTCGTGCGCACCGGCTTCGGGCGCGGCAGCGGCCCGCTCATGCGCGCGCTCGTGTTGCTCTCCCAGGTGCCCCCGCTCGGCGTCTCGCCGCGCCGCGGCGCCCGCACGCAGGTGTGGCTCGCCGGCGCACCGGAAGTGGAGAACGTCAGCGGGAAGTACTTCCACGGTCATCGTGCGCGCCGGTCGTCGCGGAGCTCCCGGGATCGTGCCGCCCAGAAGCGACTGTGGGAGGCCAGCGAAGTACTGCTCGCACGGCAGGCACACGGGCGCTAGCCAGCCGCCACGCGCCCGGAGACGGTGGCGCCCTGGGATTAGGTGCCCGGGTTTACACGATCAGCGCGGCGCGCAGCGCGAGGAACGCCACGACGAGCGCCGCGAGCGCCATGACCCCTATCTCGCGGCGCACGATCGACAGGACCACGGAGCGCTGCTCGGCCGCGGGCAGCGCACCCACGGCCTGCGCGTCGGGCAGCTCGCGGTTCTCGAGCACCTGCTCGGCCGATGCGATCCGCAGCTGCTCGGCGATCAGCCCGATCGCCACCGGCAGGAACGCGTAGAGCCAGTACAGCTCGTCGTGCGGGTCGTAGCCGGCGGCGTACAGCACGCCCGCCACCGCGGCCTGGGCGAAGGCGACGGCCTGCCCGGCCCGCAGCAGCGGCCAGATCGCCTCGCTCGGCTCGACCCGCCACCAGAGCCAGCCGGCGAACGCGCCCGCGACCAGGTTGACCGCGAGAACGGCCCAGGCGGCGATCTCCGCGATCGTCCGCTCATCCATGGGGTATCCGGGCAAATGGGCGCATAGCTGATAGAAAGGAAGTCGTGCTGGACAGCTATCTACCGGCGATCGTCTTCGTCGGCCTCGGAACGCTCATCGGCGTCGCCTTCGCCGTGCTGAACACGCTGTTCGGCCCGCGGCGCGCCGTCCCGCACAAGAGCGACCCGTACGAATGCGGCCTGCCGTCCGAGGTCAAGCAGGGCTTTCGCTTCGGCATCAGCTTCTACCTCATCGCGATGCTGTTCATCCTGTTCGACATCGAGGTCATCTTCCTCTATCCCGTCGCGATCCAGCTCAAGGCCTTCGGGGTGTTCGCGCTGATCGAGATCACCGTCTTCATCACGCTGCTGATGGCCGCGTTCGTCTACGTCTGGAGAAGGGGAGCCCTCGAATGGAAGTGAAGCGCGAGAAGCTCGCCATCGCCGGCGCGGGCACGGACCTGTCCAAGGAGGACTTCCGCATCCGCCAGCTGCGCGCCCGCGACATGCTGCGCGGCGACCTCGGCGACGAGGACCTCGAGAGGTACGTCGAGGAGCGGGTGCTCACGACGACGCTCGACAAGGCGGTCGCCTGGGCGCGCTCCAACGCCCTGTTCCCGGCGACGTTCGGCCTCGCCTGCTGCGCGATCGAGATGATGTCGATCGTCGCCGCCCGCACGGACATCGCGCGCTTCGGCTTCGAGGCCTTCCGTGCGTCACCGCGCCAGGCCGACCTGCTGATCCTCTCGGGCCGCGTCTCGATCAAGATGGCGCCCGTCGTGCGGCGCATCTACGACCAGATGCTCGAGCCCAAGTGGGCGATCGCGATGGGCGCCTGCTCGAGCTCGATGGGCGTCTTCAACAACTACGCGATCGTGCCCGCCGACAAGTTCATGCCGGTCGACGTCCACGTGCCCGGCTGCCCGCCGCGGCCGGAGGCGCTCATCCACGGGATCCTCAGGCTGCGCAAGATGATCCAGGAGGACCCCGACATGGGCTGGCGCCAGGGTCATCAGGCCTACGGCACCGAGGAGGTCATGCCGGGAGCCGACCAGGAGACCGCCATCAACGTGTTCCGCCAGTCGCCGGGGGGCGGCGCGGGTGCCTGACGCCGTCGGCCTGGAGCTCCTCGCGCAGGAGCTGCGCGAGGCCGATCCGGCGTCGGTCGTCGAGACGGTCTTCTTTCGCGACAAGGCCCAGATCGTCGTCAACTCGGCGATGATCGTCGCGGTCCTCGAGCACCTGCGGGCCAGGGGCTTCGGGATGCTCGTCTCCGTGCACGGCGTCGACTACCACCCCGAGGAGCCGCGCCTGGGCGTCCACTACGAGCTGCTCGACATGGATTCAGTGGACCGCCTGACCGTCAAGCTGCGCGTGCCGCTCGACAGCCCCAACGTGCCCTCCGTCACGCCGAGCTGGCCGACCGCGAACCACCAGGAGCGCGAGGTCTACGACATGTTCGGCGTGAACTTCACCGGCCACCCGGACATGCGCCGCATCCTCATGCCCGAGGACTACGAGGGCCATCCGCAGCGCCGCGACTTCCCGATCGGCGGCGAGCCGATCCTCTTCACGATCGACGAGGCCGAGGGGACGGCGTACACGCAATGAGCACCGACGTCACCCGCACCGACGGTCCCTCCGAGTACCGCCAGATGGAGGAGTCGATCACGCTGGCGCCGCTGGAGCGGGTGGGTGGGATCGAGTCCAACGATATGGACCACGAGCTGCTCACGCTCAACATGGGTCCGCACCATCCGGCGACCCACGGCGTGCTGCGCCTGCTCGTGACGCTCGAGGGCGAGGTCGTCCGCGATCTGAAGCCGATCATCGGCTACGTCCACACCGGCATCGAGAAGACCGCCGAGGACAAGTCCTACTGGAAGGCGATCCCGGTCGTCGAGCGGATGGACTACCTCGCGTACTTCTTCAACGCCTACGCGTTCTGCGGCGCGACCGAGACGCTGCTGGAGGTCGACGTGCCTGCGCGCGCGCAGTACCTGCGCGTCATCCACATGGAGCTCAACCGGATCATGAGCCACCTCGTGTGGCTCGGGACGAGCGCGCTGGACCTCGGCGCGATGTCGATGTTCTGGTACTGCTTCCGCGACCGCGAGCTGATCCTCGACCTCTTCGAGCAGTCCACCGGTCAGCGCATGCACACGCGCTACTTCCAGGTGGGCGGCGTCGCCGAGGACATCCCGCGCGGCTGGGCCGAGAAGCTCAAGGAGTTCACCGATCAGATGCCGTCGCGCGTCGATCAGTACAAGGACCTGCTCGCCAACAACGAGATCGTCCTGCAGCGCCTGCGCGGCACCTGCCAGCTCGCCGAGGAGGAGCTGCTCGCACTCGGCGTCACCGGCCCCCTGCTGCGCGCCGCCGGCAACCCGTGGGATCTGCGCAAGGCCGATCCCTACAGCTCCTACGACCACTTCGAGTTCAAGATCCCCGTCGGCACCGAGGGCGACAACTGGGATCGCTTCGCGGTGCGCGTCGCCGAGATCTACGAGTCGGTGAAGATCATCGAGCAGGCGATGGACGGTCTGCCCGAGGGCCGCTGGATCACCGACGACCGCAAGGTCGCGCTGCCCCCGCGCCACGAGCTCGCGACCTCGATGGAGGCGCTCATCCACCACTTCAAGCTCGTCACCGAGGGCTTCCGCGTGCCGCCCGGCGAGGTCTACTTCCCGATCGAGTCGCCGCGCGGCGAGCTGGGCTGCTTCGTGCGCTCCGACGGATCGTCCAAGCCGGCCCGCGTGCACATGCGCGATCCCTCGTTCGTGAACCTGCAGGCGACGGCCCCGATGACCGAGGGCTCCTACATCGCCGACCTCATCGCGACGCTCGCGATGCTCGACCCGGTGCTCGGCGGCATCGACCGATGATCGGGCGCAGGAAGAAGCAGGCCCGGGCGCGAGTCAGCGAGGCGGCCGAGGCCGTCGGCGGGGCGACGGCGGCGATCGATCGCCCGCGACGCGGTCAGCCCGAGCCGGTCGCCCCGCAGCGCGAGGTCACGCGCTTCGGCCACGGCTCGCGCGTGCCCGGCTGGGACGACGCCGTCGACCTCGCGAAGGACCCCGCCGAGGTCCCCGACCCGGCCACGACGCCCGTTCCCGCGCCGCTGCGCGCCGAGATCGAGGGCCACATGGCGAACTACCCGGACTTCCACAGCGCCGCGATCCCCGCGCTCGCCGCCGCTCAGCGCGTGCACGGCTGGTGCTCGCCCGAGGCGATCCGGCAGGCCGCCTGCGTCATGCGCCTGACCCCCGGCTACCTGATCTCGGTGGCGTCGTTCTACGACATGCTCGAGACCAAGCCGGTCGGGCGCCACGCGGTCTACGTCTGCACGAACATCTCCTGTTCGCTGTGCGGCGCCGACGAGCTGCTGGCGCGCATCGAGCAGGAGGTCGAGGGCGACCCGGAGTTCAACGTGCGCCACTTCGAGTGCCTCGGCGCCTGCGACATCGCGCCGATGGCGTCCGTCGACGGCATCTACGTCGGCCCGATCGATCTCGACGAGGTGCCCCGGCTCGTCCAGCAGATCCGCGACGGGACGCCGCCGCTGCCCGGCAAGCAGCTTCACCTGCGCAAGAGCACCGACCCGGGAGCGGCCCGCGCCGCCATCGCCGGCGCCGACGGCGCCGCGGCTCGCCCCGCCGTTGCCGGCGCCGCCGACCCGGTCTCGCCGGCGCACGGCGCCGGACCCCCGATGGGCGGCGGGCCCGTCGGCCCACCGGCGGCGATCGAACGCCCGCCCGCGGCCGAGGACGACGACGAATGAGCGGCCGATCCGTCCCCACCATCCTCTTCGCCGGGATCGACGAGCCCGGCCTGCACACGATCGATGTCTACCGGCGGCGCGGCGGCTACGAGGCGATGCGCAAGGTGCTGACCTCGATGACGCCGGCCGAAGTGACCGACGAGCTCATGGCCTCCGGCCTGCGCGGCCGCGGCGGCGCGGGCTTCCCCAGCGGCAAGAAGATCTCGTTCATCCCCAAGATCGAGGTCGATAAGTATCTCGTCTGCAACGCCGACGAGTCCGAGCCGGGCACCTTCAAGGACCGCGAGCTGATGCAGAAGAGCCCGCACATGCTGATCGAGGGCATGGTCATCGCCGCCTACGCGGCGGGCGCGACGAAGTCCTTCATCTACATCCGCGGCGAGTACGTCGAGCAGGCCGACATCATCGACGCCGCGATCGTCGAGGCCGAGCGGGCCGGCTTCATCGGCGAGAACATCCTCGGCTCGGGCTTCACCCTCTCGCTCGTCCTGCACCGCGGCGCCGGCGCCTACATCTGCGGCGAGGAGACGGGCCTGCTGGACTCGCTCGAGGGCAAGCGCGGCAACCCGCGCCTGAAGCCGCCGTTTCCCGCCAACCAGGGCCTCTACCAGGGACCGACGGTCATCAACAACGTCGAGACGCTGGCCACGATGCCCCACATCATCGCCATGGGCGGCGCGGAGTACGCGAAGATCGGCGCCGAGAACTCGTCCGGCACGAAGCTCGTCTCGGTCAGCGGCAACGTCCAGCGCCCAGGCAACTACGAGATCGAGCTTGGCATCCCCTCGCGGGAGCTGATCTACGACCTCGCCGGCGGTCCGCCCGACGGGCGCGAGGTGAAGCTCTGGTTTCCCGGCGGCTCGTCGTCGCCGGTGCTCACGAAGGACGACCTCGACATCCCCTACGACTTCGACTCGCTTGCGAAGGCCAAGTCGATGCTCGGCTCGGGCGCGATCATCGTCGTCGACGACTCGGTCCCCGTCGTCAGCGTCGCGCTGAAGCTCGCGAAGTTCTACGAGCACGAGTCCTGCGGCAAGTGCACCCCGTGCCGCGAGGGCACGCGCTGGACGGTCTCGATGCTCGAGCGCGTCGACAACGGCCTCGCGACCCCGATGGACCTCGACATCATGGCCTCCGTGCAGGAGCAGATCATCGGCAACTGCCTGTGCGTCCTCGGCGACGCGATGGCGATGCCGATCGGATCGATGATCGCGAAGTTCCGCGACGAGTTCGAGGCCCACATCGAGGCGGCGCGGGAGCGCAACCCGTGGCTGGGCGACGACGAACCGGATCCCGACCCGTTGCTCGTCCAGGGAGCCACGAATGCCTAGGCCCACACCGGAGACGATCGCCTTCTCGGTCGACGGTCTCGAGGTCAGCGCACCGGCCGGCATGATGCTCGCCGACGCCGCGAAGTTCGGCGACGTCGAGATCCCCGTCTTCTGCTACGAGCCCAAGCTCGGCGCGCCGGTCGGCGCCTGTCGCATGTGCCTCGTCGAGATCGAGGGCATCCCGAAGCTGCAGACGGCCTGCTCGACGCCCGTGAAGGACGGGATGGTCGTCAACACGCAGACCGACCGTGTCAAGGAGGCCCAGGAGGCGATCCTCGAGTTCCTGCTGATCAACCACCCGCTCGACTGCCCGGTCTGCGACAAGGGCGGCGAGTGCCCGCTGCAGGACATCACCTTCGGATGGGGCCCGGGCCGCTCGCGCTTCATCGAGCCCAAGCGCCACTTCGTCAAGCCGCTCGCGCTGTCGCCGCTGATCGCGATCGACCGCGAGCGCTGCATCCTCTGCTATCGCTGCGTGCGCTTCAGCCAGGAGATCGCCGAGGACTACCAGCTCGTCCTGCAGGAGCGCAGCGCCGACACCTACGTCGCGACGTTCGACGGCCATCCCTATGTCGCCCCGTTCAGCGGCAACATCATCGAGCTGTGCCCGGTCGGCGCGCTGACCAGCCAGCCCTACCGCTTCCGTGCGCGGCCCTGGGACGTCGAGGGCTCGGGTTCGGTCTGCACGCTGTGCCCGGCGCAGTGCAACGTCGAGTTCACGGTGCGCGACGAGCGCGTCCTGCGCGTCATGTCGCGCCAGCACGACGGCGTCGACGACGGCTGGCTGTGCGACAAGGGCCGCTTCGCCTACCAGTCGCTGCACGTCGACAGCCGTGTGACGCACCCGCTGCTGCGCGTCGACGGCGAGCTCGTGCCGGTCGGCTGGGACCGCGCCCTGGACGAGGCCGCGGCGCGATTGAACGCGGCCGGCGCGGCCAGCGGCGCGCTCGCCGGCGGCGAGACGACGAACGAGGAGGGCTGGCTGCTGCAGGAGCTCATGCGCGGCGCGCTCGGCTCCCCCAACGTCGACTCGCGCCACGGCGGGATGCTGCCGCGCGAGCTGCACGCGGCGCTGCACAGCCCGTCGCTGCAGGCCGTCGTCGCCGATCTCGAGTTCGCCCACGCCGTGCTCGTGCTCGACTGCGAGCCGGTCGACGACGCGCCCGTGCTGGACCTGCGCATCCGCAAGGGCGTGCGGCGCAACGGCGTGACGCTCGCGGTCGCCACGTCGCGACCGTCCTCGCTGGATCCGAACGCCGCCGTCGTCGCGCGCTACGCGCCCGGCGCCGGCGAGGCGTTCTGCGCGGCGCTGAACGCCGCCCTCGGCGGCGGTGGCAACGTCGACGAGCTGGCCGCGGCGGCCGGCGCCGACGCCGCCCAGGTCACCGCGCTGGCCGAGCTGCTCTCGGGCGCCGGCGATACCCGCTCGGCGGACGGCTCGCACCCGCTCGCCGGGGGGCTCGCAGGGCACAGGCAGGGCGCAGGTGACGTCGTCATCGTCTACGGCGAGCGCCTGACGCACGGCACCCGCGGCGGTCACGCCGCCCGCGCGCTGCTGAACATCGCCGGTCGCGTCGTCACCGCCGACCACGAGGGCTCGGGCCTGCTCGAGCTGCCCGCCGGCACGAACGGCCGCGGCCTGCGCGAGGTCGGCATGCTGCCCAACGCGGCGCCGGGCGTGGCGCCCGTCAGCCCGGTCGGCCTCGACAGCGCGGGGATCGGCGCGACGGCCGCCGCCGGCGACCTCGGCGCGCTGTACCTCATGCACGTCGACCCGCTGCGCGACCTGCCCAACCGGCGCGGCTGGCGCACGGCGCTCGAGCAGACCGAGACCGTCATCGCCCACGCCGACTTTCTCAGCGAGGGCCTGTGGGAGTTCGCCGACATCGTCTTCCCCGCCGAGTCCTACGCCGAGAAGGAGGGCACGGTCACGCACCCCGACAGCCGCGTGCAGCGTCTGCGCCCCGCGATCAGGCGCCCCGACGCCGTGCGCGCCGAGTGGAACGTCGTCGCCGACCTCGCCGCCCGCCTCGGTCACGACCTGAAGATCCTGCATGGCCCGATGGCGTCGGCGATGCTCTTCGAGGCGGTCCCGTTCTACAGCGGCCTGACGCTCGACGAGCTCGGCGGGCGCGGCGTGCGCTGGACAGAGCGCCCCGCCGCGGCGGGCTGGCCGGTGGCCGACACCGGGCCCTTCGGCCTGGAGGTGCCGCCACACGCGCCCACGCCGAATGGCACGCTGCGCCTGGGCACCTTCCGCTCGATCTGGGCCGCGCCCGAGGTCGAGCTGTCGCCGGCGCTGAAGTTCCTGCGCCACGACCAGCGCGCCGAGCTCAACCCGGCGGACGCCGAGCGCCTGGGCATCGCGCACGGCGGGCGGGTGGCGGTCGGCTCCAACGGCACGCGGATCAACGCGACCGCGGTCCTGCGCACGGCGGTGCCCGAGGGCTCGGTCTTCCTCGAGGAGGGCATCGCCGCCGACTCGGCCTCCGAGCTCGACGAGGGCGGGCTCGTGGAGGTCGCTCCGCAGTGACCCCGACCGTCGTCGCGCTCGTCGGCTACGCCGAGGAGTGGTACATCCAGGTCCTCAAGTCGGTCGTGCTGTTCGCGCTCGCCGTGCAGATCGTGCCCGTCGTGCTGCTCGCCGAGCGCAAGCTGCTGGGCCGCTTCCAGCATCGCTACGGCCCCAACCGCGTCGGTCCGTTCGGCATGGCCCAGCCGCTGGCGGACATCATCAAGCTCGCCACGAAAGAGCCCTTCCAGCCCTCGACGGCGATCGGCTTCCTCTACGCGCTGGCGCCGATCATCTCGCTGCTGACGGCGCTGGCGGCCTTCGCGATCCTGCCCTTCGGCGACGTCGCGAACATCTTCGGCCAGGACGTCGGGCTCTACGGCCTGGACGTCGAGATCGGGGTCCTCTACGTCTTCGCCTTCGGCGCGATCGCCTTCTACGGGCTCATGCTCGGCGGCTGGGCGAGCGGCTCGAAGTACTCCTTCCTCGGCGCGATGCGCGCCGCCGCGCAGCTGATCTCCTACGAGGTCGCGATGGCCCTGTCGCTCGTCGGCGCGATCATGATGGCCGGCACCCTCTCGCTGCCGGCGATCGTCGAGGCGCAGGCGAACATGTGGTACGTCGTGCCGCAGTTCGTCGGCTTCTTGATCTTCACCGTAGCCGCCTTCGCGGAGACCAACCGCGCGCCGTTCGACCTGCCCGAGGCCGATGCCGAGCTCGTCGCGGGCTACAACACCGAGTACGGCGGCTCGAAGTTCGCCTCCTACTTCTTCGCCGAGTACGTCAACATCATCGTCGTCTCGGGGATCGCGGTGACGATCTTCCTCGGCGGCTGGCAGCTGCCGTTCGTCGATCCGCCCGGCTTCCTGGACCCATTCGTCGTCCTGGGCAAGATCTTCCTCTTCGTGTTCCTCTTCGTATGGATCCGCGCGACGCTGCCGCGGCTGCGCTACGACCAGCTGATGAGCTTCGGCTGGAAGGTGCTGCTGCCGCTGGCTACCGTGAATGCCCTGGTGACCGCAATCGTGGTGGTGGCAGTGGGATGACATGGACTCCTGGAGACGAGATGCTCGTCGTGCAGCGCGCGCCCCAACCGGGCGCGGCGGGCGGCACGTACCGTGCGTTCGGCGAGACGCTGCGCGGCATGAAGACGACGATGGCGCGCCTGTTCGAGGGGCCCAAGACGATCTCCTACCCCGAGGAGAAGGTCGCCGTCTACCCCCGCTTCCGCGGCCGCCACCGGCTGCACCGCTTCGAGGACACCGGCCTGGAGAAGTGCGTCGGCTGCTCGCTGTGCGCCGCCGCCTGCCCGGCGGACTGCATCCGCGTCGTCGCGGCCGAGAACACGCCCGAGAACCGGGTCAGCGCCGGCGAGCGCTACGCCGCGGTCTACGAGATCAACCTCTCGCGCTGCATCTTCTGCGGCTACTGCGAGGTCGCCTGCCCGTTCGACGCGATCACGATGGGCCACGACTACGAGATGTCGGCCTACAACCGCACGGACCTGATCTTCACCAAGGAGATGCTGCTCGACGAGCCGCTCGAGCGCACGCCGCTGCGCGGCGAGGGCGAGTAGGCGAGTCCTTGGTCGCGCTGTTGGTCGGATGACCCGCGACGATGCCAAGCGCGGCCACGTCAAGCCATTCGACCCATGGAATGTAAGTGGATCGCTTGCCGGTCCCGCCTTGTCCTGCTCCTGCGGATCGCGGGAGACCGCGTAGAGCAGGACATCGGTGTCAACGAACCGCACGGCCGTGGAGCTCGTCGCGGTCGAGGCGGTCGCCCGCGCTGAATCGAGCGATGCCAGCGTCATCGGGCTTCGTGCAGCGCGTTCAGGTTCGTCAGGCCCAGCGGAGGGGCCCATCGGTCAGTCGGCTGCCGCAGGCAGCACATCAGTCCGGGCGAAGTCTCGGCCCTTGAACAGCAGCGGGCGGTTCATCGCGTGCGCGAGCGCATACGCGAAGCAATCGCCGAAGTTCAGGGCAGCGGGCGCCTGCCCCTTTCCGAATCGCGCGAACGCATCGCGCGCTAGGTGCGCCTGATTGGCATCGACCGCGACGGGACGGATGGCGGCCGCGGCGAGCAGCTCGTCGAGGTCGCGGACGCCGCCCTCGCCGGTCCTCGCCTGCATGACGATCGAAGCCTCGACGAGCGTCGCCGTCGAGACCAGCGGATCGTCCGCACGCGCCACCAGCGCGATGTATTGATCACGCTCGGCTTCATGAAAGAGGATCGCCAGCAGCGCCGAGGTGTCGACGACCACGATCAGGTGGGAAGGCCATCGGCGTCGTAGCCGATGATCTCGTCGGCGCTGCGCACATCTCGTACGGGGCGGCGGGCACTGCGATCGGCGATCTCCGTGAGCATCTCGGCGCGCTGCTCACGCGGGACCGCACCGCGCACGCGCTCGAGCCGCTCTGTCACAGCGACGGTGACCGCCGTCGTGAGGTTCTCCCCGGTCTCTGCGGCGAGCTCGCGAACAAGGCGGTCGGTGCGGTCGTCCTTGATGTTCAAAGCCATACGCCAGGAAGATTAGCAGCCGGATTCTTCCTCTGGATGCGTCCCCGGTCCCAGCTCGACGTCGGCATCTCCCTCTGGATGCGTCCCCGGTCCCAGCTCGACGTCGGCATCTCCCTCAGGTAGATGGTCCGGATGATCCGCCGGTAGCTCGGGCTCGCCCTCCCACATCTGCTCGATCTTGGAGATCTCGCGCTCGCGGTGCCACTCGAGCTCGAGGTCGTCGTCGCGGCGCATGCCGGTCTGATGGATGTACATGTAGACGTGGTCGGCGGAGATCGGCGCGTTGATGTCGCCGACGCGCCTGACGAAGTCCGCCCGCCGGCGGCCGAAATCCTCCTCGAGGCGCAGCGACCAGCCGTCGTCGGCGGGAGCGCCGATCTCGCCGCCCTCCTCGTCGCGCAGCGGGCGCTGCGCGGCGCCCGCCGGCAGCGCGGTGAAGGCGGCCTCCAGCGGAGCGCGGATCGACCACTCGTCGTTGGTCAGCGCGATCCGGATCTCCAGCAGCGGCTCGGCCGCGCGGTGCACGCGCAGGTCGATCCAGTAGCGGTGCGGGTCGCGCAGGCGCAGCTCGATCCACGTGTGCTCCGCCCCCGCCGTCTCCGCGCCGCCCTCGCGCAGCGCGACGAGCACAGCCTCTTCGAGCTCGGGCGGCAGCGCCAGGTAGTAGCTCGCCGACTCGCGCCCCATGGCCTCAAGGTACCCAGTGCGGCCCCACCCAGGGTCCCCGCTCGCGCCAGTGCAGATAGATTGCGCGCTTCATGGGAGAGGTGCTGTTCTTCGTGGCCGGGATCGGGGCCGTGGCGGGGGCGATCGGGGTCGTCGCCGTGCGCAACCCGTTCTACTCCGTCTTGGCGCTCGTCTCGCACCTGCTGTCCCTCGCGGCGCTCTTCCTGCTGCTGCGCGCGGAGTTCGTCGCCGCGGCCCAGGTCATCGTGTACGCGGGCGCGGTGATGGTGCTCTACGTGTTCGTCGTCGCCTACATCGGCGGGCAGGACGAGCCGCTCGGGCCGCGCGCCGGCCGCGGCCTGAAGCTCACGTCGATCCTCTTCGGCGCCGTGCTCTTCGTCGAGCTGTGCGTCGCGACGCTCGGCTCCGGCCTGTCGCTGATCGACACGGGCGGCGCGCCCGTGCAGCCGAGCTTCGGCTCGCCCGCGGAGATCGGCGCGCTGCTGCTGACGAAGTTTCTGCTGCCCTTCGAGGTCGCCTCCTTCCTGCTGCTGATCGCCGCCGTCGGCGCGGTCGTGCTCGCCCGCCGCCGCGGCGGGCTCAGCGCCGCCGAGGAGCAGGCGCAGTACAGCGCGATGGACGTCCTGCGCCCGTCCTACACCGGCACGATGGCCGAGGCCGTCGGCGGCCCGCACGCTCTGCCCAAGCCCGCCGCGTCTGGGATCGACGCCGCGCCCGAGCACGCCGCCGCGACCGCTGAGCGCGTCGAGCAGGGCAAGTCGTCCACCGCCGGCCCCCCCGAGGACGAGAGCTAGTGGACCGCTGATGGACATCGGCTGGTATCTCGCGGTCTCGGCGCTGATCTTCACGGTCGGCGCCGCCGGCGTGCTGACGCGCCGCAGCCCGCTCGTGATCCTGCTCTGCATCGAGCTCATGCTCAACGCGGCGAACCTCGCGCTGATCGCGTTCGCGCGCATGCACGGCAACCACGACGGCCAGATCTTCGCGGTCATCGTGATGGTCGTCGCGGCCTGCGAGGTCACGGTCGGCCTCGGCGTGATCGTCGCGGTGCACCGCCGCCGCCTGCCGATCGACGTCGACGAGATGCAGGAGCTGCAGGGATGAGCAGCGTCAAGCTCTTCGCCTGGTGCACGCTGCTGTTCCCGCTCGCGGGCAGCGTCGCGCTGGCGCTCGTCGGGCGCAGGCTGCCCGGCCGCGGCGCGGGCTGGGTGGGCAGCGGCGCGCTGGCCCTGTCGTTCGCCTCGGCGGTCGCCACGCTCGTCGCCCTACAGGGCCAGGATCACGAGCATCGCCAGGTCGTCGCCGTCGCGTGGGACTACGCCGTCTCGGCCGGCGTCGACGCGCAGCTCTCCCTGCTCGTCGACCCGCTGTCGGTCTTCATGATCCTCGTCGTCTCCGGCGTCTCGACGCTGATCCACCTGTACTCGATCAGCTACATCGCCTCCGACGCGGGCTACGTGCGCTTCTTCGCGTACCTGAACTTCTTCGTCTTCTCGATGCTGCTGCTCGTCCTGGCGGGCAACTTCGTGCTGCTGATCGTCGGCTGGGCCTTCGTCGGCGCCGCCTCGTACATGCTGATCAGCTTCTGGTATCGCCGCGGGACCGCCACGCGGGCGGGCATCAAGGCCTTCGTCATCAACGTGCTCGGCGACGTCGGGCTCGTGCTGGGCACGTTCTTCATCTTCCAGGGCGTCGGCACGCTGGACTTCCTCGGCACGTTCGAGCGGGCCCCCGAGGTCTTCGCGCCCGGTGACGGAAACCTCACCGCCGGCTGCATCCTGCTGCTCGTCGGCGCGTTCGCGAAGTCCGCGCAGATCCCGCTGCACACATGGCTGCCCGACGCGATGGAAGGTCCGACGCCGGTCAGCGCGCTGATCCACGCCGCGACGATGGTCACCGCCGGCGTCTACCTGATCGCCCGCATGCACCCGCTCTTCGAGCTCGCCCCCACGGCCGCCGACGTGGGCGCCGTGATCGGCTGCGTGACGCTGCTCGTCGCGGGCACGATCGCGATCGCCGTCACCGACCTCAAGCGCGTGATCGCCTACTCGACGATGTCGCAGATCGGCTACATGATCATGGCCGTCAGCGCCGGGGCCTACGTCGCAGGCCTCTTCCATCTCATGACGCACGCCTTCTTCAAGGCGCTGCTCTTCATGGCGGCCGGCTCGGTGATCGCCGCGATGGCCGGCCAGCAGAACCTCGACAGGATGGGCGGCTTCCGCAAGGCGATGCCGTTCACGTTCGGCTGCATGGTCATCGGCGGCCTGGCGCTGGCGGGGATCCCGCCGTTCTCGGGCTTCTTCTCCAAGGACGAGATCCTGCTGCTGATCGGCGATCGCGGCGGCTGGTACTGGGGCCTCTACGTCGCCGGCTACGTGGGCGCGTTCCTGACCGGGGTCTACACGTTCCGGATGATCTTCCGCGCCTTCTTCGGCGAGCCCGTGCCCGAGGCGCGCGAGCTCGAGGAGGGTCACCTGCACCACGCCGAGGTCCACACGAACCCCGCCACCGGCGAGCTCGAGGACACCGACGTCGGCTTCCCGGGCCCCGAGCACCACATCGCCGAGCGCGAGCCGACGATGAAGGTCGCGATGGGGACGCTCGCCTTCCTGGCGATCGTCGGCGGGCTGCTGCAGATCCCCAAGGTCACGCACGTGATCGACGGATTCCTCGAGCCGACGTTCGCCGAATCGACGCTGTTCGAGCGCCACCCAAGCGACTCGATGATCACCTTCGGGATGCTGCTGGGCGCCGCCGTCGGCCTCGCCGGCATCGCGATCGCCTACTTCATCTGGGTCAAGAATCCGCAGATCGCCGTGGCCGCGCGTGAGCGCCTGAAGCCGCTGCACACGCTCTTCGTCAACAAGTGGTACTTCGACGAGCTCATCGACATGCTCGTCGTGCGGCCCGCGCGCTGGTTCGGCGCCTGGTCGCAGCAGACCTTCGAGCGCGTCTTCGTCAACGGCCTGCTCGTCGGCGGCACGACCGGCATCGTGCGCGCCGGCTCGTCGGCGGTGCGCGCCGCGCAGACGGGCTTCCTGCGCTACTACGCCCTGCTGCTCCTCGTCGGGATGGTCGTGCTGGCCTTCTACTTCCTCATGAACGCATGACCGTCCACCTGACGATCGTCCTCTTCCTGCCGCTGGCGCTCGCGGTGCTCGGGCTGCTCGCGCCGGCGAAGCTGGCGGGGCGGATCGCGCTGCTGGGCACGGCGCTCGTGCTGGCCTACGCGATCGTGCTGGTCGTCGACTTCGAGTCCGGCGCGCCCGGCCTGCAGTACGTCACCGACGACACCTGGATCGCCGAGCTGGGGATCTCCTACAAGCTCGGCCTCGACGGGCTGAACCTGCTGCTCGTCGCGCTGACGGCGATCCTCTGGTTCGCCTGCACGCTGTGGGCGAACCTGAAGGACTGGGACAGGCCGCGGCTCTTCTACTTCCATCTCATGCTGGCCGAGACGGCCGTCCTCGGCGCGCTGCTCGCGCAGGACCTCGCGCTGTTCGTCGTCTTCTTCGACCTCATGCTGGTGCCGTTCTTCTTCCTCACCGGCCAGTGGGGCGAGGGGCGCCGCGTGCAGGCGACGATGAAGCTCGTCATCTACACGCTCGTCGGCTCGCTGCTCATGCTCACCGCGGCGATCGCCACCGGCGTGCTCGCGGCGACCGGCCCCCCCGAGCTGTCGTTCGCCTTCAGCGACCTCGCGCAGCGCCCGCTGGCCGAGTCCTCGCAGAACTGGATCTTCCTGTTCTTCGCGGCCGCGTTCCTCGTGAAGATGCCGGCCTTCCCGCTGCACGGCTGGATGCCCGACGGCTATCGCGCGATGCCGCTGCCGGTGCTCGCGCTCTTCTCGGGCGTGCTGAGCAAGGTCGCCGCCTACGGCTTCCTGAAGGTCTGCCTGCCGCTGTTTCCGGACGCCGTCGAGAACTTCCAGATGCTGCTGCTGCTGATCGCGCTGGCCTCGATCCTCTACGGCTCGGCGATGGCCTTCACGACGACCGAGGTGCGCCTGATCCTCGGCTACTCGTCGGTCGCCCAGCTGGGCTTCATCACGCTCGGGATCTTCGCGCTCAACGACCAGGGCGCGCAGGGCGCGCTGCTGCAGGCGTTCAACCACGGCCTTGTCGTCGCGCCGGCGTTCTTCATCGTCGCGCTGCTGGCGGCGCGGGCGGACGGCTCACAGGATCTGCGCGACATGGGCGGTATCAGCATGCGCGCCCCGGTGCTCGCGGCGCTGTTCTTGATCGTCGCGTTCGCGACGCTGGCGATGCCCGGCTCGGCGAACTTCGTCGCGGAGTTCTACATCCTGCTGGGCGTGTTCGACGAGAAGATGGCGATCGCAATCGTCGCCAGCTCGGGCGTCGTGCTCGCCGCGGTCTACGCGCTGCGGCTGTACATCGGGTCGCTGCACAACCGCACGGGGCCGCGGGTGCAGTCGCGTGAGATCTCGCTGCGCGAAGGGCTCGTGCTCGTGCCGCTCGTGCTGCTGATCCTGGCGATCGCGCTGTACCCGCAGTTCGCGTTGGAGCGCAGCGAAACGTCGGTGACCGGAGTGACGTCGGCGCCGCCCCCCGATCTGGCTGAGATCCTGCCCGGCGGGACGCCCTACGCGCCGCTCGAGGAGACCCCATGATCTCGATTGCCGCCGCCGAGAAGATCGCCGGGCCGCCCATCGACTGGGCCGGCCTGTCGCCGCTGATCGCGGTGTTCGGCGGCGCGCTCATCGTGCTCATGCTCGGGCTGTCGCGCTCGCGGGTCGCGCGCGAGACCGCCGTGCCGGCACTGTCGATCCTGTCTCTGGCGCTGGCGATCGCGTTCAGCGTGTGGCAGTGGGGCGAGCGCGAGGACCTCATCGCCGGTGCCCTGCGCCTCGACGAGCTGACGCTGATCCTGACGATCATCTTCTGCGTCGCCGGCATCGCCACCGTGCTGCTGTCGTGGCGTCATCTGGCCCCGCGCGAGGCGGCCCACGGCGAGTACCACGCGCTGCTGCTGACGTCGATCGCGGGCATGATCGTGCTCGTCGCCGCGCAGAACCTCGTGTCGGTCTTCCTCGGCCTCGAGCTGCTGTCGATCCCGCTCTACGTGCTGTGCGCGACGGAGATGCGGCGCGCGTCGTCGCTGGAGTCCGGGCTGAAGTACCTCGTGATCGGGTCGGTCGGCTCGGCGACGCTGCTCTACGGCCTGGCGTTCCTCTACGGCGCGACCGGCTCGACGGACTTCTCGGGCATCGCCACAGTGCTGGCCGGCGACGGCGACATCGTGACCGACCCGCTGCTGCTGACCGGCATCGCGCTGACGATCGTGGGTCTCGCGTTCAAGGCGTCCGTGGCGCCGTTTCATCAGTGGACGCCGGACGTCTACGAGGGCGCCCCCACGCCGATCACGGCTTTCATGGCGGTCGCCACGAAGGCCGCGGCGTTCGGCGTCATGCTGCGCCTGTTCGACGTTGCACTGATCGACGCGGCCATCGACTGGGCGCCGCCGCTCGCGGTGCTGGCGGCGATCACGATCGTGGTCGGCAACGTCGGCGCGCTGGGTCAGAGGTCGTTGAAGCGGCTGCTGGCCTACTCGTCGGTGGCGCAGGCCGGGTACATGCTCGCGGGCGTCGTCGTGGCCTCGCGGCTCGGGCTGCAGGCGACGGTGTTCTACCTCGCGGTGTACCTGGTGATGAACCTGGCGGCGTTCGCGGTGATCGTCGCGCGCGAGCGCGAAACGCCGCTCGGTGACGACATCGCCTCGCTGAACGGGATCGGCGCGACGCGGCCGCTGCTGGCCTGGCCGATGACGATCGCGATGCTGGCCCTGGCCGGGTTCCCGGCGACCGCCGGCTTCATCGGGAAGTTCTATCTGATCGATGCGGCGGTGGCGGGCGACTATACGTGGCTCGCGGTCTTCATCGTCGTCGGCTCGATGATCTCGCTGGCGTACTACCTGAAGGTCATCGCGGCGATCTGGATGACGCCTTCGGAGGAGGAGGTAGCTTTGGCTGCTGCGTCCCCGCCGCCGCTGGCAGGCGGCGATCAGCCCGTGCTGGCCGGCGGGTCGGACGAGGCGACCAGCCTGCGCGCCTCGGGCGAGGTCGTCTTCGTCGGCGTCGTCTTCGGCGTGCTCACGGTGCTGCTGGGGATCTTCCCCTCGCCGCTGTTCGATGCCGTGCGCGATGCCGGCGCGGCGATCGGCCTGCTCTAGCTCGCCTCGCTCCAGTTCGTGGGCGTTTAGGCGTGGGCTTGGAAGCCCGCGTCCGAAAGGGTGCGCGTTGCTGTTCGCAGCGAACAGCAACGCGCCACGCTGGCGCCGGACGCGCGCGGGTACAAGCCGGGCATGACCATCGACGAACACGAAGACGGCGAGGCGCCCGAGGGCGCGACCACCACCGGCCAGGGCTATCCCGAGGAGCAGCCCGCGGGCGCCGGCATCGACGCGCGCGATCATCCCGAGAACGACGTCGTCGACGACGACGACGCGCCGGAGACGAGCTCGCGCCGCGACGGCGACCCCGGTCAGGCGACCGGCAACCGGCGCGCGGCGGGAGGCGGAGAAGGCCAGTAGCCGTGGGCTATTAGCCTATTGGACATCAACTGACGTTACATGCTACGGTGGCGCCATGAGCGCCTTCGACAGCACCGCCGCCACGATTCTCGCCGCATCACTGGAGAACAACGCCGGCGGCGCCTCGACCGCTGACCTTGGCCTTGCCGGGGCCCTCGGCGCATTTGCGCTGATGTTCATGCTGATGGGTGGCCTCGGCCACCGGGGGGACCTGATCCCCACGCTCGGCTGGTTCGAACGGTTCTCGGAGAAGGTCTCCGGCCAGCCCGCCTGGGCCTCGCTGCCGTGCGGCCTGGCGATCATCTCGCTGATCACCGCCCTGTTCGGCCTCTACTGGGATGTGTCGCTGCACATCGACAAGGGCCGCGACGAGGGCGTCTTCAGCAACCCCAGCCACTTCTTCATCCTCGGCGGCCTGTACGGCATCTTCGCCGCCGGCTTCTTCGCGATCTGCCTGGGCCGCGAGGAGCGCACGGACCGCCCCGGCCCGACCGCGATCCGCATCTCGCGTGACTGGTACGCGCCGCTCGGCGGGGTGCTCATGATGGTCACCGGCCTGTTCAGCCTGATCGCCTTCCCGCTCGACGACTTCTGGCATCGCCTCTTCGGCCAGGACGTAACGCTCTGGGGCCCGACGCACCTGATGCTGATCGGCGGCGCCGTCATGACGCTGCTGGCGATCGCGGTCATCCAGGCCGAGGTCGTGCGGGCCATGAAGACCGCGGGCGTGATGCACAAGGAGATGGCCTGGGTGCGCCACCTGCGCGTCGTCTGGCTGCCCGGCGGCCTGCTCATCGGCATGTCGACCTTCCAGGGCGAGTTCGACTTCGGCGTCCCGCAGTTCCAGCTGATCTTCCACCCGCTGCTGATCATGCTCGCCGCCGGCCTGACGCTGGTCATGACACGCATCTGGCTCGGCCGTGGCGCGCTGTTCGGCGCGATCGGCTTCTACCTGATCATGCGGCTGCTGCTCAACCTCACCGTGCACGACACGCTCGGCGAGTCGATGACCCACTTCCCGCTCTACCTCGCCGAGGCGCTCTGCGTCGAGGCCGCGGCACTGCTGATCTCCACCCGCCGCCCGCTCGCCTTCGGCCTCACCGCCGGCGCGCTGATCGGCACCGTCGGCCTCGCCGCCGAATGGGGCTGGTCGCACGTCTGGATGCCGCTGCCGTGGTCGGTCGAGATCCTGCCCGAGACGATCGCGCTGGGCCTCGCGATGGCGATCGCCGCCTCGCTGCTCGGCGCCTGGATCGCGGCGCGCCTCTCCGCCGACGATCTGCCCTACGCCGAGACGAAGCATTCGCGCCTGCCCGCCGTCGCGGCGGCGGTCGCCATCTTCGCGATGATCGCGTTTCCGCTGTTCACGGACGCCGACACCGACGTCAGGGCGAACGTCGCGCTGACCGACGTGACGGGCGGCCCGCAGCGCACCGTCAACGCGACGGTCACGCTGACCCCGCGCGACGCGGCCGACAAGGCGAACTGGCTGACGATCACCTCGTGGCAGGGTGGCGGACAGCTCATCACCGACCGCCTCGAGCGTGTCGCGCAGGGTGTCTACCGCTCCACGCAGCCCGTGCCCGTCCACGGCGAGTGGAAGACGATGGTCCGGTTGCACGTCGGCCGCTCGATCTCGGGCCTGCCGATCTACGCGCCCGAGGACCGGGCGATTCCCGTTCCGGCCGTCGCGGCGCCCGCCAGCTTCACCCGCGCCTTCCTCTCGGACAGGCAGCTGCTGCAGCGTGAGGCCAAGACGCAGGACGACACGATCACCTACGCGGCCTACGGCACCGTGCTCGTGCTGGCGCTGGGCCTGCTGGCGATGCTCGCCTGGGGCCTGCATCGCGTCGGCACGACCGCCGGTCGCAAGCGCGCGGGCAGCTTCTCCGACTGGCAGGCGGGCGAGTTCGGCACCGACCGCGGCGCGAACGGCGCCCATCCCGCGTACCCCGCCGACGGGTCCGGCGGGCACGAGGAGCTCCCCGACTGGGCGCGGCCTCAGCCCACCGGCACCGATCGCGAGACCGCCGGCTCCGAGGCGGGGCGATGAGCATCCTCGAGGCTCCCGCCGACGGGGCGCGCCCGTCTGAGGAGAACAGCGCGGACAGCCGCGTCCCGCACGTGCGCATCGCGATCGTCGGGACCGGCTTCGCCGGCCTCGGCCTCGCGATCCGCCTCAGGCAGCAGGGCATCGAGGACTTCGTCCTGATCGAGCGCGCCGACGACGTCGGCGGCACGTGGCAGGCGAACACCTACCCGGGCTGCCAGTGCGACGTGCCCTCGCACCTGTACTCGTTCTCGTTCGCGCCGAACCCCGGCTGGACGCGGACGTACTCGCGCCAGCCGGAGATCTGGCAGTACCTGCGCGACGTCGCCGCCGAGCACGACCTCTACCCGCACATCCGCTTCGGCCATGACCTGACCGCGGCGGCCTGGGACGACGAGCACGGGCGCTGGAGCGTCGAGACGTCGCGCGGCGCGTGGACGGCCGACCTGCTGATCGACGCCACCGGGCCGCTGAGCTACCCGTCGGTGCCGCGGATCCGCGGCATCGGCAGCTTCAAGGGCACGATGTTCCACTCGGCCGAGTGGAACCACGACCACGACCTCACCGGCGAGCGCGTGGCGGTCATCGGCACCGGCGCCTCCGCGATCCAGTTCGTGCCGCAGATCGCCGACAAGGTCGGCCGGCTGCACGTCTTCCAGCGCACGGCGCCATGGATCCTTCCCCACCAGGACCGGCCCACGACGCGCTTCGAGCGCCGCCTGTACAAGACGTTCCCCTTCCTGCAGAAGGCCGTGCGCAGCGGCGTCTACTGGAGCCGCGAGAGCTTCCTGCTGGGCTTCATCTCCAAGCCGAAGATCATGAGCGGCGCCGAGAGGATCGCCTCGCTGCAGATGCGCCGGCAGGTCAGGGACCCCGAGCTGCGAGCCAGGCTCACGCCGACGTTCCGGCTGGGCTGCAAGCGCGTGCTGATCTCCAACGAGTGGTATCCGGCCCTCACCAAGCCCAACGTCGAGCTCGTCACCGACGGCATCGACGCGATCCGCGGCAACACGCTTCACCTCGCCGACGGCAGCACCCGCGAGGTCGACACGATCATCTGGGGCACGGGCTTTCACGTCACCGACCCGCCCTCGGCCAAGCTCGTGCGCGGCCGCGACGGCGGCACGCTGTCAGAGCGGATGCAGGCCGGCATCCAGGCCTACCTCGGCGCGACCGTCGAGGGGCTGCCCAACTACTTCAAGCTGATCGGCCCGAACACGGGCCTCGGGCACAACTCGATGGTCTACATGATCGAGTGCCAGCTGCACTACGTCATGGACGCGCTGCGGGTCATGGACGAGCAGGGCATCGCCGAGTTCGAGGTGCGCCCGGACGTGATGGCCTCCTACAACGCACAGATCCAGTCCAAGCTGCCGGGCACCGTCTGGATGTCGGGCTGCTCGAGCTGGTACCTCGACGCCGACGGCAAGAACACGACCCTCTGGCCGGACTTCACGTGGCGCTTCAAGCACCGCACGCGGCGCTTCAACACGAAGGCCTACATGCTGCGCCACGGCGCCGACCGGCCCGCTGCGGCGCCGGTGGCGTGATGCGGCGCTCGCGCTTGGACGTCGCCGGGCGGACGGTCTTCATCACCGGCGCGGCGCGCGGGATCGGCGCCGAGACGGCACGGCGGCTGCACGCCGCCGGCGCCGACGTCGCGCTCGTCGGCCTCGAGCCCGGCAAGCTCGCCGCGCTCGCCGAGCAGCTCGGCCCGCGGCGCGCCGCCTGGTTCGAAGCCGACGTCACCGACTACGACGCGATCCGCGACGCCGTCGACGGCACGATCGCGCGCTTCGGCAAGATCGATGTGGCGATAGCCAACGCCGGCATCCAGTTCATGGGCCGCATGGCGACGATGCCGCGCGAGCACTTCGAGCGCACGCTGGAGGTCAACCTGATGGGCACCTGGCGGACCGACCGCGCCGTGCTCGACGAGATCGTCCGAAACCGCGGCTACCTGCTGAACATCTCCTCGCTCAGCGCGGCGAGCCATACGCCGCTGATGGGCGCCTACACGGCGTCGAAGGCCGGTGTCGAGGCGATGACCGACTGCCTGCGCGTCGAGCTCGCGCACACCGGCGCGCGCGTCGGCTGCGCGTACTTCGGCTTCATCGACACCGACCTCGTCAAGTCGAGCTTCGCCCATCCGTCGACGATCGGGCTGACCTCGACACTGCCGAAGTTCATCGCCCAGCCCGCTCCCCTGCCGGTGGCGATCGACGCCATCGAGCGCGGGGTCGCGCGGCGCGCGGCGCGGATCTGGGCACCGCGCTACGTCGGCGGTGCGCTCGCGCTGCGCGGCATCCTGCAGCCGCTGACGGAGTGGCAGCTGCGCCACAGCAAGGACCTGCCGGCGTCGCTCGAGCTCGCGGACCCCGATCCCGACCGGCCCGACGAGCAGGACCCGCGCATGGGCGTCTCCGTGAGCCCCGCGCCGAGCGAGCTCACCAGGCAGACCTGACCGCGCGGCGCGACGCGACGCGGCGCGGCTCGGCTCGGTGCGGCTCGGGACGGGGCGGCGCGGCTCGGGACGGGGCGGGGCGCGGGGCGGCGCGGCGGATCCTCTACCCTCGCCGGCTTGCGCCCGCGCCATCCCGAAACGCCGGACGAGGAGCTGATCGGCGCCCAGGAGCCGGCGATCGCGCACGAGATCACCGACGCGACGCGTGTCCAGCGGATGGCCGCCGAGCTCGAGATGGGCTTTCGCGCGCTCGCCGACGTGCACCGCGCGGTCTCGGTCTTCGGCTCGGCCCGGACCCGGCCGGGCACGCCCGAGTACGAGCTCGCGCGGGAGCTCGGCCGCCGGCTCGGCGCCGCCGGCCTCGCCGTCATCACCGGCGGCGGACCGGGCGCGATGGAGGCCGCCAACCGCGGCGCCCGCGAGGCCGGCGCGCTGTCGATCGGGTTGAACATCGACCTGCCCTTCGAGCACGGGCACGCCCACCCGTGGGTCGACCGCTCGCTGGACTTCCACTACTTCTTCACCCGCAAGGTCATGTTCGTGCGCTACGCCAACGGCTTCGTGGCGCTGCCCGGCGGCTACGGCACGCTGGACGAGCTGTTCGAGGCGCTGTGCCTGATCCAGACGGAGAAGATCCACTCGTTTCCGATCATCCTCGTCGGCACGGCGTACTGGTCGGGCCTCATCGGCTGGCTGCGCGACACCGTCGCCGCAGAGGGCAAGATCTCGCCCGGCGACCTCGACCTCGTGCAGGTCACCGACGACCTCGGCGTCGTCGTCGAGACCGTGCTGCGGGCGGCCGCCGAGCAGGGCGTCTGATCAGCCCGACGTGACTCACGACGTGGAGCCGCCGGGGGCGCCACGGCGACCGGCCATTGCTCGAGGGGGGGTGGTGCGGAATGGGGGGCCCCGGGGGCCGGCCCTGGGCCGTGCCGCCCGCCCGAGGCGGGGGGGGCGGCGGGGGGGTGGCCGGGGCCCGGCGGGTCTGGGTGGGGGCGGGTTGTGCGTGTCCGCGCCCCCCGCCCCCCCCCACCCCCAAGACCCCCTCCAATCGGAGGTGATGCCGGCGACGATCGGGAGATCTCGGGTCGGCCGCTGGCGCCGCCGACCGGGGCGCTAGCCTTGCGCCCCCGTGGAGTACCCCGTCGAGACCTTCAGCGCCGCCGAGCGCGCGCGCCTCGAGCCGCACTTCACGAACCTCGACCAACCCGTCTTCGCGCTCGTCAACCTGCCCGAGACGGTCAAGGGCGCGCTGTTCGCGCGCTACTCGCGCTACCCGGGGACGCTGCGCCGGCTGTTCCTCGACGAGTTCGCGGATTCGCTGGATGCGGACCACGCCGCGGCCGGATACGACAACGCCGAGGGCGCCCGCGCGGCGGACTTCTACGAGCGGATCTTCGTCGGCTACGGCGATGACTCGATCGCCCAGCTCGGCGGCGCCCACGTCGCCTGCGAGTGGGTCTCCAACGTCCTGACGAAGGTCCTGCAGCGCCCGCGCCTCGGTGCCTACCTCGAGCAGTCCACGCGCTACATCGCCTACGACGCGCCGATCGAGGGCACGTCGCGGTACCGCTATCACCGCGACGCCGAGCTCGGCCCGCCGTACGAGGCGGCGATGGACCAGATCTTCGCCATCTATTCCGGCTCACTGCCGAAGGTGCAGGCCTGGGCCGCCGAGCAGTACCCGCCCGCCGAGGGCGAGTCGCCGAGCGCCCACGCGCGCGCGATCAAGGCCAAGGCGCTGGACCTCCTGCGCGGCCTGCTGCCCGCCGCGTCGCTCTCGCACATGGGGATCTTCGCCACGGGACAGACCTACGAGCAGCTCATCCTGCACCTGCTCGCGCACCCGCTGCCCGAGGCGCGCCACTACGGCCGCGGCATCCTCGAGTCCGTCCAGGCGGTGATGCCGAGCTTCGTCTCGCGCGTCGAGCGGCCCGACCGCGGCGGCGCCTGGGTGGGCTACCTCCAGCAGCGCGAGCAGGCCGCCGAGCGCTGGGTCGCGCGGCTGGGCCTGGACCGTGCTGCGGGCGACGACGGCGCCGGCGGGCCGTCGGTGCGCCTCGTGCACCACGACGGCGACGAGGACCTGATGCTCGCCGCGCTGCTCTTCGAGGCGTCGGCGACGAGCGGACACGCGGCACGCGAGGCCCTGGCCGACCTCGACGACGACACGCGCGGCGCGCTGCTCGCCGACCTCATGGGCGGGCGCGAGAACCGCCGCCACCGCCCCGGCCGCGGCCTGGAGGCGCTGCGCTACCGCTTCGAGATCGTCAGCGACTACGGCGCGTTCCGCGACCTGCAGCGTCACCGCATGCTCACGTGCCAGTGGCAGGCGCTGACGCCCGACCTCGGCGCGGGCGTGCCGCACGAGCTCGACGACGCCGGCGTGGGCGACGACTACCGCCGCGCGCTCGACGTCTCACACAACGCCTACGAGCGCCTGCTCGACACCGGCCACGACCGCCGCGCCGCGATGTACGCGCTGTGCCTCGGCTACCGGCTGCGCTACGTGCTCGATCTCAACGCCCGCGAGGCCATGCAGCTCATCGAGCTGCGCTCCGGCCGCGAGGGCCATCCGTCCTATCGCGCGGTGGCACATGCGATGCACGAGCACATCGCCACGGTCCATCCGGCGGTCGCGTCCGCGATGACGTATCTGGACCGCGAGACCGAGCCGCGGCTGGAGCGGATCGTCTCCGAGCTACGCACGCAGGCCAAGCTCGATGCCCGTTGATAGATTCCAGGGCGGTCTTGGCGACCACCTAGAGCCGAATCATCGGCTTCTCGGACGAGAAGGGGCTGCCAGATGGATGAGGGCGACCGTGCCATGCGGACCAGCAAGCTGGGATGCCTCGCCGTGCGCAGCGAGCGCGAGGGCGAAGCGCACATCATCGAGCTCATCGGCGAGCTCGACCTCGATGGCGCACCGCAGCTCGAAGACGCCCTGCGCGACGCCGAAGCCGGCGACGCCACCTCGATAGTCGTCGACCTCGGCCGGCTGGAGTTCATCGACTCGACCGGCCTGCGCCTGCTCGTGATGGCCGCCGAGCGCATGAACAACGGCCGCTTCTCGCTGCTGCGCGGACCCAAGCAGGTCCACCGCATCTTCGAGATCACCGATCTCGTCGACCGGCTGCCCTTCGCCGACTGAGTGGGTGCCCGCGAGGTTCGCCTCTACTCTCTTCTACTCTAACCTGTTTAGAGTAGATGCCCAGCGCCGAGATCGATCGAGCCCTCAACCTTCCCGCCGATCACGTTGGCCCTGCGCTGCTGGCCGCGCTGGAGGACCAGTGGTTCGACCGCAAGTCCGCCCGGCTGAAGCCGCGCCCTCTTGCCGACTCGATGATCGGCTTCGCCAACGCCGACGGCGGAGTCATCGTCGTCGGCCTGAGCGAGGGACGCGTCGAAGGCACGTCGTCGCTGCGAGATGCGCTCAATGACCTTCAGCAGGCTGCGATCGACTTCACGGTGCCCGCCGTCGCTGCGCCCGCCCGACTTGTGCCGTGCATCCGTGACGACGGACAGACAGACTCGCTGCTCGTCTTCGATGTACGTCCCAGCAGCAACATCGTCCATGCGAACACCCGCGACGAAGTCTTCCTGCGCGTCGGGGACGAGAACCGGCGCTTGTCGTTCGCACAGCGTCAAGAGCTTGAATTCGACCGCGGACATGACAGCTACGAATCCCGGCCGATCGACGCTGATCCCGTCGATCTCGCCAAGCCCCTCATCGCAGCGTACGTCGAGGCGACCGGGGCGATGAACGTCGACAGCCTGATCCACGCCCGCGGGCTCGCCTACAACGGAAAGCTGACGGTCGCCGGATGCCTCCTGTTCGCCGAGCACCCGCAACGCTGGCTGCCCGAGGCATTCGTGCGCGTCCTGCGCTACCGCGGACGAGAGCGAGGCAGCGGAGAACGCCAACAACTCAAGTCAGATGACCGCTTTGAGGGACCGATCCCCGACGTGCTCGAGTCCGCACGCCGCCGAATCGCACAACTCGCCCCAGCGCGCCGCGCGCTCACCCCCACCGGTCGCTTTGATGACGTCGCGCTCGTCCCAGAAGACGCCTGGCTGGAAGGGCTTGTGAATGCCATTGTCCACCGCTCCTACAGCCTGGCAGGCGACCACATCAGAATCGACATCTTCGACGATCGCATCGAGATCCACAGCCCGGGTCGATTCCCAGGCATCGTCAGCCTCACCAACCCACTCGACGCTCCGCGATTCGCACGCAACCCCCGCATCGCCCGGGTCTGCTCCGACCTTCATTTCGGCCAGGAACTCGGCGAAGGCATCCGACGGATCTTCGACGAGATGCGTCTCGCGGGCCTGCAGGAACCCGTCTACAAGCAGACCGCCGCCAGCGTGCGACTCATCCTGTCCGGAGAGCCGATCCAAGCCGCGCTCGACGAAGCGTTTACGCCCGAGGCCAGGACCGTCTCGGCCGCCCTGCGCAACGCCGGCAGGCTGAGCACCGGTGAGATCGTCGAACTGCTGGGCAGATCACGCCCCCGCACGCTCAAGGTGCTCGGAGCACTCCGTGACGCAGGGGTCGTCCGACGCGTCGGCAAGAGCCCGAAGGACCCCCGCGCGTATTGGGAGATCGTGCCACGATGAGGCGCACTCGAAGCGCACTCTCAACGGTCGCTTCGAGCTCGTTGCGAGTAGATGGCACGAGCGTAGTCCGCGAGTGGCTACGCCAGCAATACGATCCCGTCCGAGCGGGCCTACGACGCGACATCGCCGTAGGCCGCCCGCTACTCCTCGTCGCGCCGCTCGGCGACCTTCTCCCCGAGCTGTGACATCACCGCCGGGTCGCGCAGCGTCGTGACGTCGCCCAGCTCGCGGCCCTCGGCGATGTCGCGCAGCAGGCGGCGCATGATCTTGCCCGAGCGCGTCTTGGGCAGGTCGTCGGCCCAGACGATCCGCTTGGGGCGCGCGAGCTTGCCGATCTTCCTGGCCACCTGCTCGCGGATCTCGGCGACGAGCTCGTCGGTGCCCTCGAGATCGCCCTCCAGCGTCACGAAGCAGACGACCGTCTGGCCGGTGTCCTCGTCGGCGGCGCCGATCGTCGCGCACTCGGCGACCTTCGGATGCGACACGACCGCCGACTCGATCTCGGCCGTCGACATGCGATGGCCGGATACGTTGAGCACGTCGTCGACGCGGCCGATGACCCAGAAGTAGTCGTCCTCGTCCTCGCGCGAGGCGTCGCCGACGAAGTACGTCTGCGGGCCGAACTTCTCGAAGTAGGTCGAGACGTAGCGGTCGTCGTCGCCGTAGAGCGTGCGCAGCATCGACGGCCACGGCTCCTGCAGCGTGAGCAGCCCCTGCGTGTCGCGCGGCAGCTCCTCGCCGTCCTCGCCGACGACCGCGGCCACGACGCCCGGCAGCGGCTGCGTCGCCGAGCCCGGCTTGCACGCGGTGATCCCCGGCAGCGGCGAGATCATGATCGCGCCGGTCTCGGTCTGCCACCAGGAGTCGACGACAGGGCAGCGCTCGCCGCCGATGACGTGGTAGTACCAGACCCAGGCCTTCGGGTTGATCGGCTCGCCGACCGAGCCCAGCAGCCGTAGCCGGGAGAGGTCGTGGCGGCCGGGGTACTGCTCGCCCCACTTCATACAGGCGCGGATCGCGGTCGGCGCGGTGTAGAAGATCGTCACGCCGTAGCGCTCGCAGAGCTCCCACCAGATGTCCTTGTCGGGATAGTCCGGAGCGCCCTCGTACATGACCGACGTCGCGCCGTTCATGAGCGGCCCGTAGACGATGTAGGAGTGCCCGGTGACCCAGCCGACGTCGGCCGAGCAGAAGTAGACGTCGGTCTCGGGCTTGAGGTCGAAGACGACCTTGTGCGTGTAGGCGACGCACGTCAGGTAACCGCCGGTCGAGTGCAGGATCCCCTTCGGCTTGGCCGTCGAGCCCGACGAGTAGAGGATGTAGAGCGGGTGCTCGGCGTCCAGCGGCTCGGCCGGGCACTCGTCCTGCGCCGCGTCGAGGATCTCGTCGTAGAACACGTCGCCCGCGCCCATCGGGCAGTCGATGCCGGTGTGGCGCACGACGATCGTCGTCGGCACCGGCATGCCGACCTCGTCGCAGGCCTGCTTGACGGCGGCGACCTTGCCCTTGCGCCGCGCGCCGTCGACGGTGATCAGCGCCTTGGCCTCGGAGACCTCCATGCGCTCCTTGACGGACTCCGCGGAGAAGCCGCCGAAGACGACGTTGTGCGGCGCGCCGATCCGCGCGCAGGCGAGCATCGCGACGACGACGGCGGGAATCATCGGCAGGTAGATCCCCACGACGTCGCCCTTCTCGATGCCCTGGGCCTTCAGCGCGTTGGCGAAGCGCTGGACGTCGCGCAGCAGGTCGGCGTAGGTCAGCTCGCGCTCCTCGCCCTCCTCCCCGCGCCAGTGAAACGCGACGCGGTCCCCGTTGCCGGCCTCGACGTGACGGTCCAGGCAGTTGTGGGAGGCGTTGATCGTGCCGCCGGTGAACCACTTGTAGAAGGGCGGCTTCGAGTCGTCGAGCGTCGTGTCCCATTCGCTGAACCAGTCGAGCTCGCGTGCCTGCGATTCCCACCACGCGAGCGGGTCGGCGGCGGCCTCCTCGTAGACGGCCGGGTCGTTGAGCAGGGCGTTGCGAGCGAACTCCTCGGGCGGCGGGAAGGTCTCGACCTCCAGCAGCTCCTCGAGGCGCTTCGACAGGGCTTCGTGGGACTTCGCGTCGACAGTCATGCGGTGTCCTTGCTCCTCTCTCGCAGCTCGATGCGGCGGATCTTGCCGGTCAGGGTCTTCGGCAGCTCGTCGACGAACTCGACGATGCGCGGATAGGCGTAGGCGGACAGATGCTCGCGCACGAACGCGGAGATCTCCTTGCCGAGCTCATCGCCGGGCTCGTACCCGGCCGCGAGCACGACGAATGCCTTCACGACGTTGCCGCGCCGCTCGTCGGGCCAGGCGACGGCCGCCGCCTCGGCGACGGCGGGGTGCTCGAGGCACGCCGACTCGACCTCGAACGGGCCGATTCGGTAGCCGGCGGAGATGATCACGTCGTCGGCCCGTCCTTCGTACCAGATGTAGCCGTCCGCGTCCTGCGACGCGGCGTCCTTCGTGTGAAACCACTCGCCGCCGAACGTCTCGAGCCCGGCCTCGTCGTTGTTCCAGTAGCCCAGCGGATAGTGCGGGTTCGAGCGCGCGCGCAGGCAGATCTCGCCGCGCTCGCCGGTCGCCACCGGGCGCTCGTCCTCGTCGAGGATCGTCACGTCCCAGCCCGGCATCGGCCGACCCATCGAACCCTCGCGGACCTCCATGAACGGGTAGTTGGCGACGAGCGGATAGCTCTCCGACAGCCCGTAGTAGTCGAGCACCGTCACGCCGTACTGCTCGCGAAACCAGCGGATCGCCTCGGGGTTCAGCGGCTCGCCGGCCGAGCAGACGATGCGGAAGTCCTGCGGGTAGCGCGTGCCGGCGTCGCCGATGCCCATCATCGAGCGGATCGCCGTCGGGGTGGCGAAGACGTTCGTCGGCTTGTGGCGGCTGAGGAAGGCGAGCTGGCCGTGCGGGTCGAAGCCGCCCTTGCGCTGCAGGACGATCTGGACCGCGCCGAAGCGCCACGGTCCGAGCAGCGGCGAGATGCCGGCCGCCCATGCCCATTCGCCCATGCCGTGGAAGCGCTCGCCGTCGCGCACGTCGTGGCAGTAGACGAACTCCTCGTGGCCGAGGATGTAGCGATGGGCGTGCAGGATGCCCTTGGCCAGGCCGGTCGTGCCGGAGGTGTAGTACAGCTGCGCCGGGTCGTCGCAGGAGCTGTCGAGCGTCTCGTGGTCCGTCGAGCCGGAGTCGAGGTCGCCGGGCTCGAGCACGAGCAGGTCGGTCTGGCCCTCCACGCGCGAGCGGTTGGCGTTGTTCGTGACGACCACCGCGGCCTGCGAGTCCGACAGCCGGTGGCGGATGCCGTCGTCGCCGTAGAGGATCGACATCGACAGCAGGATCGCGCCGATCTTCCACGTGCCGAAGAACGCGGCGGCGGTCTCGGGCGTCGGCGGCAGGAGCATCGCGACGCGGTCGCCCCGCGTCACGCCCGCCTCGAGCAGCCGCAGCGCGAAGCGGTCGGCCATGTCCTGCAGCTCGCCCCAGTAAACCTCGCGGACGTTGCCGTCGGGGTCCTCGTGGATCATCGCGAGCTTGTCGTGCGGGTGCTTGTCGCAGACGTCCGCGGCGATGTTGTAGCGCTCCGGCACCTGCCAGGAATGCGCGGCGCAGGCTTCCTCGTAGGTCATCTTGAACGGGAACGTACCCCGTCACGGAAGTCCTAGTGGGCCGTCCACGGAACGTTGCACCCGAAACCTCGGGCACAATGTCCCTCGACGATCCCCTAGCGGCGCTTGCGCTTCTTCTTCTTCGACGACGAGTGCGGCTTGGCGGGCGGCGCCTGGGGCGCGGGCGTCTCGGGCGGCTCGGCACGGCCGCGGCGCGGGCGGCGCTCCTTGGGTTCCTCGCCGCTCTTCGCGGGCACGGTCTCGCCGCGCGCGGCCATGCGCTGCTCGCGGATCTCCTGCTGTGTCGGCCACGGCTGCGCCTCGCCCGTCTGCCAGGCCGGCGGGTTGCCGCCGGGCCAGCGGCGCAGGAGCAGCACGCCGAGCGCGACGAACCAGAAGATCTTCACGAACGGCAGCTGGCCCTCGAGCTGGGGCAGGAACGACAGGACGCCGACGATGATGCCCAGGATGCCCATGAAGCGGGTCAGCAGGCCGACGCGCATGGCGTTCAGCGCCGTCAGCGCGATGCCGAGGCCGAGGATCGCGGAGCCAAGCCCGCTGAGCTGGACCACGCCGGTCGTGAACGAGTCGGCCAGCGCATCGCGGGCGGCCTCCTCGCCCTGCTGGGCGGCGTCGGCGAACGCGCGGACATCGGTCGCCAGTGCGATCGCCGCCACGGTTCCCGCGATGACGGCGAGCGTCGCGCCGGAGATCGTCGCGATCAGCGAGACCTTGTTGAGCGCGGGGTTGCGCGCCTTCGTCGAGCGGTAGAGGTAGACCATCGACGCGCCCATCAATCCGATCGCGACGGCGGTGATGAGCCGGGCCGCGACGATCTCCGCGATGTGGTCGTCGAGGAACAGCGCGACGCGCGCGATCGGCCCGGGACCGTCGCTCGGCAGCAGCCCGAGCTCCGAGCGCAGGGTGTCGAGCACGTACAGCGTCGGGAAGCCGCTGTTGCCCGCGATCGCCAGCAGCGAGCCGACCAGCGTCAGCAGGCCGGCACCGATCGCGGCCGCCCCGGCCTTGGTGCTGCGGCGCTCTTCTTCGGCGAGCGTCTCCTCCGGGGTGGCGGGCACGGGCGCAAGTGTATGTTGCCTCCGTGGAGATCCGGGATGTCATGACCGAGGGAGTCGTGAGCGCGGCGCCCACGGCCTCGGTCCGCCAGGTCGCCGAGCTCATGCGCGAGCGCAACGTCGGCTCCGTCGTGCTCGTCGACGAGGACGGCGCGATCTGCGGTTTCGTCACCGATCGCGACCTCGCGCTCGGCGCGCTGACCGACGGCCGCAGCCCCAGCGATCAGGTCGACGCCCACGCCTCCGCGCCGGTCGTCACCGCCGAGCCGCAGATGGGCGTCGAGGACGCCGCCCAGCTCATGGTGCGCCACGGCATCCGCCGCCTGCCGGTGCTCGACGGCGGCCGCCTCAGCGGGATCGTCACGCTCGACGACCTCGCCGTCCGCACCGGCGACCTCGCGCTCGCCCAGCACATGACCGCGCAGATCACGCGCGCGGCGCTGCCGGGGTTCTATTTCCACGATCGCGGCGGGTGACCGATCCGCCAGGCCGCAGCGGGGGTCGCCGCGACGTCCCGATAGGGGACGAAAACGCGAGGACCCCCCCGGATCGCTGCCCGGCGTGCGGCGAGCGCACGCTGGCGCCGTGGCGCATCGTCCCCGGCTCGGACCCCGCGCTGCCCGGCGACTACGCGCTCGTGCGCTGCACGAGCTGCGCCAGCGCCGTCACGCTCGCGCCCGCCCCGCCGCAGGCGCACGAGTCCGGTGCCTACGGTGGCGGCACGCCACGCGGCGCGCAGCTCGCCGCGCCGCTGCTGCGCGCGTTCGACCGCCGCCGCCTGAGCTTCCTCGCGAGCGCCGGGGCGCAGCCGCCCGGGCACCTGCTCGACATCGGCGCCGGCCGCGGGCGCTTCGTCGCGCAGGCGCGCGCGGCGGGCTGGCAGGCGGAGGGAATCGAGCCGTCGCTGCGCGGCGCCGCCGGCGCGCGGGCGCGCGGGATCGAGCTTCAGCAGGCGGGGATCGAGGACGCGTCGGTCGCACCCGCTTCGCTGGATGCCGCGACGCTGTGGCACGTCCTCGAGCACCTCGACGATCCCGGCGCGGCGCTCGAGCGGATCGCCGGCTGGCTGGCGCCCGGCGGGCTGCTCGTGGTCGGGGTGCCGAACCTCGCCAGCGTGCAGGCCCGCGCCGGCGGCGAGCGCTGGTATCACCTCGACGTCCCGCGCCACCGCACGCACTTCACCGTCCGAGGGCTGCGCGCGCTGCTACGCCGCCACGGCCTGCAGCCGGTCGCGACGCATCACCTGCTCGCCGAGCACAACCCGTTCGGGCTGTGGGTGTCGGTCGTCAGCCGCGCGACCGAGACGCCGTCCTGGCTCTACCACGCGCTCAAGCGAAATGCGCCCCTGCGCCACCGCGACGCGCTGATCACCGCCGCCGCGCTGCCGCTCATCCCGGTCGCGATCGCCGCGGAGCTCCTGTTCGCGTTCGCGCGCCGCGGCGGGACGGTTGCGGTGGTGGCGCGCCGCGGGTGAGGCGGTCGCGGCGGTTGCGCGCCGCGGGTGAGGCGGCCACGACGGTGGCCCGCCGCGGGTGAGACCGGCCCGCGAGGGGGCGAATCGCGCGAGGCTGTGGGCTAGTGCTCTATATCCGAGCACTATCCGACAGCCTCGAGGAGCTGGCACGTCGTCAGCACGGCCGCGTGAGCCGGGAGCAGCTGCTCGCCGCGGGGATCGACCGCAACCGCATCACCCGCTGGATCGCAGATGGGCGCCTGCGCCGGGTACACCACGGCGTCTACGCGGTCGGCCACCGCGCCCCGTCCATGCTCGGCGACTACATGGCCGCCGTCCTCGCGGGCGGACACGACGCGGTGCTCAGCCATCTCCCGGTCGCCTACATGATGCGAACGATCACCGCTGCTTCGCCACCCCCGCCCGAGGTGACCGTACCGGACTCGAAGTCCCGCAGCCGCCCGGGGATCACGATCCACCGGTCGCAGTTACACCCGCGCGACGTCGCCGTGCTCAACGGCATCCCGATCACGATCCTGCCCCGCGTGCTGCTGGACCTCGCGCCTCGCCTGACCTCCGCTGAGCTGGGCCGCGCGTGCCACGAGGCCTGGGTGCGCCACCGGACGAGACCGCGCCACATCGAGGCCTGCATCGCACGCAATCCCCACAAGCCCGGGGCCGCCAAGCTGCGCCGGGCGCTGGGCAGCGACATCACGCTCAGCATGCTCGAGGACGGCTTCCTGAAGCTGCTCGCTGCGTACGGGCTGCCGCGACCGCGCACGAACATCGACCATCGCGGCGACAAGGTCGATTGCCATTGGCCCGAGATCGGCCTGACGGTCGAGCTGCTCAGCTACCGCTACCACGCCAGCCGGCGCGGGTTCGAGATCGACGTCGCGCGCCGGCGCCGCTCCAACCACTACGCGTTCACCTACGGGGACGTCTTCGAGCGAGCGCCGCAGACGGCAGCCGAGGTCGGCGAGCTGATCGCCCTCGCCCGCAGGCGGTACGCGTCCGGCTAGGCGAGTCGCAGCGTCGCCGCGACCACGTCGCCCTCGCCGGCACGCGCCGCCCCCGGGACCAGCCGCGCAATCGCGTCGGCCGCCTCGACCACGAACGGCGCGCTCCGCGGTCCGGTGACGACCGCGACCGGCACGGCGATCGCGCGCAGCTCGCCGCGCGACGGCGACCAGCTCGACTGTCCGGCGTAGTCGGCGAAGAACCCGCCGTGCGCGGCCACCGCCCGCTCGGCGCGCGCCGGGTCGGCGTCGGCGTCCTCTCCCAGCCAGGCCCGCACCGCCGCCGCGGGCCCGCCCTCGCGCAGCCCGCGCTCGAGCAGCGTGCGCTCGTCGGCCAGCGCCGGCGTCGCCGACGCGGGCACGTAGGCGTGCAGCGGCGGATCGGCGAGCACGGCGGCGCGCGCGGCGTCCGGGCGGCGCACGAGCAGCTCGAGCACGACGAGCGCGCCGAAGCCCTCGCCGACCAGCAGCGCCGGGCCGGCGTCGATCGCTCCCAGCAAGGCGGCGACGTCCTCGGCCTGCTCCTGCACCGTCGTCGCGGCGTACGGCTCGGGGGCGCCGCTCTCGCCGTAGCCGCGCCGGTCCAGCGCGACCGCGCGCAGCCCCGCGGCCGCGAGCTGTGACAGCGCCGGCTTCCACGCCAGCGCGTCGGAAGCCATGCCGTGCACGAGCAGCACCGCGGGTCCCTCCCCGTGAGAGAGGTAGTGCAGCGCGACCCCGGCGCCCTCGACGTGTGGCATTGGTAGTCAGGGGCGCAGCGCCCGCACGAGGCGGGTCTGGTTTCCCATTCCCCTTTCAATTCCGTCCGTGCGGTTTTCCCGCATAGGCATGCCTGATGTCTTCGTCGCTGACTCCATGCTTGCAAAGGGTCGCCACCTCGTGGCGCCGACAACGTCCTCGCTCACAACAATCGAAACCGGGCGCCGAGGGCTTCGTAGGTACGTGCGGCCCGGTGATCGAGGCTGAGTATGACTGCACCGTGGTGCGCGGCGGTCGCGGCGATCAGTCCGTCGTACACGGCGCCACCTACTACGCCGGCCGTCGCCAAGCGATCGATCAACGTTGCGCGGTGACGCGTCGGAAGGCTGAGCGGCGCCGCCGGAAACCGGCGGCGCAGAAGCTCGGCTGCCAGCTCCTGCTCCAACCTGATCGCAGGCAGCCGAGTCAGCACCGAATAGGTCTCCAACAGCACATGGTCGACGAGCCGCAGCTCGTGACCTTCGATCGCGCGGTAAGCGACGTCGTGTGCCGCCAATGCCGCGGTCGACGCCGCGACGGTGACGCTCGTGTCAGCCGTCAGTAAGGCGGTCATCGGGGTCCTGCAAGCGCAAGCGCAACGAGCGGACGTCCTGTGTGCTCAGCCCGCGTGCGTCGGGGGCGTCGACCAGCGGCCGGCCGTCAGGCCCATCAACCAGCGTCGCCCGCGGTCGCGGCACTTCAATCTCCAGTCGGTTGTCGACTGCCACGATCTCGAGTTCCGTGCCGGGATTCATATTAAGCGCGTCGCGCAAGCTCTTGGGCACGACGATCCGGCCCGCCTTGTCGATTGTCGTCCGCATGCCATCAGCCTACCATTTAGATGGCAAGGCCGACGCCCACCACAGGATCGGCAGTCTTAGCCTGGGCTGAGCTGGCGCACATTCGTCCGCCTACGCGCGTAATCGACGTGCGGGCGACCGACGCCGGCAGCGATGCCTCCGATCAGGATGCGTCCCGGTACCGGGAAGGGACTCCCACCCGCCAGCCTGATCCAGCTTCCAAGATCAGCGGCAGGCTATGCGACCCAGCTAGCATCCATCTCATGGAAGGTGGATTCGGAGGACTCTTCGGCGACCCCGACGAGCTGGCACGAAAGATGGCGGAGTTCGCTGAGTCGATGCAGGCTCAGCAGGGACTGGTCTGGGCGGACAACGCGATCAAGCTCGCCGTCGAGATGACGGTCGCGGCGATCAACCGCGTCAACATCCAGGGGACGATCGAGCAGCAGGCCGAGCAGATCCGCGCGGTCATGGCAACGGTCTTTCCCGACGCCGTCGCGCTCGTGCGCGAGGCGCGTCAGGGCCTGCAGTAGCGGCCCCGTCCTCGCCGAGGGTCGCCGCGGCGGCGGCCGCCTTCTCGGCGTCACGCTCCTCCTTGCCCATCCGCAGCGCCTCCTTGAAGGAGCGAATGCGGAAGATCGCCACGAGCGCGGCGAAGCCGGTCGCCAGCGTCGACACCGCGATGACGATCTGCTGACCGACGGAGTACGCCGCCACGGTCGCGCCCGACGCCGCGCCGGCGAAGACCTTCACGAGCAGCGCCTGCTGCACGCCGGCGCCGCCCGGCGTGAACGGCACGACCGCGGCGATCGCGTTGACGCCGAGCACGAGCAGCACGTTCTTCACCGAGCCGCCGACGTTGAAGGCCTCGAGCAGAAACCAGAACGCGGTGAAGCGAAAGCACCAGCCCGCGAGCTGCCAGGCGAAGACCTCGCGCAGGTAGCGGCGGCGGTCGAAGAGGATCGTCAGACCCTGGCGCACGCGCGCCCAGAAGGCCTTCACGCGCTGTGAGAGCACCGCGAAGCCGACGAGCACGGCGACCGCCGTCGCGGTCAGCAGGAACAGCGTGAACTTCGGGTGGCCTGCCAGGAACGAGAGGTCGAAGGCGTTGAGCTTCGCGAAGTCCGGCGGCTTGGGGAAGACGCCCTGGCTGAAGGCGAACGCCAGGATGAAGATCGCCATGAACGCGTCGAAGACCGCCTCGACGCAGATCGCCGCGCCGACGGCGGGGTACGTCGCGTTGGGGATCGAACGTTTGACGAGAAACAGCTTGATGATGTCGCCGCCGCGCGCCGGGATGACGTTGTTGAAGCCGTAGGCGGCGATGTACGCCCCCCAGATGCGGCGAAACTGGATGCGCTCGTTCGGATAGGCGGCGCGCAGCGTGTGAAAGAACGCCCGCGAACGCAGGGTCAGGTAGACGACGAAGGCGGTCGCGCCGAGCAGCAGCGACAGCCAGCCGACTCGCGACAATGAGTCAAAGAACGAACCCACTGCGTCAAAGAACGAAGTGATGTTCGACCCGATGGATCCACGGACGAGCATGCGGCACAGAGAGTACGGGGCTCATATCTTCGTCCTCTGTTGCCGATACGGGTATCACGATGCCCGCCGTCGCCACCGCCCTCGCTCCCCGCAGTCCGCGCATCATCCCCTTCGCGCGGATGGGCGACGAGGCCCTCGCCAGCCGTGCCGCGGCCGGCAACACCGGCGCCTTCGCCGCCCTCTGCGAGCGCTACCACGAGCCGCTGCTCGGCTACTGCCGATCGATCCTGCTCAACAGCGAGGACGCCCACGACGCCACGCAGAGCGCGCTGGAGAACGCGCTGCGCGCCCTGCCGCGCCGCGAGCCGGGCCGTCCGCTGAAGCCGTGGCTGTACCGGATCGCCCACAACGAGGCGATCAACATCGTCCGCCGCCGCCAGCCGATCGCCGGCGGCGTCGACACCGATGACCTGATGACCGTGCCCGGGCCCGAGGTCGACTCCGAGCAGCGCACGCGCCTGGCGCAACTCGTCGACGACCTGCGGATGCTCCCCGAGCGCCAGCGCGGCGCGCTGGTCATGCGCGAGCTCAGCGGCCTGAGCTACGACGAGATCGGCCTCGCCCTCAACGTCTCCAACGAAGCCGCCCGCCGCGCCGTCTTCGACGCCCGCAGCGCCCTGCACGACGCCCTCGACGGCCGCGCGACCGAGTGCACGAGCGTGCGCCGCTGCCTCTCCGACGGCGACCGCCGCCACCTGCGCGCCCGCGGCGTCCGCGCCCACCTGCGCGCCTGCGACGACTGCCAGACCTTCGAGCACGCGATGGGCATGCGCCAGACCGACCTGCACATGCTCGGGCCCTGGCTGGCCGGCGGCGCCGGCGCGCTCGGCCTGCTCGGCTACGGCGCCGGCAGCGCGGGCGCCGCGGTGCTCGCCGCCTCGAGCACGGGCGGTGGCGCCGCCGCCACGGCCGGCGCCGGAGGACTGGGCTGGGCCGGCCTGCCGGTCGCCGTCAAGGGCTTCGCCGTCGCCGCCGTCGTGGCGACGACCGGCACCGCGGCCGTCGAGCTGCCCAAGGTCGTCAAGGATGCTGCGCCCGCGAAGTCGAGCCTCGCCAACGCGGCGCCGGCCACGCTCTCCCCGCTGCACGACCAGGTGCGCGAGCAGGCGCTCGCCGACGCGGCCACCGCCCGCCGCGCCCGCCGCGCCCGCGCCCGCGCCCGCGACAACGGCGACGATGCCGCCAACCTCGCCGGGGCGCGTCGCGAATCGAACGTCGCGCCGATCACCCCCACGCCCGCCGCGACCACCAGCCCACAGCCTTCGACCTCCAACCTCCCGGCCGCGACGCGCCAGCCCGCGACCGTCGCCAGGACGCCCAAGCAGCTCGCCGCCGAGGACCTGCAGCGCGTCCGCGACCGGATCCTCGCCGCGTTCGACGACGCGCAGCGGCTCGCCGCGCCCGGCACGCCGTCAGCCCTCGCCGCGGCAAACGCGCTGATCGCGAGCAGGCTGGGCTCGGTCAGCCCGCTGCTCGACGAGATCCTTGCCACCGTCGGACTGAAGCTGCCCTCAGGCACGACGGCGCTGGCGGCGTCGCAGCCGTCGGGCAGCACGACGGTCACGAACGTCCTGGCCCCCGCACAGTCGCTGCTCGACGGGGTCGACGGCGTACTGCAGAGCCTGTTCGGCCGCGGCTGATCAGTAGCGCCAACGCGCCAACTCAGAATCTTTCCGAAGTACCGCATCACAACCAGGGGCCCCCGCCGTGGTAGGGGCAGAAGCTCAAAACGAAACGGCAAACCCGTCGCGAGGCGGGCGCGCAAAACCAGGGGCCTCTCGGAGGCCGCCCAGTTGCCGAAGGAGGCAAACAAGCATGTCTCAATCCCGTCGTCTCGTCGCTGTCATGGCGACACTCGCCACGCTGGTGGCCGTTCCTGCCACAGCGTCCGCATCAACGAACTCCGTCAAGCCGACGAAGGCCGCCGTTCAGGCCAACGTCGACAAGGCGACGAAGGCCGTCAAGCGCCTCCAGCGCTACGCACGGCTCGGCGACAGCAAGGCCGTCGCCAAGCAGCTGAAGATCGCCCGCTCGCAGACCGCGGCGGCCTCGAAGACCGCGCGCCGGATGGCCAACAGGGCCAGCTCGGAGTCGCAGAACCTCAAGGCCGCTCAGGCGCTGACGCTGGCCGGCACGCAGTACGACGACCTCATCGAGGCGATCACCGCGATCGTCGACCAGGTCTCCGGTCGGGTCCAGACGCAGGTCGCCAACTCGATCGCCCCGAGCCTCGCGGGCAAGCAGAGGATCATCGACGTCCTCAACCAGATCCTCCCGCAGGTTCCGGCTCAGGCGCAGCCGATCATCGCGTCGATCATCGCCGCCCTGGGCGCCGGTGACGCGACCGGCGTCGTCAACCTCAACAACGCACTGGAGACCGGCGGACTGCCCGTCAACGTCTCCGCCATCGTGACGCAGGCCCTCGGCATGGCGACCGCCATGCTCGATCAGGCCTTCGCCATGGTCCAGAGCCTGCTCCCGATGCTGCCCGCCGCGATTCAGGGCCCGCTCGCGCAGGTGCTGAAGATGGTCACGTCGATCGTCGGCACGGTCGTCCCGACCGTGCTGAGCACGGTCACCGGCCTGGTCGACACGATCCTGGGCTCGCTGCCCTTCGTCGGCGGCACGTCGGCTTCGGCCGGTGGCGCCTTCGGCCTCGGCGGCCTGCTCGGCGGCATCCTCGGCGGCGGCAGCTCCGATGGCCTCGGCGGCATCGGCGCCACGATCAGCAACCTGCTCGGCGGCGTCCTCGGCGGCGGCTCGGGCGGCGGCTCGCCGATCGCGGGCATCGGCGGCGTCATGAACACCGTCACGGGCCTGCTGAACAGCATCCTCGGCGGCGTGCTCGGCGGCGGGGGCCTGGTTCCCTCCACATGAGCCACAGCGGCGGCCCCTCGGGCAACTCGATGAGCTCGCGCACGGCGAACCCGTGGCGGGCGTAGAACGGGAGATTGCTCTCCTTCGAGGACTCGAGGTAGGCCGCCGCGCCGGCTTCATCACACAGATCCAGCATGGGAGCGAGCAGGGCGGAGGCGATACCTCCGCCCTGTTTGCGTGGGTCGGTCCCGATGACCGACAGGTAGTAGTGCGGCTCGACGGGATGGCGGCGCTCGATCTCGCGCACCGCGCGCGTCGAGCGCGCGATGTGCGGCAGCAGGACCGGCAGCATCGGCAGCATGCGCAGGGACTGGCGGAAGTCCTCGCGCCAGTGCCCGGGCGGCGCCCACAGCGCGGCCCCGCTCAGATCGTCGTCGGTGTGGATCAGGCCATGGCCGGCGAGCTGGCGCAGGCGGATCTCGAAGAAGCGCTCCCCGTGGCGCAGCCGGCGCGCGGCGTCGGGATAGAACCAGGCGGTGACGGGGTCGTCGTAGAACGCGCGCGACAGCATCGCCGCCAGCGCGCCGAAGTCCTCCGGCGTCGCGGGGCGCACGCCCACTGGTGCAGCGACCATCGCGCGCTCAGGGCTGATCGAGCAGCTCCAGCACGCGCTCGACCGGCCGTGCCAGGAGGGCGCGGTCGCCGCGCACGGCGATCGGCCGCTGCATCAGCTGCGGGTGCTCGGCCATCGCCGCGATCAGCTCGTCGTCGTCCGCGCCCTCGCCCTCCAGCAGACCGAGCTGCGCGACAAGCGGCTCACGGACGCGCAAGATCTCGCGCGGGCGCAGGCCGGACTTCGCCAGCAGGCCGCGGATCGTCGCCTCGTCGAGGCCCGTCTCGTGGTACTCGACGCCGTCGTATTCGATGCCGCGCTCGTGCAGCAACGCCGCCAGGTTGCGACACACCGAGCAGCGCGAGACCTCGTAGATCGTCAGGTCGTGGTCGCTCACGACGGGCAGGCTACTTGCGCGCGGACTCGCAGTTGCTCTTGACGCTGTCGATCCTGTCGGCCGTCACCTTGTCGCGCCTGCCGCTGCCGCAGTCGACCGTGTCGCGCACGTTGTCGCGCGCGGAGACCCGGTCGTTGCCCGCGCCCGCGCTTACGCGGTCGCGCCCGGCGCCGCCGCTGATCTTGTCGTTGCCCGTGCCGCCCGTGATCTTGTCGGCGCCCGAGCCGCCGCTGATGTTGTCGTTGCCGGCGCCGCCCGCCAGCGTGTCCGCGCCCGAGCCGCCGCTGAGCGTGTCGGCGCCCGCTCCGCCGGAGAGCCGGTCCGCGCCCGAGCTGCCCGACAGGATGTCGTTGCCGCCGCCGCCGTTGACGCGATCGTTGCCGGCGCCGCCGCTGGCGCGGTCGTTGCCGGCGGCGCCGGACAGCACATCGTTGCCGTCGCCGCCGCCCAGCCTGTCGTTGCCGAGTTCGCCGTAGAGGCAATCGGCGGCGCCGAGGCCGTTGAGCGTGTCGTTGCCGGCGCCGCCGCGGATGACGTCTGAGAGCGGGGTGCCGTCGAGCGAGTTCGCGCTGGCGGTGCCGGCGATCAGCAGGCCCGTCTGAGAACAGCCGGCGGGCTTCGCCATCGGCGGCTGCTCGTACTCCTGCGCCTGGGCTCCGGCGACGATGCCGACCACCAGGGCGATGCAGGCTGCGCTGACTGTACGGACCTTCCTGCGCGTCACATGCCCTCCTCGGCCTGCCCAGGCTTAGGCTTATACATCAACGGGCGCGTGCGACCTACCGTACGCGGACGGAGCGCCGCACGGTGGCGGCACGCGGTGCCCGGACGTGCAGCGTGTAGCGGCCGGGCGCGAGGGCGACGCTGCTGCGCAGGCGCGCGGTGGCGCGACGGCCGATACGGCCGGTGAAGCGCGTCCGCGCGCGCACGGCGCCGCCGCGGCGCAGCTCGAGGACCACGATGCCGGTGGACTTCGGCGTGACGGTCGCCGCCAAGCCCGCGCGGCCGCGCAGCCGCGCGCGAGTCACGACCGGCGGTGAGGAGACCGCAGGCCGCAGGCGCTCGCTGGGGGCGCGCAGCATCGCCCCGAAGGCGGGCTTGGGCTGCCCCGCAAACGTCATGAGGCCGAAGTTCGCGCTGCCGGTCGCGGGCGGCTCGTCGAGCAGGCCGAGCCAGCCGAGGCCGGCGACGGCGGGACCGAGGTCGTCAGCGATGCGAAAGCCCGCCGTCAGGTAGCGCGCCTGCGCGGGACGGCGGACGTAGGTCGCGAAGACCTTCGAGCCGTGGTCGGACTGGATCGTGTACTCCGACAGCCACAGCGGCACGCGGCGGCCGAACGTGCGCCGCGCCTCGGCGCTCAGCGTGTCGACGTCGCTGATGTCGCGAAAGCCGCCGCGCAATGGGGTGTTGGCGAGCTTCGGGAAGCGAAACGGAAACGGGTTGTGCCCGAGCCAGTCCAGCCGCGGGCGCCGGCGGTTCGCGAGGCGCATCCAGCGAACGAAGTCGGCCGGCTTCACCGTCCCGCTCGTCCAGGTGTTCGCGCCGATGACGATGTTGTGGCGGCTGACCCGCTTGAGCGCCACGTAGGAGGCGTCCAGCAGCGCCGCGTACGCACGCGGGCCGATCGCGCTGTTGCGCCTGTTGGGCTGGAAGCGGTCGTGGCGGTTGGGCTCGCCCCAGATCATCCAGCGGCGCACGAGCGGATAGCGGCGGGCGGCGGCGGTCAGGAAATCGGCGAAGTCCTGCGCGCGGGTGGGACGCCACAGCCGCGAGCGCCCGCCGTTGGCCCACGACGGCGTCTGCGCCACGAGCAGGCTCAGCCGGATGCCGGCCCGCCCCGCCTCGACGGCGGCGAGATCGACCTCGGCCGGCCAGCGGTAGGCGGGGTCGGCAGGATCGGTGGGCGCGGCGGGCCGCGTCGGCGCGACGGCGGCCCAGCCGACCGACATCTGCAGCGTGTCGATGCCGAGCCGGCTGTAGAGGCCGAACGCCGACGAGCCGTCGGGCAAGGTCGCCGGTCCCCACAGGGCCTTCTCGGCCGCCGGCGCCGGGGCAGCGGTGCCGGCGAGCGACGCGACGAGCAGCGCGAGGGCTGTCGCAACGACCATCCGTGGGCGCGATCGGAGCAGCATGCGGGTGCCGCGCAGTCTGGCACGCGGCGAGACGAGACATGCCCGGTCCAACCGTGCTTTGCTACTCACCTGCGCTTTTGTGTGATTCATCGCGGAAGCGGCTGACGTGCCGCTCGAGGCGAGGCTGCTCGTCGGCCTGACGCTGGCGATGGCCATCGCCTACACCGCGACGCCGCTCGCCATCCGCGTGGCGGCGCACTTCGACTTCTACGACCTTCCCGTCGGCTACAAGGGTCACCGCAGGCCGACTCCATACCTGGGCGGAGCGGCGGTCATCACGGCGTTCGTCGTGGCCGCCCTGGCGCTGACGTCCGAGCCGCACCTGACGCTTCCAGTGCTCGGCGGCGTCGTCGTCCTGTGGGCGGTCGGCACCCTCGACGACCGCCGGCTCGTTCCCCCGTGGCAGCGCATCGTCGTCGAGGTCGGCTTGGCCGGCGTGCTGTGGGCGGCGAACCTCGGCTGGTCGCTCGGGGTGGGCGCGCCGCTCGACTTCCTCGCTACGGCGATCTGGGTCGTGGCGGTCGTCAACGCCTTCAACCTCTTCGACAACATGGACGGCGCCTCGAGCACGATGGCGGGCGTCGTCGCGGGGGCGGTGGCGATCCTC
>JBBSMC010000009.1:0-53857 GCA_038233375.1 Solirubrobacterales bacterium
CGCGCTCGCAGGCGAGGCCGGCAGCGAGCCGCGGACCGCCGTCGCGGTCGCCGACCGGCACGGTCGCCCGGCGCCGGCGGGCGACGACCTCGCCGCGACCGATCCCGAGCAGCTGCTGCGGCGCGAGCTCGACGAGCTGACCGAGCGGCTGGAGGCGATCTGACATGAGCGCGAGCACCGGCGTCGCCACGCGGACGCTCTCCAGGGCACAGGCCGCGATCGAGCACCTGCGCGCGAAGGTCAAGGCGCTCGAGCAGGCCAAGCGCGAGAGCATCGCGATCGTCGGGATCGGATGCCGGCTGCCCTGCGGCGTCAACTCGCCGGACGCATTCTGGGACCTGCTCGCCGGCGGGGTCGACGCGATCGGCACGGTACCGCCCGCGCGCTGGGACGCGGAGGCGTTCTACGACCCGGACCCGACCGTCGCCGGGCGCATGCCGATGCGCCACGGGTCGTTCATCGAGGGCGTCGACCAGTTCGATCCGTACTTCTTCGGGATCTCGCCCCGCGAGGCGGCCCGGATGGATCCGCAACAGCGGATCTTCCTCGAGGTCGCGTGGCAGGCGCTCGAGGACGCGGGGCAGACGCGCGCGGGCATCCAGGGCAGCGCGACGGGGGTCTTCGTCGGCGCCAACTGCTGCGACTACCTGCAGATGCAGCTCGCGGAGCCCGATTCGCTGGACACCTACACGGTCGCCGGCGCGACGAACTGCATCATCCCCAACCGGCTATCGTACGCCTTCGACCTCAGCGCGCCGAGCCTCGCCGTCGACACGGCCTGCTCCTCGTCGCTCGTCGCCGTCCACCTGGCCTGCCAGAGCCTGCGCAGCCAGGAGTGCTCGGCGGCCGTCGTCGGCGGGATGAACCTGATCCTCTCGCCGATCGTCACGATGGCGCATTCGCGCGGATTTCCACTCGCCCCCGACGGCCGCTGCAAGACGTTCGACGCGCGCGCCGACGGTTACGTCAGAGGCGAAGGGGTCGTCGTCGTGGTGCTCAAGCGGCTGTCCGACGCGCTCGCCGGCGGGGATCCGATCTGGGCCGTCATCCGCGGCTCGGCGGTCAACCAGGACGGGCTCACGAACGGTTTGACGGCGCCCAACGGCCGCTCGCAGAGGACGGTCGTCGAGCAGGCGCTGCGCAACGCCGGCATCGCCCCCGCGCAGGTGTCGATGCTGGAGGCGCACGGGACGGGCACGGAGATCGGCGACCCGATCGAGGTCGAGGCGCTCAGCGCCGTGTACGGCGCCGGGGCCGGTGAGGCCGGCGCCTGCGCGCTCGGATCGGTGAAGACGAACCTCGGTCATCTGGAAGCCGGCGCCGGGCTCGTCGGGCTCGTCAAGACGGCGCTCAGCATCCGCAACGCGGCGATCCCGCCGAGCCTGCACTTCGAGACGCTCAACCCGCACATCGAGCTCGACGACAGCCGCCTGTTCGTGCCGACGTCGCTGCAGGCCTGGGACGGGCCGGACGACCATCGCCACGGCGCGGTCAGCTCGTTCGGCGCGGGCGGTACGAACGCCCACGTCGTGCTCGGCCCGGGGCCGCCGGTGGCCGCCGGGGCGCCCGCTCCGGCGCGCCCCGGACCCTCGGTCATCCCGATCAGCGGACACACCGAGGAGGCCTGCCGCGCGCTCGCCCGGGCCTACGGCGAGCACCTGCGCTCACCCCGTGGACAGGCCTCGGCGCTGACCGACATCGCCTACTCGGCGACCGTTCGCAGAACCCAGCACGAGCACCGCTGCGCCGTCGTGGCCGCGTCGCATTCCGACGCCGCCGAGCGCCTCGACGCATGGGCGGACGGGCAGGCGCCGGCGGGCGTCGTCGCGGGGAGAAGCTCAGCCGGGGTCGCGCCGGGCGTCGTCTTCGTCTTCCCCGGCCAGGGAACCCAGCGTCACGACATGGGGCGCGAGCTGATGGATCACTGCGCGGTGTTCCGGTCGGCGCTGGTCGATTGCGACGACGCGCTGGGCGAGTGGCTCGGACGGTCGATCGTCGACGAGATCCACGGCATGGGACACGACGACGAGCTGGACCGGATCGAGCTCATCCAGCCGGCCCTGTTCGCCATCGCGGTCGCGCTCGCCGCCCGCTGGCGCTCGCTCGGGATCGTGCCCGACGCGATCATCGGTCACAGCATGGGCGAGGTCGCCGCGGCGCATGTCGCGGGCGCGCTGTCACTCGAGGACGCCAGCCGCATCATCTGCCGCCGCAGCGCGCTGCTGGCAGGGGTCGCCGGGCAGGGGGCGATGCTAGTCGTCGCGCTGCCGATGGCCGACGCGGACGGCCTGCTGGCGGACTACCGCGACGAGGTCTCGGTTGCGGTCAACAACAGCCCGACGTCGACCGTCCTCTCCGGCACCCCCGCCGCGCTCGCCGAGCTTGCCGACCGGCTGCGGGCCCACAACGTGTTCTGCCGCCCGGTGAAGGACGCGGTCGCGTCGCACAGCCCGGCGATGGATGTCCTGCGCGAGGAGCTGCTCGCCGCGCTCGCCGGCATCTCGCCGCGGGCGTCGAGCGTCCCGCTGCTCTCGACCGTGACGGGTGAGCTGTGTGACGGCTCGGAGTACGACGAGCACTACTGGTTCGCCAATCTGCGCGAGCCGGTCCGCTTCTGGGACGGCGTCACTGCGCTCGTCGAGCAGGGCAGCGGCGTGTTCGTCGAGCTCAGCCCGCATCCGATCCTGCTGTCGTCGGTCGAGCAGGGCTTCGAGGCGACGGGCCGGCCGGGGCTGGCGCTGGCGTCGATGCGGCGCGACGAGCCCGAGCCCGAGACGATGCTCGCGGGTCTCGCGGCGCTGCACGTCGACGGCCTGCCGGCGGCGCTCGATTCGCTGCTGGCGCAAGCGGCGCGCGTGGTCGCGCTGCCGACGTACGCATGGCAGCACGAGTCGTTCTGGTTTCGCGCCTCCGAGAAGCCCGCCAACGGCGTCGCGCGGGCCGCGACGGATCGGCTGGCGCAGGCCGCGCAGGCCCCGGTGGCGCCCGCCGGGAGCGATCTGCTGCGCCGCCTCGATGCCGCCTTCGAGGCTGAGCGGCACGCGATCGTCTACGAGTTCGTCCTCGCTGCGGTGGCCGCGGTGCTGGCCTTCGATCCGGCCCGCATCGATCCGGACGACGGCTTCTTCCAGATGGGGATGGACTCGCTGCTGGCGGCGCAGGTGCGCGTCCGGCTCGAGGCCGGCCTGGAGCGCAAGCTGCCGTCGCCGGTCATGTTCGAGCATCCGACCGTCGGCGCGCTGACGCGCTACGCGCTGCAGATCGTCGTGGACGCGGGCGCCCCCGGCGTGCCCGACGAGCCTGCGACGCGCACCCCGACGCCCACGACGCCGTCGTCCCACGAGGCCCGCCCGGCGGACGACGTCGTGATCGACGAGCTCGCCGAGGACGAGCTGCTCGAGCTGCTGGCGGCGGAGACGCGGACGTCGGCCCGCAGCGAGCACGGTCTGCGGCGATGACGACGCAGACGAGCCCGCCCGGCCAGCGCGCGATCATCGCCGAGAGCGTGCGCGAGATGCGGCGCATGCGCGCCGAGCTGGAGGCGCTGGAGCTCGAGCGGACCGAGCCGCTGGCGATCGTCGGCATGTCCTGCCGCATGCCCGGGGGCGCGAACGACCCGGATGCGTTCTGGAGCTTCCTGTGCGACGGCGGCGACGGGATCGGCGACATCCCGGGCTCGCGCTGGGATACCGATCGCTTCTACGACCCGTCACCGGACGCCGCCGGCACGATGTACACGCGCCGCGGCGGGTTCCTGCGCGACATCGACCAGTTCGACGCGGCCTTCTTCGGGATCTCGCCGCGCGAGGCCGCGTCGCTCGATCCACAGCAGCGCCTCCTGCTCGAGGCCGCCTGGGAAGCGCTCGAGCACGCCGGACAGAGCCCCGACGAGCTGACGGGCACGGCGACCGGCGTCTTCATCGGCGTCACGAACTCGGACTACTGCCAGCTGCAGATGCAGCAGATCGATCCCGCCGACCTGCAGGCATACTGCCTGACGAGCAGCGCGTCGACGTTCGCCGCCGGGCGCCTGTCGTACTGGCTCGGGCTCGCGGGACCGAGCCTGTCGGTCGACACTGCGTGCTCGTCGTCGCTCGTCGCCCTGCACCTGGCGTGCCAGAGCCTGCGCGCGGGTGACTGCTCGACGGCGCTCGCCGCCGGTGTGAACGTGTTGCTGTCGCCGGAGTGGTTCGTCGTCCTCTCGCGGGCCCGCATGCTGGCTGCGGACGGGCGCTGCAAGACCTTCGACAAGTCCGCCGACGGCTACGTCCGCAGCGAGGGCTGCGGGGTCGTCGTGCTCAAGCGACTCTCCGATGCGGTCGCACACGGCGACCGCGTGCTGGCGCTGATCCGCGGCTCGGCGGTCAACCAGGACGGGCGCAGCAGCGGCATCACGGTTCCCAACGCCGCCGCGCAGCAGGACGTCGTCCGGCGAGCGCTGCGAGCGGCGGCCGTCGCGCCCGCCGCGATCAGCTACGTCGAGGCGCACGGCACCGGCACGCCGGTCGGCGATCCGATCGAGCTCCGCGCGCTCGCCGCGGCCCTGCGGCCGCGCGTCGACGGCGCACCGCTGCTCGTCGGATCGGTCAAGACGAACATCGGCCACCTCGAGCCGGCCGCCGGCATCGCCGGGCTGATTAAGGTCGTGCTGTCGCTGCAGAACGAGCAGATCCCGCGGCATCTGCACTTCGACGAGATCAATCCCGACGTTGCGCTCGAGGACGGGCGCGTCGCGATCCCGACCGCGACGACGCCGTGGCCCAGACAGGCCGAGCCGCGGCTCGCCGGCGTCAGCTCCTTCGGGGCGAGCGGGACGAACGCGCACGTGATCCTCGAGGAGGCCCCATTGCAGGACGTGCGGCGGGCGCCGACCGACGGGCCGCCGAACGTGCTCACGCTGTCGGCGAAGAGCGCGGACGCCCTCCGGACGCTTGCCGAGCGCTACGTCGAGCAGCTCGGGCGCCCGGACGGTGCCGCGGGCGCCGACGTCTGCTTCACGTCGAACCTCGGCCGGGCTCATCTCCCACATCGCGCGGCGGTCGTCGGCGCGTCCGCGAGCGAGCTGCGCGAGCGGCTGTCGGCGCTCGTCGGAGGCGACGACCCGTCCGCCGGATCGCTCGGACGCGCGCCGGCGGGCGCTCGTCCGAAGGTCGCATTCCTGTTCACGGGCCAGGGCTCTCAGTACGCGGCGATGGCGCGCGGGCTGTACGACGCGCAACCGTCGGTGCGCGCGATCGTCGACGCCGCCGACGAGCGACTGGGCGCGGTGCTCGGACGCTCGCTGCTGTCGATCCTCGTGCCTGCCCCCGGCGACGAGTCGCTCGTCCACGAGACCCGCTACGCGCAGCCGGCGCTGTTCACGCTCGAGTACGCCGTCGCGCAGCTGTGGCGCTCCTGGGGCGTCGAGCCCGCGGCCGTGCTCGGCCACAGCGTCGGCGAGCTGGCGGCGGCCTGCGTGGCCGGCGCGCTGGACTTCGACAGCGGCCTGATGCTGGCCGCCAAGCGCGGCCTGCTGTGCACGAGCTCTGCGCGGAGGGGGCGATGGCGGCGGTCTTCGCGACGCCGCAGCGTGTTGCCGAGGCGCTCACGCCGTTCGCCGCCGAGGCCTCGATGGCGGCGATCAACGGTCCCGAGAACGTCGTCGTCTCCGGCAGCGCCGACGCCGTGCGAGCGCTCCTCGCGACGCTCACCGACGCGGGTGTCAGCAGCAAGCCGATCGCCGTCACGCGGGCGTTTCACTCGCCGCTGATCGAGCCGATGATGGACGGCTTCGAAGCCTACGCCCGGGGGCTCGACTTCACGGCACCCGGCATCCCGCTGATCTCCAACGTCACAGGCCAGCCGCTGGAGGGCGCGCTGTCGGCCGGCTACCTGCGCGAGCACGTGCGCGCGCCCGTGCAGTTCTGGGCCGGCGTCCAGACGCTGCTGCAGCAGGGCTACCGGACCTTCGTCGAGGTCGGTCCGGCGCCGACGCTGTCGAGCATGGCCAAGCGAGCGACCGCGCAGCACGGCGACGGCGCGGAGCTCGCCTTCCTGCCCTCCCTGCGTCCGCGTCACGACGACCGGACCGTGCTGATGGCAAGCCTCGGCGCGCTGTACGTGCGCGGCTTCGAGATCGACTGGCGCCGGCTGCACGACGGGCCTTCCCGGCGCCGGGTCGCGCTCCCGAGCTACCCCTTCCAGCGCCGCCGCCACTGGTTTGACCCCAGCGCGCGGGCGGCTGCGCCGGACCCGCCCGGACGCCCCGCGCCGGCGTCGCTGCTGGGCCGCCGCGTGCCGTCGCCGCTGCCGGCGATCCAGTTCGAATCCGAGCTGCGCGCGGAGCGCCATCCGTGTCTCGCGGACTGCGTGATGGACGGGCTGTCGGTGGTCAACATCGGCTTCTACCTGGAGGCGGCGATCGCCGCTGCCGGCGAGCTGGAGGGGCCGGGGCCGCTGCTGATCGAGGACTGCCTCGTGCTGCAGCGGCTCGTGCTCGAGCAGGGCGGCGCGACCACCGACGTGCACCTCGTGCTCGAGCCCGAGGCCGGCGACCGCTTCTCCTACGGCTACTACGCCGCCCCCCGCGCCGACCCCGGCCCGCCGCGCTGGCTGCTGCATGCTCGGGGCACGGTCGGACCCGATCCCGCCCCGACGGCCGCCGGCGAACGTGGGCCCGACCTCGCCGCGACCCGCCGGCAGCTCGGCGAGGGTGTCGACGGCTCCACCTTCTATCGCGACCTCTGGCGCCGCAAGCTCTACCTCGGCCCGGCCGCCCGCTGGATCGAGCAGATCTGGCCCGGCGCGGGCGAGGCCGTCGCGCGGATGCGCGCGGCGCTGCCCGACGAGGCCGCGGCGTACGCCCTTCCCCCAGGGCTGACCGACGCGATGTTCCAGGTGCTGTTCGGGTGCCTGCCCGCCGCCGGCCCGGCCGACGCCGTCTACATGCTCGTCGGGATCGACCGCTTCTCGTTCTGCGCGTATGACCGCGGAGCGCCGTCGCTGTGCCGCGCGCGGCTGCTGCCGGGCTCCGATCCGGAGTCGATCCTGATCGCCGACGTCGGGCTCTACGCCGAGGACGGCGCGCCCGTGGCGCGAGCGCAGGGCGCGTACCTCAAGCGCGTGCAGCCGGCGGCGTTGCAGCCGGCCACCACCGCCGCCGGCGATGCGCTGCCACCCAACGGTCGCCGGCAGCCGGACCGGCCCGCGAACGGTCGCCCGGCCGCGCCGGGGACAGCGCCGGCGGCGCGCGCGAACGGCGCCGGCGCTGCCACCCGCACGCCCGAGCAGGTCTCCCAACTCGTCGTCGAGACGGTCGCGCGGGCGCTCGGCGCGAGCGCCGACGAGCTCGATCGCGACGAGACGCTGCAGAACCTCGGGCTCGATTCGCTGATGGCGCTGGAGGTCAAGGACACGCTGACGCGCGCGCTCGGGATCGCGCTGCCGCTCGTCGCGTTCCTCGACCGGCGCAGCGCGGCCGGACTCGCCGACGTCGTCAGCTCGATGCTGCCGGGCGCGGCCGGCGAGGGCGCGCAGGCAGGTCCGGCGCCCGCCGTGCCCGCCACCGTCGACGGCGGCCCGCTACGGCCCGATCCCGGCGCGCGCCACGACCCGTTCGAGCTGACCGACCTGCAGCAGGCGTACCTCGTCGGCCGCATGGGGGCCTTCGAGCTCGGCAACATCTCGACCTACTTCCTGCTCGAGGTCGAGCTCGAGGACCTCGACCTGCAACGGCTCGCCGCGGCGTGGCAGGCGATGATCGCGCGCCACGACATGCTGCGCGCGGTCGTTACGGCGGACGGTTATCAGCGCGTGCTGCGCGAGGTGCCGGCCTACGAGATCCGCACCGTCGACCTCACCGGCTGTGACGCGTCGGAGCGTGGACGGCGCCTGGACGCCATCCACGCCGCGATGCGAGACCAGGTCCTCGACCCGGCGACGTGGCCGCTGTTCGACGTCCGCGCGACGCGGATCGACGAGCGCCGGACCCGACTGCACGTCGGTCTGGACGCGCTGATCATCGACGCGTGGAGCACCTCGCTGCTGTTTCGGGAATGGGCCGCGGCCTACCGCGGCGAGGCGCCGCCGGCGCCGGATCTGTCGCTCACGTTCCGCGACTACGTCGTCGCGGTTCGCTCGCTCGAGGGCGGCCCGGCGCACGAGCGAGCGCTGCAGTACTGGCGTGGCCGCATCGACACGCTCCCGCCGGCGCCCGAGCTGCCGGTCGCGATCGATCCGGCGACGCTGACGACGCCGACCTTCGTGCACCGCTCCAGCCGGCTGGATGCCGATGCCTGGGCGCGCTTCAAGCGGACCGCCGCAAGCGCCGGGGTGACGGCGTCGGCCGCCCTCTGCACGGCCTACGCGCAGGTGCTCGCGGCGTGGAGCAAGTCAAGCCACTTCACGCTCAACGTGCTGTTCTTTAACCGGCTGGCGCTGCACCCCGAGGTCGGCAGCGTGCTCGGCAACTTCAGCGCGACGACGTTGCTGGAGGTGCGCAGCAGCGCCACGACGACGTTCGCCGCGCGCGCCGAGCAGGTCCAGAAGCAGCTGTGGACCGATCTCGAGCACAGCGACGTCACCGGGGTGAGGATGCTGCGCGAGCTCAACCGCGCCCGCGGCAACGCGACCCGCGCGGCGATGCCGGTCGTCTTCGCGAGCACCGTCAACTTCGCCTCCCGGGAGGACTCCGCGGCCACCACCGGCCCCGCGCAGCACCTCACCGGCATCGGCGCGTCGGGCCGCGAGATCTCGAGCTCGATCCGCACGCCGCAGGTGTGGCTCGACCACCAGGTCGTCGAGGAGCGCGGCGAGCTCGTCGTCAACTGGGACGTGATCGAGGAGATCTTCCCGCCGGGGTTGATCGACGCGATGTTCTCGGCGTATGTCGAGCTGCTGCGCGAGCTGAGCGACGACGAGCAGGCCTGGCAGCGTCCCGCCGGGGCGATGCTTCCGGCCGCCGACCTGCCGGCCCGGCTGGCCGCCAACGCGACCGCCGGCCCCGTCCCGGACGGGCTCCTGCACGAGCCGTTCGTCGCTCGCGCCGCCGCCTGGCCGCAGCGCGTCGCGGTCATCGCGGGCGAGCGGACGCTGACCTTCGGCGAGCTCGATGCCGAATCCAACCGGCTCGACCACTGGCTGCGCGGTCGCGGCGTCGCGCCGGGGGCGCTGGTCGCGATCGTGATGGACAAGGGCTGGGAGCAGGTGGTCGCCTGCCTCGGGATCCTGAAGTCCGGCGCGGCGTACGTCCCGATCGACGCGGCGGTCCCGGCCGAGCACCTGCAGCGGCTGCTGCAGATCGCGGACGTCTCCGTCGTGCTCACGCAGTCGCGCGTCGAGGCTCGGACGTCGTGGCCGCCGGGCACGCAGGTGCTGAGCGTCGACGGTCCCCAGGAGCGCGCGCAGAGCACGCAGCCGCTCGCTGCCGCGGGGACGGCCGGGCAGGATCTCGCCTATGTGATCTTCACCTCCGGTTCGACCGGGCTGCCCAAGGGCGTGATGATCGAGCATGCGAGCGCGCTCAACACGGTCGCAGACGTCAGCGAGCGGTTCGGCCTGACCGCGGACGACCGCGTCCTGGCGCTGTCCGCGCTGAGCTTCGACCTGTCGGTGTTCGACATCTTCGGGCCGCTCTCGGTCGGCGGCGCCGTCGTGATCCCCGAGCCCGGGGCGCACCGCGAGCCGGCGCGCTGGCTGGAGCTGGTCGCCGAGCACCGCGTCACGGTCTGGAACAGCGTCCCGACGCTGATGGACATGTTCACCGAACATGCGCTGGCGCGCGGCGTCGAGCTCGACCTCGCGTTGCGGCTCGTCATGCTGAGCGGCGACTGGATCGCGGTCACGCTGCCGGACCGCATCCGCACACTCCTACCGGGCGTCGACCTGTGGAGCCTCGGCGGCGCGACGGAGGCCTCGATCTGGTCGATCCGCTTCCCGATCGAGGACGTCGACCCGCAGTGGTCGAGCATTCCCTACGGCACCCCGATGCGCAACCAGAGCTGGCACGTCCTCGACGACGCGTTGCGGGCGTGCCCGACGTGGAGCGTGGGCGATCTGTTCATCGGCGGGCTCGGTCTCGCGCGCGGCTACCTCGGCGACGAGGTGAGGACGCGCCAGAGCTTCATCCGCCACCCCGCAACCGGCGAGCGCCTGTACCGCACCGGCGACCTCGGTCGCTACCTGCCCGACGGCACGATCGAGTTCCTCGGCCGCGAGGACTTCCAGGTCAAGGTCCAGGGCTACCGGGTCGAGCTCGGCGACATCGAGGCGGCGCTGCGTCGCTGCCGGGGCGTCCGCTCCGCCGTCGCGGCCGCGGTCAGCGCGCAGCGCGGCGCCAAGCGGCTCGTCGCGTACGTCGTCCTCGAGGAGGGTCGCCGCGAGGGCGACGCCGACGAGCACGAGCTCGACCGCGCGCTGCGCGAGAAGCTGCCCGCGTACCTCGTGCCGCAGCAGATCGTCGTGCTCGACGCATTGCCGCTGAGCTCCAACGGCAAGCTCGACAGATCGCTGCTGCCGCTGCCCGGCAGCGGCCCCGCGGGCGACACCGCGATCCTGCCGCGCGACGAGCTCGAGGGTCGTCTGGCCGGCATCTGGCAGCAGTTCTTCGACGCCCGCCCGATCGGCGTCACCGCGAGCTTCTTCGACCTCGGCGGCGACTCGCTGCTCGCGGTGCGCCTGATGGCGCAGATCCACGCCGAGCTGGATCGCTCGCTACCGCTGTCGTCGCTCTTCGCGCACCCGACCATCGAGCTGCTGGCGCGCGTCCTGCGCGAGGGCGACGACGCGGTCACGCGCCGCCGTGACGCGCTTGTGCCGATTCGAGCGACGGGCGCGCAGCCGCCGCTGCTGCTCGTGCACCCGGTCGGCGGCGACGTCCTGTGCTACGCGGAGCTCGCGGCGCGGCTGGACGAGGCCTGCCCCGTCTACGGCCTGCAGGTCCCGGACGTCAAACCGGCGCTGCCGACCGTCGCGGAGCTGGCTGCGCACTACGTCGACGCGCTTGAGCGGGCGCAGCTCACGGGTCCGATCCGGCTGGCCGGCTGGTCGATGGGAGCCGCGGTCGCCCTGGAGATGGCGCAGCAACTCACGGCCGCCGGGGTCGTCGTCGAGCTGCTGGCGCTCGTCGACGTGCTCCAGCCGCCGGGCGCGGTCTCGCTGGACATCGACGATGCCGTCCTGCTGTCGTGGTTCGCGCGCGACCTCGCCGGGCTCGCGGAGACCGATTGGGCTCCCAGCCCGGGGTCGTTTCGCGGCGTCGACGCGGCCGGCGGGCTCGACCGCTTCTGCGCGGGCGCGCACGACGCGGGCGTGCTGCCGCGCGAGATCGGCGCCGTCGCGCTGCGGCCGATCTTCGCGACGTTTGCGCGCAACTTCCGCGCGCTGCTCGCATACGAGCCGGCGCCCTACGGGGGGCGCGTGCGGCTGCTGCAGGGGTCCGCTTCGGCTGCTCACAGCGATACCGCGAATGCTTGGATGGCGCTCTTCGGCGGTGACGCCGCCGTCGTCGAGCTGCCCGGCGACCACTACAGCCTGATGCGGCCCCCGCATGTCGGCGCGCTTGCCGGCGCGCTCGACGCCCTGCTGAGCACGACCGTAGGAGACGGTTGATTTATCACCATGTCCTGTCACAGCGCGCACGTAGGGGAGAGATAGATGCAAGAGTCACCAATAGTCGTCGACGCGACGTTTGTCAGCCACACCGCCGAGACGGCGCCCGCCGCTGCCGTCGCGATCATCGACGGAGCCACGGCGAAGTTCGGGTACCTGCCGTCGCCGGTCGCCAAGATGGCGGCCTCCCCGCAGTTGCTGCAGGCGTTCCTGCAGTCAAACGCGCTCTTCGAGCAGACCTCGCTGTCAGCGCTGCAGCGAGAGGTCGTCGTGATGGCCGTCGCGACGCGCTTGCAGTGTCACTACTGCGTCGCGATGCACACCGCGCTGCTGCATGCACAGGATGCACCCGAGGACGAGATCTGCAGCATGCGCGACCGCCAGCCGCTGCGGGATCCGGCGCTGGAGGCGTTGCGCTGCTTCACGCTTGACGCGATGGACGCCAACGGCGAGGTCGAGCCCGCAGCGCTGAGCCGCCTGCTCGAGGCGGGCTACACGCCGCAGACGGCGCTCGACGTGGTGCTGGGCATCGGCACGTACACGCTGTCGATCTATGCCAACCGCCTGACGCGCGCTCCACTCGATCCGGCGTTCGAGCTGTTTCGCTGGGACGTCCCGGGCGAGCAGTGAGACCCGATGACCGCGAAAGGAAACACCATGACCGTGAAGCATCGTCGACCGGCACTGACCGTCGTGGCACTGCTCGTCCTGGCGACCGCCGCCCTCCTGCTGGCACGCGGCGTCGCGAGCGATGCAGGGGCTGCGGACGGGGTGGCCGCAGCGAAGGACAAGGACAAGCTCATCGTCCACAACCAGATCTCGATCGGCAAGGGGTTCGTGCGGACCGTCTACCGGCGCGCGCCCGACGGCACACCACGGATGATTGGCGTGACCATCTCGGAGGCCGCGATGGAGTCACTGCCCGACGAGCCCCGTCACGACGGCAACACGTGCTTTGACGTCAACGAGGACGGCACGACCAACCGGGTCACCGAGTGTGCCAGCGGCCACGAGCGGGTGCTGTGGTTCCCGGAGCTGCGCGGGCTCCCGTTTCAGTGGATGATGTTCAACTGGCAGCCGGCGGGTCACGGCCCCCCGGGCGTGTTCGACAAGCCGCATTTCGACCTTCACTACTTCATCCAGGACTACATCGAGCGAAACTTCATCCGGACCGGGAAGTGCGGTGTGCTGACCAACTGCACGGATTTCGCGACGGCCGTCAAGCCGGTCCCACCGCCGTACTACCCCGTCGGGTTCGGACCGCCTGGGGTCGCGGCGCGGATGGGCAACCACCTCGCGGACGGCAACGCGCCCCCGCTCTCGGGCGGAGCGTTCACGCAGGCGTTCGCGTACGGCAGCTACGACGCTCAGATCTCGTTCTGGGAGCCGGTCGTCTCGACGACCTGGCTGCGGGAGCAGAAGCCGAAGCAGGACTGCCTGACGATCAAGTGGGCGCCCGCGGTCCAGCTCAGCGGCTACTACCCGCACACGACGTGCGCTCGCTTCCGCGAGGACGAGGAGGACTACCTGATGAGCTTGGAGGACTTCGAGTACCGGCAGGCTCCGGCTGCTGGCGCCAAGGCCGCCGCGCGCTCGGCGGTGGCGCCGGCTCGGGCGCGAGCTGCCACGGCCGCGATCGCGCACGCGCGGGAGGGCGGGGACGGCCACTGACGGCAGCCCGCGGGCCTGCGACGGACGACGGGTGACACAAGCCCGTCCGACCGAGGTGGGATGCGTCTCACCTCGGTCGACCGGTCCGGGCCTGACGAGCCGGGAGCCGGTGTCAGGCGCGCCACGCGGTGAACCGCGGGAGCTCAGCCTGCTGCCGGCAACCCGCGCACCCGCGCCGCCAGCGCGCGCATCGCCGCCGCCGTGTCGTCGCCCTCCAGCCGCAGCTTCTCCGCCGCTCGGCCCCGCGCGCGCAGCGTCTGGAGGTCGCCGAATGCCTGCGCGTTCTTCAGCACGCGAAACGAGAACGGCTTGCCGGGGATCTCGACGTCCTCGGGGCCGTCGTACGTGAGCACGAGGAAGCGCGAATCGGACCCACTCACCCCGCCCTTGTGCAGCTGGCCGGTCGAGTGCACGTAGCGCGGCCCGTAGCCGAACGTCGTCGTCGCCCTCGTCGCGTCGCGGATCGCCGCCCGCAGCTCGCTGACCGCGGCGTCGACCGCCTCGCTCGGCGCCATGAAGCCGAGGATCGCCACGTAGCTGCTCGATCCCACGGTCGAGGCCAGCAGCGCGCGCAGCGCCTCGTCGTCGGCGTCGGCGGGCTCCTCCAGCGAGCCGCCCGCCTCGATCGACGCCAGCAGCTTGCCCGTCATGTCCTTGGCGACCTGGACGTCGGGCTGGTCGAACGGGTTGATCGCCAGCGCCCAGCCGGCGACCGCCGTCGCGAATTCGGCGAAGAAGAAGATCCGGCCGAGGTCGTCGGGCCCGCCGGCCGACAGCGTGACGGTCGGCTGGCCGGCCGCCGCGAGCGCCCTGACCTGCTCGTCGAGCTCCTCGCTGGGGTCGTCGCTGTCGCGCAGATAGCAGAAGACGCGATCGTCACCGTAGGCGGAAGGCGCGCCGAGCGGCTCGTCGCAGACGTCACTCGAGCGTCCTCCGATCAGGGCCGCAGCCGCAGCGGGATGCGCGCTGTCAGCGGGGAAAGCACCGGGTAGTGCTGGCGCACCGCCTCGTAGAGCTTGACCCCGTGCGGGGCGCGTAGCGACACCAGCATGGCGAACGGCAGTGCTGGCGCGGTGGTGAGGCTGCCGCTCTCCCGCGCAAGATAGTTGACGGTGAGCTGCGGATTCAGCAGGCTGCTGGCGCGCATGCGCTTGGCGAAATGCAGCGCTGTCTCCCACTTACCCTCCTCCCGCTGCAGCGCTTCGTTGCGCCGCCGATCGCCGGGCCTTGTCGCCGGCAGCGGGCTGGGAATCGCACCGGCGGCGAGCTGTGCGAGGACCTCTGGTGCCTGCTCTTGCACGTCCAGCTCGACCCCTTTGCCCGTGGCGGGGTCGCGGAAGATGTAACGGCGAGCGTGTGGACGAAACGAGACCTCCAGCCCGGCCTGGGTGTAGTCGACGGCGTCTGTCGGATCAGTCGGCGCGGTGAACACGAGCGTCCACGACAGCTCGATCGTTCGCCCGACTACGGCGGCCGCGGGCAGCGGAAACGGCAGCGAGATCGCCTGGTCACGCTCGATCGCATCGCGGTAGAGGACCGTGACCTCGTTTTCGGTGCAGTTCCAGCGCGCGTCGTAGCGCTCGAGCAGACGCCCGAAGCCGACCTCCTCGACAGGTTGACTGTCGGGTGGCTCGGCGAAGTGCAACGCGAACGCGCGCAGCACATCGGGACTGGTGAGTGCGGGGCCGAGGCGGGCGGCCAGGCCGCCAATGCCGTGGCTGGCGGCCGGGGCGGCGAAGCTCGTTCCCAAACCCTCACCGACACGGCCACCGGCGACGATGCCCCGAAACGGCGTGGCGCCGGCTCCGCCGAACACGACGCCGCAGGGCTTCATACGGGCTCCCGGGCGGCCCGGGCCGACCGCGCTGTACGGCGCGCGCGCCCAGCCCGCCTCCGAAGCCGGGCGATCACACGCGCCGACAGCGAGCGCGTTGACCATGTCGGACGGCACCTGCACCCGATTCAAGCCGCTCGCGGCGTCGTCTTCGCCGTTGTTTCCGACCGCGGTCACGAACAGCACGCCACGCTGCTCAGCGATCTCATCCAGCCGCGCGGTCCACGCATGCGGCTCGGTTCGATCGTCGACCGGTAGCGACGGACCCAGCGACAGGCTCACGATCGGATAGTCGCGGGCGCAGACAAGCTCGACGATGCGATCGAGAATCCAGTACAGATCGACGTCCCACGGATCCGGGGAGGCGCATGACCAGTGTTGGCACCCGAGTGGTCGCGCCGCGAGTCGCGCTCAGCGGCGCGTCCGCTGTGGCGCTCGATGTGGCGTGGCGATACAAATCTCGACACGCTGCGGAGCCATGATCACAAGGCTGACGAGAGCGGAGGACGGCGGCGGTGATGGCGCAGCGTCTCCGCGAAGTCGGGGACGGTGGTGGCAAGGCGGTCGAGCACTTCGTGGAGTGTCATGGGTGGGCATTGCAGTACGGCGGCCTGGCGCGCCACGGCTTCATGGACTTCTGGCGGGTCGAGGTTGTAGAGGTCAATGAGGAACGCATCGGGGTGGAGCGGCTCGATTACGAACGGTTTGCATGCCTCGACGGGGAAGTCCTTGAGGTTGAGAGTTATGACGGCCTGGGCGTTGCTGGCCACGGCGGCGGCGAGGACGTGGCGGTCTTTGTCGTGGTTGGTCATCGCTGGTTCGAGGCGGTCGACGGCGTCCTGCGGGATGGCGGCGCCGTCGAATGCCGCGCTCATTGCCGCCACCAGGCGTCGTGCCTGCTCCTCGGTCGCTCGTCCGTCGGCGACGAGGTTTCGGATGACCTCGTCAAGGATCCGCTCGCTCCAGTAGGCGTCGTAGAGTTCGGTCTCGGCGACACGCAACAGGGTGTCGCGCAGCGGTAGCGGGTACAGAACGCTGGCGTCCAGGACGGCGACAAATGGCATGGCGCCAAGAGCTTGGCAGGCCCGGATCGCTCTATCGCGATCCGGGCGTGGCGGCTACCGGTACCCGCCCTTGAGCTCTTCGGAGAGCCGTGTGAGCTCGTCGAGCTTGTCGCCGCGGACGCTCGCGCGGACCTCGCGATAGGCGAGCGCGTCCTCGATGCGGACGCGACGGTGGGTACCGACCTTGTAATGCCAGATCGTCCCGTTGTCGAGGAGCTTGACCAGATGGGGTCGCGAGACGTGCAGCAGGTTGGCCGCTTCCTGGGTGGTCAGCTCCTTGCCGTGCGGGACCAGGGTCATGGTCTGGCCGCGGGCCATGCCCTGCACCGCGAGCTTGAGGGCGTGAAACGCCGAGGCGGGGATCTCCGTTGTCTCGCCGTCGGGTCCGACCAAGCGCGCCGTCCGGTGCGTGCGGGAGATGTCGTCGATCTGCTGGAGAAGGGCCTCGAGCGCGTCGCCCTCCTCGGGCTGGGCGCGCAGCAGGTTGTCTGGGAGCTGGGGGGTGGTGGTCGTCATCGTTCTTACCCGAGGGTCGGGTCCGGGGATGCCAATCTAACAGCTATTCGAAACAAACGCAACAACGCAATCGTCGACACCCTTTGGACTTGAGCTGGTCGTCTCGCTGGCTTGTTGAGTTGTGGATACCGCCTTGTCGCGAGGACCAGCAGCCTGCCCGAGTCGGCATCGGTCACGCCGCTGCACGCGAGGGCGGCTCGTCGTCCAGACGGGCACTCGCTGATCGGGCCGTCCTTCGGCCCCTACGGACGTCTCCAGCTCGCTCAATCCCAGCCAACCCGGTCCACTGAGGCTGTGTCAGGCGTCGAGCTTGTCGGCCATCTGTCGGAGTGTGCGGGCGGCGGCTTCGTAGTCGTTGTCGGGCGCGGCGATTCGCAGGACTGGGCCGTTGCCGAAATGTGGCGCGGCGAGATCACGGAACGCGTCGAAGTACGCGCGCTGGCGACGGCAGTGGCGCCAAGACCAAGGCGCAGCTGCTCATGAAGCTCATCTACGGCCGCGACCTCGGTATCTCGCTGAGCGCCGCGCTGAGCGGCATCGACATCTACGACGGCAAGATGGAGCTGTCGGCCAACCTCATCGCGGCCCTCGTCGAGGCCCACCCGCACTACGCCTACGCGATCGTCGAGTTGACGAGCGAGCGCTGCGAACTGGAGTTCTTCAAGACGAGCGCAGCCTCGGCACCGCGAAGTTCGACGTCGGCGACGCCAGGACCGCGGGGCTCGCCGACACCGAGTACTACGCGGTGCCCTGTCGCTCGTAATCCGCTATAGCGAGGCCGAATCCCCTTTCGGGGGGCGCGGCCTTCGGGGTCAGCTCGCCGGCGGCGGTGCTGATGGCCCGGGTCCCGTGCGGTGTCGGCCCGTGAATCAGGTCAGGTCCGGAAGGAAGCAGCCTTAAGCGGTCACCGATACGCGCAGCGGGAGCACCCGAGCCGGAGCCATCGCTGGTGTCAGCGCCCGGGGGCTGCGTTTCGATTGAGGGTGCACGTCATGAACCTTCACGCGTCCGGCGCTCGTCGCCGGACGCGGCCGGTTCAGGTTTTCAGGGGGCTGCGAGGACCTCGTAGGAGCGCATCTCGCCACGGATGCGCCGGGCCAGGTAGCCGGTGAACAGCGTGTAGGAGTGCACGGTGCCGCGCCGCGATGCGATCTCGGCGATCACGCCGGCGGGCAGTTGCTCGTCGAAGCGGTAGCGGCCGTCGCTGATGCGCGCCGTGTACTGCAGGGTGCGCGTCGACTGGCCAGCCGGCTCGTAGAGCAGTTGCAGGCGCACGACCCCGCGGGCACGCGCGCTGAGCGTGCCGTTCGCGGTCAGCCGGCCGCCGGAGATCTTCGGTCGCGACGCGTCGAGCCTGGCCTTGCCGGAGGCCGCGCGCAGGCGCACCTCCTGGGGCTGGGTGTCGCTGTCCCCGCCGTAGGTCAGCGTGAGGATCCCGGTGCCCAGGCGCGCCTGGCTGGAGGGGATCTTGCGGTTGATGCGCACGCGCCGGTTGCTCGTGTCGATCTCGGCATCGAAGCGCTCGGTGCGCCCGGCCGCCCGGTAGGCGGCCCCGACGTCACCGGAGGCGCGACCGGTGATCGGCGCGAGCACGCTCAGCCGCCGCTCGGAGCGCAGCACGGTGGCGCGCGCGATCTCCAGCTTGCTCGCGAACGGCGGAGCCCCAAGCGATGTGACGGCGGCCGGCGGCGCGAGCACGCTCGCCGCCGGTTCGGGGTTGGTCGTTGCAGCGGGTGGCGGCGGTGGCGGCGGTGGCGGTGGCGGTGGCGGCGCGAGCGTCGTGAAGATGATGTCGGTCCCGTAGGTGGTGCCAGCGCTGTTGGTGGCCACCACGCGGGCGTGGTAGACGGTGCCCGGCGTCAGCCCGATGATCGCCATGCTGGCGGCCTGCGCGACCGTGTCCGAGCCCGCGGTGGGGGACGTGGTCGAGGATCCGTAGGTCGTCGTGAGCCCGTACTCGAAGCGGTACGTCGTCTCGAGGCCGGCGGGGTTGACCGACCCGTTCAGCGTCGCGGTCGTCTGCGTGACGGCGGTCGCCGCGCCGGTGCTCACCAGCGGTCGCGCCGGCGAGCCCGTCGTGGTGAACACGCGGTCGACGCTGCGCGTCTGGCCGTTGTGGTTCATCGCCACGACCTGGAAGTGATGTGTGCCGGCGGCCAGGCCCGACAGCGTTTCGGTGACCGTCACGCCGGCCGTTCCAGCGACGCGCTCCAGCGTCTGCCCACCGTAGGCCGTCGTCGTGCCGTACTCCACGTGGTAGGAGGTGAAGCCGCCGCCGTTGGCGTTCGCGGTGCCGTTCACGGTCGCGGAGCTCGCCGTCATGCCCGTGGCTGCGGTCGTGCTCGCCGCCGGCGTGCTTCCCGCGCTGACGGGCGCCAGCGTGTACGGGCAGCCATCGCGTGGCGCAGTGACCGTCGACGGCGCGGCCTGTGTGGTCAGTCGGCCGAAGTCCTGCGTCCACGTTCCGGGGCTGAAGGCCGGGTTCGCGGCACCGGGGTTGACCCCGACGCCGAGGTCGCGGTAGGCGGGCGAGAGGATGTTCGTGCAATGCCCGAGGGACTGCAGCCAGCCGTCGACCACCGCGGCGGGCGTCTGATAGCCCTGGGCGATGTTCTCGCCCGTCGCCGACCACGTGTAGCCGGCCGCCGTGACACGCTGGGATGGACTCGTCGCGTTCGGACTCGGACTGTCATGAGCGAAGTACCCCCTGGTCACCATGTCGTCGGTGTGCAGCTGAGCCGCGTTCTCCAGCCTGGAATTCCGCTGCAGGGCCGGCAGTCCCCGTCCCAGGCGGGTGACGTTGACCAGGCACAGCACCGACGCGCGCAGCGCGGGTGCAGGAGTGGCGACGGTGGAGTCCTCGTTCGGGCACGTACCGCGTGCCGACGCATGCGCGGGCAGCAGCGCCTCAGCGCACGCCAGCATCGACAGGGCGAGGAGGCCGAGCGCGAGGCAGCGCGACACCCTGTCGTGTGATCCCGCAGACACCCGTGCGTGCGACGGCATTCCTGACCCGGCTTTCCGTTCGGTCCGATGATCCGTCTCGTCACGGTGGGGCTCCCCTGCGCCCTGCGCCCCTTCCGCATGATATCGACCGTTCGTCGAGAGGACTTGACCTCGGTGGCTGAGTCCGCTTGCCGAGATCTAGTCCGGGCGCCGCGCGAGCACGCTGATCGCAGCGTCACTTACATCGAGCCGGTCGACCTCGAGGCCGGCCGTCGCGCACCATTCCTGCACCTCGTCGGGCGTGTGGCGCGATGCGTAGTGCGGGACGTACCAGTCGTAGTTGACCAGCGCGTTGAGGTTCGGCGAGAAGTCGTCGTTCCAGAAGCACTTCAGCAGCGTCCAATAGACGAGGCGCTGGACGTTGTGCTCGCCGGGCTCGATGCCCAGCAGCGGGATGCCGCGCTCCAGCTTGACCGTCCCGCAGACGCGCTGCAGCTCGCGGCCGAGCTCGGCGAGGTCGCGGCCGAGGTCCATCGCCTCGTCGGGGTCCATCACCGTCGCGCGCTCGCGGATCCAGTCGTCGGCCTGCTCGCGCAGCGGCGCCTTGACGCGGTAGAGGTTGACTGACCGACGACGAGAGCACGCATCAGGAGCTCTCAGGCGGCGGGCGCGGTTGCTCGTTTCGGGGAAGCCAGATGCACCAGCACCACGCCACCTGTCCGATCAAGCGGCACTCGCCGAGTAGTGACGCTGGAGACCGTGCGGCGCCGTCGTCGTCTCACGCGGTCGACGCCCGTCTCGCTCGCCATCGACGCCGGCTCGCGGCGCACCGGCCGTCGCATGCCTGATCGCAGCGACGAGCGGCGGACATCCGAGCGCGACGACGCCGCCGCCGTGCGCGATCTCGCCGCCGCCGGTCGCGACCAGTCCCAGGCCGAGGCGGACGAGCAGACCGCCGATCGCGAGGGCGCCGCCGCCGATCGCGAGCGCGCGGCGGCCGGCAGCGACCATCGCGCATCTGATCGCGACGCATCGCACGCCGCCGCTCGGGCCCGCAGCTCGGTCCGCTCGCACGCGGCAGCCGACCGTCAGCACGCGGTCGCCGATCGCTTATAGGCCTAGTAGCGGTGGTAGTGGCCTTCGAGGTTCACGGCCCGCACGGTGACGTCGCCCGCGACGAGCCCCTTTGCCCGGATGCGGATGCTGACCGCGTCGAGGCCCTTGGGCCGCGCGAGCGTCAGGCGCACCACGGCTGCGGCGGTCATCGTGCGGCGGCGCTTGGTCGACCACTGCGGCGTGTGCCGGCAGTACTCGCGCGCACGGGTGGCCTGCGGAGAGGTTGGGCAGCGGACCTTCAGCCGCATGATCGTGATGTCGAGCGGGCGCCCGGCAAGCACGGGGTTGACGTGGATCGGAATGCTGATCTTCGAGCGCGTGCGCTTCGCGGCGCGCGGCCGGATGACGTCGGCCTTCGGCATCGGCACGTCGACGATCTCATCGAGGCAGCTCGCATGGGCCTCGTAGTCGACCGTCGCGGGCTGCCCGACGCACAGCTGCCAGCGCCCCGCGGGCAGGCCCATCTCCTGGCGGTTGTGCGAGCGGACCGTGAACGTGCGCGTCTCGCCGGTTGCGGGCCGGACGGCGCGCACCGTCCCGGCGGCGCCCGACAGGCTGGTCAGCAGGACGTCCGAGCCCTCCCCGTAGCCGTCGGAGCCGACGTTCGCGTCGATCTCGGTCTTCGGATCCAGGCGCAGCGTGACGAACGACCACGTCTTCTCGACCACGCGCGTCGTCGTCTCGAAGAGGTTCTGGATCTCGAAGCGCACGTGCGCGGTGTAGTTCGAGCGCGGACGCAGCGGATGCAGCGCGATGATCTGGCCACCGGTCGGGATGGAGCCCCCCATGCCGGGGGTGGCGTTGTCGACGCGCCGCACCTCGACCGGGCCGTCGGGCCCGACGAGCGTCGCCTCGGTCATGCGCGCCTGTGCCAGCGGATACAGACCGGGCCCGTCGACCGAGAGCAGCAGGTACGGGCCGGTCTTGGTCCCGGCGGGGATGCCGACGAGCTGACCCGGCGTTCGGGGCAGCTCCCCGGCGGTCTCCTCGAAGCGAAAGCGCACCCCCTCGCCCGGATAGGCGTAGACGGTGTCGACGGCGGGCGCGGGCCGGTCTAGGCCCAGGAACGTGGTCGCGCACATGTAGCCCGCGGCGGCGACGTCGATGCCCATGGCGTTCATCCGTGGGGCGAGCAGCTGATGTAGGTGGATCGGCGCGTGCTCCCACGGGTTGACCGTGTCCCAGCGGTTGCCCGAGGACAGGACCGAGCTGCGGCCGGCGCGGGCGCCCTCCGGGGTGTAGCCGGGCGCCGACGGCGACTCCTCGTGCGTCAGCGTCCGGTTGATCCGCTGGTAGTTGTTGTGCAGCGCGCACCAGCGCGACCACTCGGGGTTGTGCACGATGTCGGCCGGGATCCCGCTGGCCGCGCGCTGGGCGTTGAGCGCGGCGACAGCCTGCTCGCCGGTCAGCGCGTGCGCCGCCGGCATGCCGGCTGCGGCTGCGGATACGAGCGCCCCGAGGACTGCCGTCAGAACGAGCATCGGGCGGTGACGACCCGGTCGACCCGGTCGACGCGATCGGCGAATGCTCGGCCGGTGGGGCGGGGGTGTGGCCATCCTCGTCTATCGACGCCTGCGGTCGATCGCATGAAAGCCGCGGGCTCGATCGTGCGTCGATCAAGGCCCGAAGCGCTGGGCAAGCGCGTGCCTTGCGGCCGATGACACATGGCGATGAACGACACGCGAACGTCCGTCGTGGGGGCCGTGGCTCGCGCTCGCCGGCGCCCTCGCGATCGCCGGTGCGTCGCGGATGAGCTCCGAACGCTCGATCGCGGCGCCGACGCCGGTGGCGCCCGCGATCGCCAAGGGCGGTCCTCGAGCAGCGCCCGATCCAGGTCCCCGACGAGACCTTCGACGGTAAGCGCGTCGTCACAGCCGGCGCTTCAACGCGCTCGTGCTACGCGATTACACCGCCGAGGGCGAGCGCCTGACGCTGCCCGGCCTCGCGCAGCCGTTCACGCCGCGCCCGCATCAGCGCGCCGCGGTCGCGAGGATCCTCAACGAGCCCGCCGTCGGCCTCTTTCACCAGGTCGGCGCCGGCAAAAACCGCCGAGCTGGTCATCGGCGCGATGGAGATGCGGCGGCTGGGCATGGTCAACAAGTCCGCCGTCGTGGTCCCTAACGGGGTCACGGCGGGCGGATCAACGCAAGCCGGTCGTGGCTCCTGAACGCCGAAAGGCCCGCATATGCGGGCCTTTCGTCATGCGCCGAAGAGGACTCGAACCTCCACGGGGGAATCCCCCCACAAGGCCCTCAACCTTGCGCGTCTACCAATTCCGCCACCGGCGCAGGGCGATGGCCAGTATAGGCAGGCGCTTGACTTCTGTCCGACCGCCCCTCTAGCTTGTGCGAACAGATGTTCGCCCCACTCGAAACCTCACCCCCTGTCAAGGAGCCTGCGCCATGGATCTCGATCTGACCAAGCGCCAGCAGGAGATCTTCGACTTCATCAAGCGCCATTCGGCGAAGTACGGCTACCCGCCCACCGTGCGCGACATCGGCAAGGCGGTCGGCCTCGCCTCCTCCTCGACGGTCCACGCGCACCTTGCGAATCTCGAGAAGCTCGGCCTGCTGCGCCGCGATCCCTCCAAGCCTCGCGCGATCGAGTTGCTCGACCGCGCGCTCGAGCAGGTCAAGTCGGTCGTGCGGCCGGACGGGCTTCCGCTCATCGGGCAGGTCGCGGCGGGTTCGCCGGTGCTCGCCGAGGAGAACATCGAGGAGTACGTCTCGGTTCCCTCGCTCGCCGGCGGCGAGGTGGGCGAATACGTTCTGCGCGTGCGCGGTGAGTCGATGATCGAGGCCGGCATCCTGCCTGACGACTACGTGGTCGTGCGTCCGCAGGAGACCGCCGAGGACGGCGAGATCGTCGTCGCGCTCGTCGGTGAGGAGGCAACCGTCAAGCGCTTCTACCGCGAGAGCGACCACATTCGCCTGCAGCCCGAGAACGCCACGATGGAGCCGATCCGCTCGCGCGACGTGCGCGTGCTCGGCCGCGTGGTCGGTCTGTTTCGGAGCGTGCAGTGATGGCCGTGCACGCCCCCGGAGTGTTCTATGAGCTGCCGGTCCGCAGCTTTCCGCCGCGCCCCGCCGGCGGCCGGCCGCAGCGCTCAGCCGCTGAGCGGCTGCAGGCGTCCCCGCGCGAGGGCCGGACGCTGGAGGACGTGCTCTCCGGCGCCTGGGAGGACCTCGGCGCGCACCGCACCGCGACGTGCCCGATCTGCGACGGGGCGATGGCGCCCCGTTACGGATCCGGGCCGTCCGCGGTCGGGGGACGCTGCACGTCGTGCCGCACCGAGATGGTCTGAGGACCGCGGCCGCATCGCGCGCCGGGGGCAGAACCAGTGCCCGCTAACGCAGGACCTGCGCGAGGATGTCGTCGTCCTCGGGCCGGTCACGGCGGTCGCCGGTTGCGGGCGGGGGAGGCGGCGGCGCGTCGTCGGCCACGACCTTCGTCTTGGCCGCGAGATCGCCGAGCCGGGCGCGCCGTTCGCCGGTCGCGAAGACGCTGATGGCGCCGACGATGTAGAAGATCGGCAGGGCATCGACGAAGCGCACGACGTTGCGGATCGCCGCCGCCCCAAGGCTGAGCTTGCTGCCGTCCAGGCCGACCACGCGGATCTTCATCACGCGCTTGCCGAGCGTCTGCGCCCACATCGCCTCGGTGCCTAAGAAGTAGGCGAGGGTCAGCAGCAGAAACAGCGTGCGCGGGCCGCCCTCGGTCTCTGCCCAGAGCGAGCGGTTCGCGGCTTCCTCGTCCCCGAGCGTCTTGGCGATGATGACGAGCAGAATGGTGATGATCGCCGTATCGATGAGCGCCGCGGCGATGCGCCTGCCAAGCACGTCTCCCATGTGCGGCACCTTAGCCTGGATCCTCCGAATCTCGCGGCGTCCCGCCGCCAGGGCGCGCGTCGCCGTGTCCCCGCGAACGCTCTTGCCCGAGCTCGCGCGAGCGGTTGGGCGGCGCTAGGCTGAATACGCAGACCAAGCAGCCGCGGAGGCTCGCCCTTCGAGGAAAGTCCGGACATCACAGGGCAGGGTGGTCGGGAACCCGACCCGGGGAAACCCGCGGGAAAGTGCCACAGAAACACACCGCCGATGGCCCGCGCGAGCGCGCACAGGCAAGGGTGAAAAGGTGCGGTAAGAGCGCACCGGCGCCGTGGCGACACGGCGGCCAGGCAAACCCCACCCGATGCAAGGCCAAGCAGGACCGTTTGCAGGTTGCCCGCCGAGGTCCAGGTCGGCCGCGTCAGATGGATGGCTGCTCACGACAGAATCCGGCTTATCGGTCTGCTACGGAAAGGCCCCGCTTCGGCGGGGCTTTTCTATGTCGCGGGCGTCCGCTGTCGCGGGCGTCCGCGCGACGTGCGCCCGCGCGAGCCGGGCGCTCGCCAGCGCGCCGCCGAGCACGCCGATCGCTATGCCGACCACGGGGATGAGGATGATGCCGATGATGGCGCAGAACGTCAGTGCCGCAAGCGCGATGGCGACGAGCAGCGATGCGCGGGCGGAGCGCGTGCTGGCCGGCCGGAGCAGGTGATCGAGCGGGAATGCGAGCGGTGCGCCGAGCACAACGGCGATAAAGAACGCGAACGGCACCCCGGCGGCCTGCCAGGCCAGTCCGACCACCGCCAAGAGGTTCGCCGCCCCGGCGGCGCCCCGCACGTACGCCCGGTCGCGCATCAGAAGAGCGAGCGCGGCCAGCAGCGTCGCAGCGGCTATCCAGGCATACAGTTCCGCGGTCGTCGGGCCGAGGAACATCGACCGCTCCAGAGGGGTGCCGACGAGGTAGTCGCAGCGCAGCCCGAGCGGCCAGAGCTCCAGCGAACTCGAGGACGACGTGCCTTCCTGTAGGTACTCGGAGGAGAAGCAGGGATCGTTGCTCGGGGCACTCGCCAGCCCCGCCAGCCCGCTTCCGACAAGCACGCCCACACCGGGCAAGAGGAGCAGATACGGCAGCGCGCGCGTCGTCATCCCACGATGCTACGGCCGTCCACAGCTTGCGGCGGAGGCTCATCGATGCGAACATCTGTTCGTATGACGATCGTCTGCATCCTGCTCGAGCGCTTCGAGCTCGCCGTCGCGGCGGGCGGCCGGGCCGGGCTGCTGGGCGAGCCCGCCGCGCTGGCGCCGGAGCCCGGTCGCGAGCTGTTCATCGGCGACGTCTCGCAGGCCGCCGAGGGCTTCGGGATCCACGCCGGGATGCGGATGGGAGAGGCCCTGTCGCGCTGCCCGCGCCTGGCGCTCGTACCGCCGGACCCGATGGGCGTCGCCGAGGCCTGGGAGCGCGGGCTCGCCCGGCTGGAGAGCCTCGGCGCCGCGGTCGAGTCGCTGCGCCCCGGCGAGGCCTGCTTCGACGCGCGCGGCCTGGAGCGCCTGCACGCCGGCCGCGTCGTGCGGATGCTCGCCGACGGCTATCTCGCCGCGCAGGGCGACGAGCGCCTGCGCCGGGTGCTCGCCGGCCCGCGCGTCGGGCAGGGGCCGACGCGCTTCTGCGCGATGGTCGCGGCCTCCGCGGCGCGCGTGCGGCGGCCCGCGAAGGTCGCGGGCGCCGCCGACCTCGCGCCGCATCCCGTCGCGCTGCTGCGCCGCCGCGCGCAGACCGCCGCGCTCGTCGAGCCGCTCGAGCGGCTGGGGATCGCGACGCTCGGCGCCCTCGCGGCGCTGACGCGCAGTGCGATCGCCGATCGCTTCGGCCGCCCCGGCCTGCTGGCCCACGACCTCGCCCGCGGGCAGGACACGCCGCTGGCGCCGCGCCTGCCCGGCGAGCTGCTGCGCGAGGAGCTCGAGCTGCCCGAGTCGGGCTCGGGCGAGCAGCTCGGCCGCGCGCTCGGGCTGCTCGTCGACCGCCTGCTCGCCCGCCGCGAGCGGCGCGGGCGCACGCTGCGCGCCGTCGTGCTCGCGGCGCGGCTCGTCGAGGGCGGCACGTGGCGCGAGCGCGTCGTCTTTCGCGAGGCGCTCGCCGACGCGGAGCGGATGCGCATGGTGCTCGGCAACCGCCTCGCGCTGCTGCCTGCCCCGGCCGAGATGCTCGAGCTCACGGTCGAGCGCTTCGGCCCGTCGCACTCCGGTGACCGCGCGCTCTTCGACGACGGCGCCGCACGTCGAGACGAGCGCCTGCGCGAGGCCGTCCGCCAGGCGCGGGCCGCGGCCGGTCCCGATGCGGCGCTGCGCGTGCTGGAGATCGACCCGGACTCGCGCGTGCCCGAGCGCCGCGTCGTGCTGACCCCCTTCGACCCGGGTGCCTCTCCATGAGCCCAGGCCCGCGCCGAATCGGCGAGCCGCGGCCCACGCGGGTGCAGGCCGACGACACCGGCATTCCGCTGGCGGTCGACGGGCGCGCCGTCGACGCCGTCCGCGAGAGCTGGCTGATCGAGGACCGCTGGTGGACGGACCGGCCGCTGCGCCGGCGCTACTGGGAGGTCGTGACGACGTGCGGGCGCAACGTCGTCGTCTTCCGCGAGCTCGAGGAGCGCCGGTGGTATCGCCAGCGTTGACGCGTGCCGCCGCGGGCTTGAGCGCGCGCCGCGAACTGGACTAAGGAAGCGTCCATCAACAACTTGCGCGTTGGGGCACCGTCTCGCGGCGCGCGGAGCCACCCGATTCCTTGTCGATACAACCAGTATCGACGGCGAAATCGCGCGGCCCCGCGCATCCACGATCCGGCACCCCACCCCGCAACTTGTTTTCGGACGCTTCCTAAAGGTCTACCGCCAGGCTGCCGAAGAAGTGGGCATGAGCGTGCCCTTGATCGGGAGGTGGATCCGATGACCGCGTCTTCTTCTTCGCTGGTGCAGCCGTTTCAGGCCGATGTCGTGGTCGGTCGCGACGAGGTCGTCGTCGCGCTGGCCGGTGAGCTGGACCTGCAGTCCGCCGACGTGCTGGAGCGCGAAGTCGCCGCCCTGCGCGCCGCCGGCCGCGATCGCATCGTCATCGACCTGCGCGAGGTCGGATTCATCGACTCCACCGGCCTGCGCGTGCTGCTCGGCCTGCACAGGACCGCCGAGCACGAAGGCCGCCTGATCAGCCTCGTGCGCGGCCCGCACCCGGTCCAGCGGATCTTCGAGCTGACGGCGACCGCGCAGCTCTTTCACTGGCGCGACTGACGCCTGAAGGGGGTCACCGCGAAACGTCCCCTACAGGGACGCAAACGCGATGACCTCCTCTCGAGGACGCCTCTTCCGGGGTGCTGCGTCAATCTCGCGGGTGCCGCACGGTTCCCCCGGCGCTCCTGACGACCGCGCGCCGCAGACTGTGCGGCCGATGGCCGACGACCAGATCGACTCCGAGGCAGACGCGCAGGCCGGCCTGGCCCACGTCGCAACCGCGTCCTTCCTCGCGTCTCGCGTGGTGCCGACCGGCGGCTACGCGGTCGCGCTCGCCGGCGGCGTGGCGCTCGCGCGGGTGGCGCAGGTGGCCGGGGCGCGCATCGGCTACGGCGCGAGCATCGCCGCGATGCTGCAGTCGATCGCGGTGCTCGGCCCGTCGCGGGTGAGCATCCCGCTGACGCAGGCCGCGTCCGCGCCGCTGCTCGGGCGCCTGCACGCGCGCGGCGCGCACCTCGCCGTGCAGTTCGGCGCCTGCGCGGCGATCCGCGCGACCGACCAGGCGCTGTTCACGCTCTTCTACATCTGGATCGTCGGCGGACTCGAGGTCTACACGGCGACCTACGACGCGATCCTGGGTCGGATTCCCGGCGTGCCCGACGGGACCGCGGCTGCGGTCGGTGCCACGGTGCTGGGGCTCGCGCTCTGGACGGTGTCTGCGAGCGTCGTTCAGGTGCTCACGTATCGCGCGGCGCTGCGTGCCTGGCCCGATGAGCGGCCGCCGGACGTGAGGCCCGCGTCGTCGTCGCAGTCGTCGGCATCCCCGGCGCCGCGTGAGGACACGGCGGCGCCGCGTCCGCGCTACGACCCGCGCGCGCTCGGCGTCGCGGCGGTCATCGCCTGCTGCGTGCTCCTGGCCACCACCGACTGGTTCGTGCTCGGCGCCGTTTCGGTCTGGCTGGCGCTGGCGTGGCTGACGGCGCGCGCGGACCCGGCTCCCGTGCGGGCCGGGCTGGCGCTCGCCTTGGTGCTGGGAGGCGGCGCGCTCGTCGTCGGCCTCGTCGGCGCCATCGCCGTGGAGCTGACGCTGCAGCGCGCGCTGCGGGCGACCCTGCTCGTGCTCGTGGCGACGTGGCTGCGCGCGGCGGCCGGAGAGCAGGGCGTGCGCGAGATCGCCCGCCGTTCGCTGCGCACCGTGCGCGGCGTGCCCGCGATGACCGAGGCGGCGGCGCTGCTCGACCGGCTGGGCGCGGGCGGCGCGCTCGGCGCCAGCGGCCGTGCTCTGATCGCGCGGGTGCGCGACGTGCCGCGCCGGCCGGGCACGCTTGCGCGGGCGGTGCTGGACTGGATCGTCAGCGAGGCACGGAGCTTCGAAGCGCCCCCACCGGCGCCCGCGCCGCCGGTGCTGCGCGCGGGCTGGCAGGATCGGGCGCTGGTACTCGCCGTGATCGCGCTCGTCGGCGGCGCCGTACTGGTCTGAGATGCCGACGTCTTCGCCCCCGACATACCGGCGGCGCCTGCGCCTCGAGGGCACGGTGCTCGCCGCCGCCGGCGCGCTCGCCAGCGTGCTGCTGCTCGCGTTCGCCGAAGAGGCGACCGAGCGCGCGGCGAGCACGGCGCTGCAGATCGCCTTTGTCGCGGTCGTGCTCGCGGTGGTCGGCCCGTTCTACGTGCGCCGCTGGCTGGCGGCGGCGCGGCCGGTCGCACCCGACGCGCAGCTCACCGGTCAGCCGACGGCGCTGTGGAAGCCGCCGCTCGTCGTCGTGGTGCTGACCGCGGTCTTCGTCGTTCCCGGCGAGCTCGGGTTCGGCGCCGTGGGCTGGGACGCCGGCCTGCGGATCACGCTGGGCTGCCTGCTCGTGGGCCTTGCCCAGGCGCTGCTCGTGGAGCGCCTCGTGGCGTCCGACGAGGCGCGCCATGGTCGCCGCTACGTCCGGTTGCCCGGCTCGCGCGCGAGCTCCGGCACGAACCTGGGCTTCTTTTTGAGCAAACACGCGTAGATCCGACACGCGCCGCCCGGCAGCCTCGCTGCCATGGGCTCGGAGCGTGGCCAGGCGACGATCGACTACGTGGCGCTCATCGCCGTCGTGGCGATCGTGCTGGGGCTGGCGGTGGTCGCCGCGCCGCTCGGTGCGCCGGGGATCGTCAACGCGGTCACGGGGCAGATCCGCCACGCGCTGTGCGTCGTCGGCGGCGGGCCGTGTCCCGACGCGCGGGCCAAGCCGTGCGTCGTGGCGAGCCGCCGGGACCTGCATCACTTCGCGGTCAGCCTGCTCATCGTCCGCCTCGACCACGACCGCTATGTGCTGCGCGAGGCGATGTCCGACGGCACGGTACGGCTGACGGTCGCGCGCAGCGGCGCGGCAGGGCTGGAGGGCGGCGTCGGGGCTGTGGCGCGCGTCTTGGTGCAGGGTCGCAAGGTCGGGACCGCCGACGAGCTGCGCGCGGCCGCGCAGCTGACGCTCGGCAGGGGGACGGTGTACGTCGCGCGTGACGAGCACGAGGCGACGGCGTTCATGGCGGCGATCCGCGATGGCCGCGCCCCCGGCCCGGCGCGCGAGGTGTTCTATGACGGCGGCGTGCGCGCGCTGGCGCAGGCCGGGATCGGCAGCGGCTGGCTCGAGGGGATGGCCGCCAACACGCTCGGGGCACGGCGCGACCGGCGCACCGGCGAGCTCACCGTCGGGCTGAGCACCGGCGGTGCCGGGTGGGGAGGACTCACCTCTGCGCTCGTCGGACCGGCCGCAGCGGCCGAGAGCGCCACGGGGCTCGCGCTGACGCTCGACCGCCGCCGCCGGCCGATCGAGCTGTCGCTGACAGCCACCGGCATGATCTCCGGCGGCGTCCTTCCGCTGGCCCTCCAGCGTGGACTCGGCAGGACGTACGCCGCGGAGGCGACCACCAAGATGACCGGCCGACGCTGGGAGCTCGGCGTGCGTCTGGACCTGCGCGATCCCCAGGTGCGGGCGAACTGGGCGCGCTTTCGCGCTCACCCCACGAGCGCCGGCGCGATACGGGCGCTCGCCGAGACGGTCCGCGACCGCGCGTACCTCGACGCGCGCGCCTACGGCATCGACACCAGCGCCGACGGGGTCGCCGCCGGCATCGCCGGCGGCGTGCGGATCGGCGGCGAGTACGACCACGTGGTCGATCGGGCGCGGCTGCTCGGCGCGTCATCGCGCCCGCCCGCCGGACTCTGGGAGCGGCGCGTCGACTGCGTGGCGGCCTGACCGAAACCGAGACCGGTGATCAGCAGGGGATCGTGCGGTCGACGTACCCGCCGAAGTCCGTCGTCCAGTACCAGAGGTAGGGCGCGGCGGCGTTGTACGCGCGGCCGATGCCGATGACCTTGTACGAGGCGCTCAGCATGTTCGTGTTGTGACCGGCGGAGGTGCGCCACTGCTCGAAGGTCTTCGCCGCGGCCGCGTTGCCCGCGGCGATGTTCTCGCCCCTGGCCGTGCTGTAGGTGTAGCCGAACGCGCCCAGCCGGGTGCTGAAGGTGCGACCGAGGCTGTCGGTGTGGCTGAAGTACTTCTTGACGGCCATGTCGGTGCTCATCCACTTCGACGCGTTGGTGAGCGACACGGACACGCGGAGGGCGGCGCGGCCGTTCTGCGCGCGGTACTGGTTGATCTTCGCGCAGAACGCCTTCTCCTCGACATCGAGGACCGGATCGGCGGCGGAGGCCTGCGAGGGCGCGCCGAACGTCAGCGAGAGGAGGACCAGGACGAGGAGTGGCGTGCGCTTGACCATGTCCCGTATGTCGGCCGGTCGCGCCGCGTCCAGTCGCGTGGACGGTTCGGGCTGGACGTTTGGACGAGCGGTATCGGTCGGGCCCTCATACGAGTGCCCGGGCGCCGGGATCGGACGGATCTCAGACGGCGGAGCGGGTCAGTCGGCTCGCGCCGGCGCCTCCCACGCGAGGTTGGCCGGCATCGGCGCGGAGTCCTCGAACGCGAGGTTCGGCGTCCACCAGGCCCAGCGGCCGGCGAAGTGCAGGGCGGCGGGCAGCAGGACGAGCCGCACGAGCGTCGCGTCGATGACGATCGCGATCGCGAGGCCGACGCCGAACTGGCGCAGGCTGGCGACGTCGGCGAGGCCGAAGGCGAGGAACACGCCGAGCATGCTCAGCGCCGCGCCGGTCACGACCCGCGCGGTCCGCGCCAGGCCGACCTGCACCGCCTGTGCGGCGTCGCCGCAGCGCAGCCACTCCTCGCGCACCCGGCTGACGATGAACACCTGGTAGTCGATCGATAGCGCGAACACGACGCCGAAGATCGCTGTCAGCGCGACGGCGTCGATCTCACCGGGGCCACCGAGCAGCGGCGAGTCGCCCTGGAAGAGCAGCGCCAACAGGCCGAGCGTCGCACCGACGGCCAGCAGGTTCAGCGCCACGCCGATGCAGGCCACGACGATCGAGCGCAGCAGCACGGCCAGCAGCAGGGCCGTGACGAGCGTCAGGACGAGCACGAGCAGCGGCAGGCGCTGGCCGGCCGCCGCGTCGTAGTCCGACAGGACCGCGGCGGGTCCGCCGACCGCGGCGTCGGCGCCGAGCTTCTCGCCGAGCCGGCTGGAGAGCGCCTGCAGGCGCTCGTACAGCGCCTGCGTGCGCGGGTCGGAGGCGCGATGGCGCGGCACGACGACGATCCGCGCGCCCTGGCCGCCCTTGTCGACGTTGACGCCGAACGGGCTGCCGCCGCTGCCGCTCTCCAGCGCGGCGAGTAGGAAGTAGCCGGAGTCGAAGAAGCTCGCGCTCGCCTTCTGCGGCTGCGCGCTCCTGCCGCCTTCGCCCGAGCCGCTCAGGCCGCGGACGGCGCTGCTGGCGTCGTTGAGGCCGCTGGCGAGCGCGCCGCTGCGCTGCTCGCCGTCACGCACGCCGCTGGCCAGGCCGTTGACGCCGTTGCTGACCGCGCTGACGGCCTCGCCGATCCTGTCGGCGCCGCCGTCGAGCTGGTCGAGCGCGTTGACGAGCGAGTCGCCGCCCTCGGCGAGCGAGCCGACGGTGCCGCCGAGTCCCTTCACCTTGCGGGCGATCGCCTCGGCGCTCTCGGCCAGGCTGCCGACAGCGGTGGCGAGGCGGCCGGCGTCGCTGGCGGGCGTCGCCGCGGCGATCGCGCCGGCGTACTGGGCGTCGAGGCCAAGCTGGCGCACGGGGTCGTCGAGCGCGGCCCCGGCGTCGCCGGACAGCGCCCGGCGAGCCTGGCGCAGCGCGGCGCGGGCGCGCAGGCCGGCCGCGCTCGTGGCCGGGATCGCGCGTTCGGCGGAGGCGAGCGCGTCGTCGGCCTGACGGCGCTGGGCGCGCACGCCGGACTGCACGCGGCTGAGCGTGTCGGCGCGGGCGCGCAGGCGGCTCTGCAGGTCACGGGCGCTGCTGGCCAGCGTGCTCAGAGCGCTGCCGAGCTGGCGGGCCCCGTCGTGCACGTCGCGGGCGCCGCCGCTCGCGGCGGAGGCCTGTGCTGCCAGGCCGCTCGTCCCGCGGCCGGCGTCGGCGAGCTTCTCGGCGAGCTGGCGCGCGCCGCTGCCGGCGCCGCTGAGCCCGTTCTTGAGGGAGCCGACGCCGCCGGTCACGTCGCGCGAGCCGGCCTCCAGGCGGGAGGCGGCGGCGTTGGCGCTCGACAGCGAGTCGCGCAGGGACTCGACGCCGTCGGCGGCGCTGGAGACGTTCTTGTCGAGGCTCGTCAGCTTGGCGCCCGTCTTGCGCGGCGCCCCGCGCTGGGCGGCGACGGCGCGGCGGCCGGCGTTGCGCAGCCGGGCGGCCGAGCGCGCGATCGTGCCCGGGCCGAGGACGGCGCGCACGGCGGGATCGCGGGCGATCTTGCGCTGGGCGCGCTCGAGCGTCGCCAGGCGCGAGGCGGTCGTGACCGCGCCCTTGTGGGTCACGGCGACGATCTCGAAGGGCTCCGTCCAGCCCGGTCCCATCGCCTCGGAGACGGTGTCGTACTGCACGCGTGCCTCGCTGCCCGGGGGCAGCGACTGGGCCGCCGGCGCGCCGGTGCGCAGGCCGAGGACGGGGATGCAGGCGAGCAGCAGCAGGCAGGCGGCGCCGATCGCCAGCGCCGGGCTGCGGGTGGCGGCGCGGGCGAGGGCGGCGCTCGCGCCGCCGTCCGAATCGGCGGGAACCGAGCTGGCGCTGAGCCACGGGCCGGCGACCACGAGCATCGCGGGCACGGCGAGGATCGCGGTTCCGGCGGCGAGCAGGGCCACGACGCTGACGCCGAGCGCGGCGGCGAGCAGAGCTGTGCCGGGGGACATCAGCGCGGCGACGGCCATCGCGACGAGGATCGCGGCGGCGGCGGCGCCGACCGTCCGCGTCGTCGGCGCCGACGCGGCGCCGACGGCGGATTCGATGTCGCCGTGGCGGCCGTCGGCGAGCTCCTCGCGCAGCCGCGACACGAAGAGCAGGGAGTAGTCGACGGCGAGCGCGAGGCCGACCATGCAGGCGACGGCGAGCGCGAAGGCGTCCAGGCGCACGGCGGCGGCGAGCAGCGCCAGTGCGCCGGTCGACGCGGCGATCGTGGCGGCACCGAAGACCGCGGGGATCGCCGCCGCCAGGGGAGAGCGGAAGACGAGCAGGAGGGCGAGCAGCAGCAGGGGCAGCGCGATCAGCTCGGCGCGGTGCACGGTCGCCAGCGACGAGCGGGTGCCGTCTCGTGCCAGCAGGGGCAGACCGGTGACGGTCGCGCGGACGGGGGACGAGGTGACTTCGTCGACGAGCTGCTGGGCGGCCTCGCTGCGGTCGGCGATCTGCTCGTGCGTGCCGCTGACCGACAGCAGCAGCAGCGCCCGGTCGCCGGAGGGGCGCAGCGCGGAGTGCCCGGCCGAGGTCGACCACGGGCTGATCACGCGCACGCCGGGGCGCTTGGAGAGCCGCGTGACGAGCGCCTTGCCCTGCGACTTGACGTCGGCGCGCGGGCCGCGCAGCAGGACGGGGACGGTCGCCGAGTCGCCGAAGTTGCCGCCGATCAGGGCGCGGGCCTTCGAGGACTCCGAGCCGGAGACCTGCAGGCCGCCGGCCGACAGGCGGCTGTCGATGCCCAGGCCGATGACGCCGAGCACGAGGACGGCGCTGACCCACGCCGTCAGCACGGCCAACGGGTACGTCGTGGCGAAGCGGGTCAGCGCAGGCACGGGCCTGTCGCTCCCGCCGGATAGCGGCTGCATGTGGAGTGCCCCTTGAATGTGTGTGAGAGGCAGCTGCCCTGCCGCCGTGGTGGCTACATCGGCTGGACGGGTGTTCGACTTGAGCGTTTTCGTTTGCTAGTGGGTCCCGGTTCGGGGCGTTCGTCCCGACTGCGCCACGCCATCCACTCCGTGTGCGAACATGCGTTCGTATGTCGTCCACTGGCCAATACGTCGAGCTGCACTGCCATTCCGCCTACTCGTTCCTCGACGGCGCGTCGCAGCCCGAGGAGCTCGTGGCGGCGGCGATCGACCGCGGCCACGAGGCGCTGGCGCTCACCGACCACGACTCGCTGTCGGGCTCGATGGAGTTCGCCCAGGCGGCGAAGTCGCTGGGCCTACGGGCGATCCACGGGGCCGAGGTCACGCTCGACGACGGGCGCCATCTCACGCTGCTCGTCCGCGACGCGACGGGCTGGCGCAGCCTCTGCCGGCTGCTGACTAGCGCGCACGCCCACACCCGCGACGGCCCGCAGCGCGACCGCTCCGAGCCCGCCGTCTCGCTCGACGACGTCGAGGCGCACCACCCGGGCCTCGTCTGCCTCAGCGGCTGTGCGCGCAGCGGCGTGCGCGACGAGCCGACGATGCGCCGCCTGCTGAGCGCCTTCGGCGGTGACAGCTTCCGCGTCGAGCTGCAGCGCCCGCTGGCGCGCCACGACCGGGCGCTGAACCGCGGGCTGTCCGGCCTCGCCGAACGGCTTGGGGTCGCGACCGTCGCGACCGGCAACGTCCACGCCCACTCGCGCGACCGCGCCTACCTGCAGGACGCCTTCGTGGCGATCCGCGAGCACACGACGCTCGATGCCTCCGAGCCGCTGCGGCGCGGCAACCACGCGCACGTGCTCACGAGCCCGCAGGCGATGGCGGCCCGCTTCGCCGACCATCCCGAGGCGGTCGCCGAGTCGGGACGGCTCGCTGCGACGCTGCGCTTCGATCTCACGAGCGACCTCGGCTACCGCTATCCGGGCGCCGAGAATCGCTTGGCCGGCCGCGCGCTGGCCGAGGTCTGCCAGGCGCGCTTCGACGAGCGCTATCCGCGCGGCAGCTCACACCACGAGGAGGCCAAGGCGCGCCTGGAGGAGGAACTGCGTGTCATCGACAGCCTCGGCCTCGCCGGCTTCTTCCTGCTGCATCGCGACCTGCTCGAGCTCGCGCGGGAGGTCGCCGTCGAGGTGCGCGGAACCGGCAATGCCCGCTCGCTGCTGCCGCCCGGCCGCGGTCGCGGCTCGAGCGTCTCCTCGATCGTCTGCCATCTCACCGGCCTCAGCCACGTCGACCCGATCACCAACAAGCTCCTGCTCGGGCGCTTCCTCAACGAGGAGCTCACCGCGCTGCCGGACATCGACCTCGACTTCCCGCGCGACGTGCGCGCGAAGCTCATCCCGCGCGTGCACGAGCGCTACGGCACGGAGCGCTCGGCGCTCGTCGCGGCCTTTCCGACCTACCGCGCGCGCGGCGCGATACGCGAGCTCGGCAAGGCGCTCGGGCTGCCGCCGGGCGAGATCGAGCGCGTGGCGCGCGGCAGCGAGGGCTGGTCGTCGTTCGAGGTCGACCGCGACATCGACCTCGCGCTCGGGGAGGGCCGGCGGACCGGGCGCTGGCAGTGGCTCGTCAAGCTCGCCTACGAGGCCTACGGGCTGCCGCGCCATCTCTCCCAGCACTCGGGCGGGATGATCGTCGCGACGCGCCCGCTCGTGGACTGCGTCCCGCTCGTGCCGGCGGCGATGGAGGGCCGCCAGCTCGCGCAGTGGGACAAGGACTCCTGCGCCGACGCGGGCTTTCTGAAGATCGACCTGCTCGGGCTGGGGATGCTGTCGGCGGTCGAGCGCTGCGTCGATCACATCGCCGCGCGCCGCGGCGAGCGGATCGACCTCAGCCGGATCCCGTACGACGATCCCGCGACGTACGAGTGCATCCAGAACGCCGACACGACCGGCGTCTTTCAGATCGAGTCGCGCGCGCAGATGGGCTCGCTGCGGCGCACGCGGCCGGAGAACCTCGACGACATCACGATCCAGGTGGCGATCGTCCGCCCGGGGCCGATCGTCGGCGGCGCGGTCAACCCGTACATCGAGCGCCGCCAGCGGCTGCGCGCCGACCCCGCCTTCCAGATCCCCTACCTGCATCCGTCGCTCGAGCCGCCGCTGCGCGACACGCTCGGAACGATCATCTTCCAAGACCAGGTGCTCGAGGTCGCGCAGGCGTTCGCGGGCTTCAGCGTGGGCGAGGCCGAGGGCCTGCGCCGGGCGATGAGCCGCAAGCGCTCGGCGGCGGCGATCGAGGCTCACCACCAGCGCTTCGTCGAGGGGGCGATGGCCAAGCACCCCGACGTCAGCGCCGAACAGGCCGAAGCGGTCTTCACGATGGTCTCCGGCTTCTCGGGCTTCGGCTTTCCCAAGGCCCACGGCGCCGCCTTCGGCCTGCTCGCCTATCAGTCGACGTGGCTGCGCGTGCACTACGGGCCGGAGTTCCTCTGCGCGCTGCTCGACGAGCAGCCGATGGGCTTCTATCCGCCCGACGCGCTCGTCCACGAGGCGCAGCGGCGCGGCATCGCCGTGCTCGCGCCCGAGGTCAACGCCAGCGAGGTCGGCTGCACCGTGACGAATACGTCCGACCCGCCCGCCGTCCAGATCGGCCTGGGCTACGTGCTCGGCGTGCGCGCCGACGAGATCGCCGCGCTCGTCGCCGCGCGCCACGAGGGTGGAGCCTTCACGTCGCTGGAGGACCTCGCCTCGCGCGCCGGCGCCGGCCGCGTGGCGCTCGAGAAGCTCGCCTGGTCGGGCGCCTGCGACGCGCTGGCCGGTGGCGACCGGCGCGTCGCGCTGTGGCAGCTGGGCGTGACGAAACCGTCCCGCCCACCCGTGCGCGCCCGCGGCCGCGAGGGGGTGCAGCTCGCGCTTGCGCTGGACCTGCCCGCACCACCGAAGCTCCAGCCGCTGTCGGCCTGGGACGAGATGGTCGCCGACTACGCGACGACCGGCCTGACCGCCTCGACGCACCCGATCGGCCTGCTGCGCCCGCGGCTGCAGGCCGGCGGGGCGGTCGACATCGGCGCGCTCGCGCGGCTCGAGCACGGCACGCCCGTGCGCGTCGGCGGGCTCGTCGTCGCGCGCCAGCGGCCGGGAACCGCGAAGGGGATCACGTTCCTGCTGCTCGAGGACGAGCACGGGACGGTCAACGTCATCGTCTCGCCGCAGATCTACGAGCGCGAGCGGCTGACGGTGCGCACGGAGCCGCTCGTCGTCATCGAGGGGCGCTTGGAGCGCCACGCGTCGGCGGGCGGGGCGATCAACATCGTCGCGCGTGGCGTGACGCGCCTGGAGATCGGCCGCATGGCGGCGCAGGTCAAGGACTTCTCTCTGACGACCGGCTTCGCCGGCGCTGCCCACGCGATCGAGCTCGCGCGCCAGGCCGCGATGCAGGAATTCGCGGCGGCCGTGGGAGGCGCGGGAGGCGCGGGAGGCGCGGGCGCGCGCGAGGAGCTCGCCGCGACGGGCACCGACGACTTCCGTGCGGTCGCGCCGCCGGTCGTGAACTTTGGCGCCGGACGCAGCCGATGAGGCGAGCGCGCACGGGGGCTCAGGTGACGGTGAGGCGTTTCGGGCGGCCGGTCGAGTAGATTGCCCGCCGCATGGCAGCGCTCATCTTCCTCTCGATCTTCGTCGCTCTCGGCCTCGGCGTCGTCCTCGTGGCGATGCGTGGCGGGCCGCGCGGCGTGCGCGACACGCTGGAGCGTGGCCGCGCCCAGCGCATGCACGTCGCGGAGTTCGCCGTCGCCGCCGCGATCGCGCTGTTCGGTCTCGTCGTGCCGGCGGTCGTCCTGCTCGGCGACCAGGCCTCGGCCGGCCCGGGCGGCGAGAAGCTCAGCGCCGAGCTGAAGGAGGGGCGCGAGCTCTTCAACGAGCGCTGCGCGACCTGCCATTCGCTCCAGGACGCCAACGCCGTCGGCCGTGTCGGCCCGGACCTCGACGTTCTGGCGCCGACCGTGGGACTGACGCTGAACGCGATCGAAGAGGGCAGAGCGCGCGGCATGGGCCAGATGCCCGCCCAGCTGCTCGAGGGCGAAGAGGCCAAGCAAGTGGCCGAGTACATCGCCGCAGTCGCCGGGCGCAACTAGAGGCTCCCTGGCGCTCCTCACCCCCCGCCGCGTCGCGTTTCCCTCCTGACGCGCCGCCCCGCTGCGTGCCTTGCCGTCGCGCGACGAAAGCACGCCGAACCCGCAAACTGCGTGCTTCCGTCCGCGGTCTCCATAACACTGCGCATATGCAGGGGAATCGAGCGGTGCTACGATGCCGCCGTCAGCACGCCGAATCCACGGGCCCATCGGGTGCGTGGAGCGGGGGAACCATTCGTTGGGGCGAATCGCCGGCATGTCTGGCGTAGCGCGACTCTTTCAGCGCGAGCCCGTCAGCTCACCCCGTAGGCCTCCACGGAAAGAGGGTCAAGACCACATGGGACATACAGAGGCCCCAGCATGGTGGACCGACGTTCAGCATCTCCGCGACATCTCCGAGCGCACCGACGAGGCGCGCCGCCGCGCTGACATGGCCGATCTCGCGCAGCGCCGGACCGCGCTGGAGGGTCATCCGACCGAGAGCTCCGAGCGCCGCCCGGTCTCCGACGCCGCCCGCCCGATGCCGGTGCCGGTGGCACGCCGCGGCCCGCACGCCCGCGGCACCGCCGGTCCCGCCCGCCGCACCATCGAGATTCGTGGGCGCACCGTGCCCGCGCCCGCCGTGCCGCGCGTCGAGCTCGACCGCCGGCGCCCGCCGCGGCGCCCGATCGAACGCGTCGGGCCGCGCCCGGACCGGCTCGCCCTGTGGGCGCTGCTGATGGGCCTCATGCTGATCCTCGTCGCCGTCGGCACGGCCGACGCGTCGGTTCTCGCGCACTAGACCGGTACCTGCTTCGGGTCCGAGCGGCGCCCGGCATCCGCCCTGACCCGCCCCCGCGGGCACGGTAATTCGGAATCAACCATCTAGCACCCGCCGGGGGGCTTCCGGCTCAACGCGGAGCGCCGCGTGACGCCGCGTACGCAATCTCACGCCGAGGTTTCACGAATGGATCCCTGCGCCGGGGGCATCCTTCGCAGGATCCACACATCCGCCTGAGCCGACGTTTAGCCCCGTGCGTAGAACTGGACGTGTCCCGCTTGTGCGGGCGGTCGAAGCGGCCTACACTTACGACAAGTAAGCGAAGCACCAGCACGGATGCTGTTCCCAGCCATCTCCCCCCAGAAGGCTCCCCCATGAAGACATCGATGAGCAGGTTCCAGATCCACGACGACCTCACCGCGCCGGAGGGCTCGGTACCGGTCCTGCGTGGTGCCCTCGCGACCGGCGGCCAGCTGCCGAACTTCCTCGGCGTCCTCGCCGGCTCGCCCGCCGCGCTGCGCGGCTACGCGCGCTTTCGCTCCGAGCTGCGCCGCGGCGAGCTCGACGTGCCGATGCTCGAGCGCATCTCGCTCGCCGTCGCCGAGCACCACGGCTCGCGGCCGGGCATAGCGCTGCATACGCGGACGGCGCGCCAGGCCGGGCTCGCGCTCGACGAGCTGTCGCTCGCGCGCAAGTTCGACTCCAAGGACCCACGCGCGGCGGCACTGATGCGCTACCTGGAGGCCGTCGTGGAGACCCCGGGCCGGCCGCCGGTGCATCTGCACGAAGAGGCCCGCGAGGCGGGATGGAGCGACGAGCAGATCCTCGAGGCGATCGCCTACGTCGCGCTCGAGCGCTTCACGGCGATGGTGAACGTCGCCGGCGACGTGCCGGTCGACGGTTCCGTGGAAGACACCCGCACGCTGCGCGCCGCCTAGACCGCCGCAGCAGATGGGTTCCCACGACGGTGTTCCGCAGCCGGATCCGCGCCGGCGCGGTCCGGTCAAGCGGACCCTCGTCGCGACCGAGGACCGGGAGTGCTGCTGTCCGTACTACCACGAGGCCGTCGAGCTCATCGGCCGGCGCTGGACGGGCGCCATCGTCAGCGTGCTCATCTACCGCGAGACGCTGCGCTTCGGCGAGATCGCCGACGCCGTGCCGCAGCTGTCGGACCGCCTGCTGTCGGAGCGCATGAAGGAGCTCGAGGCGCGCGGGGTCATCCGGCGCACGGAGCATCCCGGCCGCCCTGTGCGCGTCGAGTACGAGCTCACCGAGATGGGGCGCGCGCTGGCGCCCACGGTGCGTGAGCTCGAGCGCTGGGCGCAGCGCTGGCTTGCGTGACGCGAGGGCAACAATGCCGCTGCGAGCGTCACGGTCTAGGCTCCAGCCATGACCGACGACCGTCCCAAGACGCCCGCCGACGTCAAGGCGATCGTCGCCGAGCGCGACATCCGCTTCATCCGGCTGTGGTTCACCGACATCCTCGGTCAGCTGAAGTCGTTCTCGATCAACCGCGCCGAGCTCGACGATGCCTTCGAGGGCGGCATGGGCTTCGATGGCTCCTCGATCACGGGCTTCAACGCGATCGAGGAATCCGACATGCTCGCGATGCCCGATCCTACGACCTTCGCCGTGCTGCCGTGGCGGCCGGAGGAGCAGGGCGTCGGGCGCCTGTTCTGCGACGTGCTGACGCCGGAGCGCACTCCCTACGAGGGCGACCCGCGCCATGTCCTGCGCCGCGCGCTGCAGCGCGCCGGGTCGATGGGCTTTGACACGTTCAACGTCGGCCCCGAACTCGAGTACTTCCTCTTTCGCGACTCCAAGGGCACCGAGGTCCTCGACAACGGCGGCTACTTCGATCTGACGACGCTCGACGCGGGCTCCGACGTGCGCCGCGAGACCGTCCTCGCGCTCGAGCAGCTCGGCATCCACGTCGAGTACACCCACCACGAGGTCGGCCCCAGCCAGCACGAGATCGACATGCGCTACGCCGACGCCATGAAGATGGCCGACGACTGCATGACCTACCGCATCACGGTCAAGGAGTACGCGATGAAGTACGGCTGGCATGCGACGTTCATGCCCAAGCCGCTGTTCGGCGAGAACGGCTCGGGCATGCACACCCACATGAGCCTCTTCAAGGACGCGAAGAACGCGTTCTTCGACGCCGACGATCCCTACTTCCTGTCGGACGTCGGCAAGGCCTTCATCGCCGGCCAGCTCAAGCACGCGCGCGAGATCTCCTCGATCTTCGCCCAGTGGGTGAACTCCTACAAGCGCCTCGTGCCGGGCTTCGAGGCGCCGGTCTACGTCGCCTGGAGCCGGCGCAACCGCTCGGCGCTCGTGCGCGTGCCGCTCTATCACCCGGGCAAGGAGAACGCTACGCGGATGGAGCTGCGCTGCCCGGACCCGGCCTGCAACCCTTACCTGACGTTCGCGGCGCTCCTGCACGCCGGCCTGGAGGGCATCGAGAAGGGCTACGAGCTGCCCGAGCCGATGGATAAGAACCTCTACCACCTGTCGCCCGATGATCGCCGCAGGCTCGGCATCGAGCAGCTGCCCGAGACGCTCGGCGAGGCGATCGAGCTGACCGCCGAGTCCGAGCTCGTCCTGCGCGCCCTCGGTGAGCACATGTTCAACCGCTACGTTGAGATCAAGCGCCGCGAGTGGGAGGACTACCGCGTGCAGGTCAGCCAGTGGGAGCTCGACCGCTACCTGCCGGTCCTGTGACGCGGTGAGCGGCGTCGCCTCGAGCGGCAGCCTGACGATCGGCGGCGATCTCGAGGTCCATCGGCTCGGCTTCGGGGCGATGCGGATCGTCGGCCCCGGCGTCTGGGGCCCGCCGCAGGACCGCGACGCCATGCTCGACGTGCTGCGCCGCGTCGTCTCGCTGGGCATCAACCTCATCGACACCGCCGACAGCTACGGCCCGCACTTCAGCGAGCAGCTCATCCACGATGCGCTGTATCCCTACCCCGAGGACCTGGTGATCGCCACGAAGGGCGGCCTGACGCGCAGCGGCCCTGGCCGGTGGGCGCGCAACGGTCGCCCCGAGCACCTGCGCGAGGCCTGCGAGCGCTCGCTGCGCGACCTGCGCGTCGAGCGCATCGACCTCTACCAGCTGCACGCGCCCGACCCGGACGTGCCCTACGAGGAGTCCGTCGGCGCCCTCGCCGAGCTGCAGGGCGACGGCCTGATCCGCCACATCGGCGTCTCCAACGTCTCGCTCGAGCAGCTCGAGGAGGCCCGCTCGATCGTCGAGGTCGTCACGGTCCAGAACCGCTTCAACCTCACCGACCGCGCATCACAGGACGTGCTCGAGGTCTGCGAGCGCGACAACCTCGGCTTCTTTCCCTGGTTTCCGCTCGCCGCCGGCGAGCTCGCCAAGCCCGGCGGACCCGTCGCCGAGATCGCCGCCAACCACGACGCCACGACGGGCCAGGTCGCGCTCGCGTGGCTGCTGGCGCGCTCGCGGGCCATGCTGCCGATTCCCGGCACGGGCTCGATCGCGCACCTCGAGGAGAACACCGACGCCGCGGAGCTCGTGCTCGACGAGCCCGAGCTGCAGCAGCTCGACGAAGCGGCCTAACGATCCTCGACGGATCCGAGCTTGGAGGGCAGCCAGATCTTCGGGCCGATCTCGAACGTCAGCGCGGGCACGAGCACCGAGCGCACGATGAACGTGTCCAGCAGGACGCCGAACGCGACGACGAAGCCGATCTGGGTGAGGAAGATGAGCGGCAGCACGCCGAGCACGGCGAACACGCCGGCGAGCACGATCCCGGCCGACGTGATGACCGCGCCGGTGACCGCCAGGCCGCGCAGCATCCCCTCGCGCGTGCCATGGAGCAGCGTCTCCTCGCGCACGCGCGCCATGAGGAAGATGTTGTAGTCGATCCCCAGCGCGACGAGGAAGATGAACGCGAACAGCGGCAGCGAGGGGTCGCTGCCGGGAAAGCCGAAGAGCACGTCGAAGACGACCGCTCCGACGCCGAGCGACGCCGCGAACGACAGCACGACGGTGACGATCAGCATGACCGGCGCGACGAGCGCGCGCAGCAGCAGGATGAGGATCAGCAGCACGACCGCGAGCGCGACCGGCACGATCACCTTGTTGTCGCGCGCCGCCGCCTGGCGCAGGTCGTACTCGACCGCCGTGCCGCCGCCGACGAGCGTCCCCGCGCCGCCCGCGCGCTTGGCCGCCTGGCGGATGTCGGGGATGAGGTCGAACGCCTCCGTCGAGAACGGGTCGCGGTCGAGCACGACGGCCAGCAGCACGCCGTCGGGCCCGCTCTTGACGCGCCGCACCGCATCGACGCCCGCGGCCCGGGCGACCGCGTCGCGCACGGCGGTGACCTTGCCCGGATCGGGCACGACGATGTCCGTCGGCGCGTTGGAGCCGCTCGGGAAGCCCTTGTCGAGCAGCGCCTGGCCCGCCACCGCCTCGACGTCGTCGCGGAAGCCGTTGCCGCTCGTCAACCCGTTGTCGAAGTTCAGCAGGCCGGCGGCGAGCACGAGCAGCAGTGCAACCGTGCCTACCCAGACGCGGCGCGGCGAGCGCGCGACGCGATCGCCGACGCGGCGCCAGGTGCCGCTCGTCTCGTCGGCGCCGACGCTGCCGAAATGCGGGATCCGGGGCCAGAACGCGCGGCGGCCCCAGATCAGCAGCCAGGCCGGCAGCAGCGTCAGCATCGCGATCATCGCGACGGCGACACCGAGGGCGCCGATCGGGCCCAGCCCGGAGGTGCCGTTGACGTCGGCGAGCGTCAGGCACAGCAGCGCGGCGATCACCGTCATGCCCGATGCGAAGATCGCCGGGCCCGCGGTGCGCAGGGCGAGAGCCATCGCCTCGTGCTTGTCCTCGTGGCGGCGTAGCTCCTCGCGGTAGCGGGCCACGAGCAGCAGCGCATAGTCCGTGCCCACGCCGAGCACGAGGATCGAGAGGATCGCCGACGACTGGCCGTTGACCGTCACCCCCGCCTCGGTCAACCCGTAGCCGAGCGCGCGCGTGCCGAACTCGGCGAAGATGATCGCCAGCAGCGGGATCCAGAGGAAGATCGGACTGCGGTAGATGAGCGCCAGCAGGACGAGCACCAGCAGCAGCCCGGCCCCGAGCAGCGCCCCGTTGATGCCCTCGAAGACCTTGATCTGGTCGGCGGCGTAGCCGGCCGGCCCGGTGACCTTGGCCTGCAACCCGCCGCCCGGGTCGCTGACGCGATCGCGGACCGCGTCGACGGGGTCGAGGATCGTGTCCGCCTCGCCGTCGCCCGTGACCTGCGCCGTCATGATCGCCGAGCTGTCGTCGCGCGAGAGCACCGGCGCGGCGAACGGCGTCGTCGCTCGCAGCTTCAGGGCGTTGAGCTCGGTGCGGTCGGCGGCGATCCGCTGCTTGTCGGCGCTCGTCAGGCCGCCCTCGCGGCGATAGACGATGACCAGCGGCGCGAGCTCGCCGTCCTGGAAGCGCTTCGTCGCCTCCAGCGCCTTCGTCGACTCCGCGTCGCCGGGCAGGAACGACGTCGACTCGTTCTCCTCGGCGTCGGTGAACTTGCCGGGCAGGTTGGCGGCGAACGAGCCGAAGATCGCCAACACCCAGATCGCCGCGACGACCCACTTCGCGCGTCGTCCGGCGAACAGCTCGAGGAAGGACGACATGCGGCGGACTTCTACCGCATGTGCAAGACGCCTATGTTTCGCGGCGCAGAAGTGCCTCGAGTGCCGCCGGGTCGGTGACCGGGGCCTGGCAGGTGAAGCGTTCGCAGACGTACGCCGTGGCCGCGCCGTCGCGGGCGACGCGGCCGGCGAGCAGCGGCACGCTGCCGTCGTCCTGGCCGTCGCCGCCGGCCAGCACGACGTCGGGCCGGAACGCGCCGCGCACGATGCGCTCCAGGGCTTCCGTGTCGGCGCCGACGAGCGCGACCTCGCGTACTGATGCGAGGTGGAAGTCCAATGCCTGCAGGAGATGGCCGAAGGCCAGCGGCGAGCGGCGCAGAAGGTCTCCGAAGAGCCGCAGCACTCCGACGGCGGCGTTCTCGTAGCGGGCCTCGCCGGTCAGCGCGGCGAGCCGCAGCAGCCCGAACGCGGCACTCGACTGGCCCGACGGGATCGGCGAGTCGTCGATCTCCTTGCGCCGCGCGACGAGCTGCTCGTGGTCGCTCGAGGTCTGGAAGAAGCCGCCGCGCTCGGGGTCGCCGAAGCGCTCGATCATGCCGTCGGCCAGCTCACGCGCGGCTGCGAACCAGCGCGGCTCGAACGTCGCCTCGTAGAGCGTGAGCAGCGCCTCGATCAGGAAGGCGTGGTCCTCGAGGTAGGCGTTGAGCTTCGCCTCACCGGCGTTATAGGTGCGCAGCAGGCGGCCGCCGGCGTCGCGCATCTCGTTGAGCACGAAGACGGCGGCGCGGCGGGCGGCTTCGAGGTAGTCGGCACGCTCGAGCACCGCGCCGGCCTCGGCCAGCGCGCTGATCATGAGCGCGTTCCAGGCGGTCAGGCGCTTGTCGTCGAGGCCGGGCCGGATGCGGTTGTCGCGCGCGGCGAGCAGCGCGGCGCGAATGCGCTCGCGCACCTCGGGCTCGGGCTCGGGTCCGCGTGACTCGAGGATGTTCGCGCCCTCGAAGTTGCCGCCCTCGCTCGCTGCGAACCAGGCGATCGCCGCATCGCCGTCGGCGTAGTCGCCGAGCACGCGGCGCAGCTCCGCCTCGCTCCAGACGTAGAACTTGCCCTCGACGCCCTCGGAGTCCGCGTCCAGAGCGCTGAAGAACGCGCCCTCGGGACCGGTCATCTCGCGCAGCACCCAGTCGAGCGTCTCCTCGGCGGTGCGGCGGAGGATCGGATCGCGGTCCTCTTCGCGCTCGCCGCTGACCTGCCAGCCGTGCAGGTAGGCCCGCGCCAGCATCGCGTTGTCGTAGAGCATCTTCTCGAAGTGGGGAACGGTCCAGTTGTCGTCGGTCGAGTAGCGCGCGAACCCGCCGCCGATCTGGTCGTTGATGCCGCCCGACGCCATCGAGCGCAGCGTGTAGAGGCTCATCCGCGTCTCGCCGCGGCGCAGCAGGAACTCGATCGTCGACGACGCGGGGAACTTCGGTGCGCGGCCCCAGCCGCCGTTGAGCGAGTCGTACTGGCCCGCGAGCTGGGTGAGCGCGTCGTCGAGGATCTGCCCGCTCAGCGGGCCCTCGGCCGGCTGCAGGCGCGCCGCGCCGCCCAGCCGTGCCGTCATGGCGTCGTTCTGCGCGCGGATCTCGTCGCGCTGCACGGCCCACGCCTGCGCGACCGCCTGCACCACTATCGGCCAGCTCGGCATACCGTGGCGCGGCTCGGGCGGGTAGTAGGTACCGGCGTAGAACGGCACCTGCTCGGGCGTGATGAAGACGTTCAGCGGCCAGCCGCCGCTGCCGGTCATCGCCTGTACGGCCTCCATGTAGATCGCATCGACGTCCGGGCGCTCCTCGCGATCGACCTTGATGCAGACGAAGTGCTCGTTCATCAGCGCCGCGATCTCGTCGTTCTCGAAGGACTCGCGCTCCATGACATGACACCAGTGACACGCCGAGTAGCCGATCGAGACGAGCATCGGGCGATCCAGTTCGCGCGCGCGCTCGATCGCCTCCGGACCCCACGGCAGCCAGTCGACGGGATTGTCCTTGTGCTGCAGGAGGTACGGCGAGGTCTCGTCGGCGAGCGCGTTGGCCATCGGTTGCCACGCTACCGTCCTGCCTCGCCGTACAAACCCCAGATCGAGGAGGAGCCGCCGTCGTGTCCCAGCACCGTGAGCCCGTCACCGCGATCGGCGCCCCCGCCGCCGTCGGTCCCTACAGCCACGCCGTCCGCGCCGGCGGCCTGCTGTTCTGCTCGGGCCAGATCCCGCTGGACCCCGACACGAACGAGCTCGTGGGTGACACGCCGGGCGAGCAGGCGACGCGCTGCCTGCAGAACCTGCAGGCGGTCTGTGCCGCGGCGGGCGCGTCGCTCGTCGACACCGTGCGCTGCACGGTGTACCTGACCGATCTCGCCGGCGCCTTCGCGGAGGTCAACGAGGCCTACGGCGAGTTCTTCGCATCGGACCCGCCGGCGCGGGTCGCGATCGGCGTCGCCGCCCTGCCGAAGGGCGCCCAGGTCGAGATCGACGCGATCGTGGCGCTCTCGAGCTGAACAATTGCTCAACGTAGGTGGTCGCCGATCGCGCGTGCGATCTCGGACACGTCGGCGTCGCCCCTCGCGACCGCCAGCACGAGCGCCTCGGCCTCGTCGACGCTGAACGCGATATCCCGGCCGTTGAGCAGGCAGAAGACTCGGGTCGCTGACCAGGCCAACCGCTTGTTGCCGTCGACAAGAGCGTGGTTGCGGGCGACGGAATGCATCAGTGCGGCGGCCTTGTCCGCGAGCGTAGGATAGGCGTCCTCGCCGAAGACGGTCGCCTGCGGTCGCCCGGCGGCGGATGCGAGGAGCCCGATGTCACGCACCTCCACGAGATCGAGGACGCCGTGCGCGATCTCCAGCAGATCCTCGACGGTGAGGAAGTCGACCGGATCGCCCCTCGGCGTCACTTGCTCAGTCGATCGAGCAGCTCCGCGTCCTCGGTGCGAACGCGTTCAATCGCCGCGTACAGACGGTCAGGACGGCGCGTGAGATAGTCGTTGATGGCCGTCTTGGCCACCTCTTGCATCGAGCGTCCTTCCTGCTCGGCCTTACGGCGAAGCGCGGTCATCTCTTCGTCGTCGAGGCGGAGGTTCATGGCCATAGGGCCATGGTACCGCGACGGTACCAGTGTCGGCAACCGCGCGCTACAAGTCCTCGCGCAAGAGCGCGCGGCGCACCTTGCCGCTCGCCGTCCTGGGCAGCTCGGCGGCGAAGTCCACGCGGCGCGGATACTTGTAGGGCGCGGTATGCGCCTTGACGTGGTCCTGCAGCGCGCGGGCCAGGTCGTCGGAGGCGGCGAAGCCGTCACGCAGCACCACCACCGCGCGCACGATCGAGCCGCGCTCGTCGTCGGGCGCCGCGACCACCGCCGCCTCGGCGACCGCCGCGTGCTCGACGAGCGCCGACTCCACCTCGAAGGGGCCGATCCGGTAGCCGGCGGAGATGATCACGTCGTCGCTGCGGCCTTCGAAGAACAGGTAGCCGTCCTCGTCGCGGGTGACCCGATCGCCGGTGCGCCACGGGCCGGCCGGCGGCGCCGTGATCCCGTCCTCGCCCCGGTAGCCGAGCAAGAACGTCGGCACGGTCGCCGGGTCGGCGACGAGCTCGCCGTCGTCGATCGACAGCGCGACGCCCGGCAGCGCGCGGCCCATCGAGCCCGGCCGCACCTCCTCGCCGGGCGGCACGCCGGTCAGCTGGCCGGTCTCGGTCTGGCCGTAGCCGTCGCGGATCTGCAAGCCCGTGGCCTCCTTCCACGCGCGCAGCACCTCCGGGTTCAGCGCCTCGCCCGCCGCCACGAGCCCGCGCAGCGACGCGATCGGGCGCAGCGTCGCGCGCTTGGCGATGACGCGGTACTCCGTCGGCGCCATGCAGAGCACGTTGACGCCCTCGCGCTCCAGTAGTTCCAGCCGCTCGGCCGGGTCGAAGCGCGCGTCGTGCAGCAGCGCCGCGGCGCCCCGGATCCACGGCGCGACGAACGCGTTGCGCGCCGACTTGCTCCAGCCGCTGGCGGCGGTGCACCAGACGAGGTCGCCGGGCTGTGGGGCGAGCCAGTGCTCGGCCTGAAGTCGCTGGCCGGTCAGATAGCGCTGGCCGTGGACGACGGCCTTCGGCTCGCCCGCCGTGCCGCTCGTGAAGGTGATGAGGCACGGGTCGTGCGGCGAGAGGTCGGCGGCTGGCGTGCCTCGGGCACGCTCGGGAATGACCCTTGGCGCCGCGCGTGTTCTTGCCGTCGGTGACGTGGGAATGCCGGGCACGAGGACGGTCGGGCCGCTCCAGCCGGCATCGACCAGCACCTCGAGCTTGCGGCCGTTGCAGATCACGAGCGCCGGCCGGCAGATCTCCAGGCGCAGCCGCAGGTCCTTCGCGCGCAGCTGCTCGTTGCAGGGCAGCACGACGTAGCCCTGGCGAAAGCAGGCGACCATCGCGATCACCCAGGCGGGCTGATTGCCGACGAGCGTCAGCACGGTCTCGCCGCGCCGCACTCCGTGCTCGAAGTGCATCTGCCCGGCCAGCTCGCGGGCAGCCCGCGCGATCTCGCCGAACGTCCACTCGCGGCGCGCCCCGTCGTGCGCCAGCTCGACGACCGCGAGGCGATCGGCCGGCGCCGCTTCGACGACATCGACGGCGAAGTTGCTCATCGCGACGCGCAGTCTCGCAGGCGCAGCCGGCCATCCTCTCCACGCTGGCTCGCCTCACGAAGCCGAGCCATCCACAATCTTCGGGCTCCCGGCTAAGCTGACTCACGAGTCAACCCGCGCGATCTCGAGAACCCTGGGAGAACCTCAAGCCATGGCCGTAGCCCCCGCGTACAGCGAGTACACCGACGAGCAGAAGGACATCATCGCGATGGTCCGCCAGTTCGCCGACGAGCAGATCCTGCCCAACGCCGAGCACTTCGATCACGAGGACGAGTTTCCGCAGGACATCGTCGATCAGATGAAGGAACTCGGCCTTTTCGGGGTCACGATCCCCGAGGAGTACGGCGGCATGGGGCTGGACCTGACGACCTACGTGATGATCGTCGAGGAGCTCTCGCGCGGCTGGATCTCGATCTCCGGGATCATCAACACGCATTTCATCGGCTCCTACCTGCTGATGAAGTTCGGGACCGAGGAGCAGAAGCAGAAGTTCCTGCCACAGATGGCGACCGGCGAATGCCGCGCTGCGTTCAGCCTCTCCGAGCCGGAGATGGGCTCCGACGTGCAGGCCATCAAGTCGACGGCGAAGAAGCTCGACGACGGCGACTACGAGATCAACGGCCAGAAGATGTGGGTCACCAACGGCCTGCGCTCGCAGATCGTCTTCACCCTCGTGCGCACCGACCCCAAGGCCGACCCGCCCTACAAGGGCATGTCCTGCTTCATCGCCGAGAAGGAGCCGGGCGTCTCGGTCAACACCGGCGAGTACGCCGGCTTCACCGTCCCGCCGCCGCTGAAGAAGATGGGCTACAAGGGCGTCGAGTCGACCGAGCTGGTCTTCGACGGCTACAGGTGCCCGGCGGAGAACATCCTGGGCGGGGAGGAGGCCGGCCTGAACCGCGGCTTTCAGCAGATGATGGACGCGCTCGAGGTCGGGCGCGCGAACGTCGCCGCCCGCGGCGTCGGGATCGCCCAGCGCGCGCTCGAGCTCGCGCTGCGCTACTCCCAGCAGCGCAAGGCCTTCGGCAAGCCGATCGCCCAGCACCAGGCGATCCAGTTCAAGCTCGCCGACATGGCGACGCAGATCGAGGCCGCCCGCCTGCTCACGCGCAAGGCCGCGCGCCTGAAGGACGCCGGCGAGAGCTCCGAGCTCGAGGCCGGCATGGCGAAGCTCTTTGCGTCGGAGGCCGGTCGCTTCTGCGTCGAGGAGTGCTTCCGCATCCACGGCGGCTACGGCTACTCCAAGGAGTACGAGATCGAGCGCCTGTACCGCGACGCGCCGCTGCTGCTGATCGGCGAGGGCACCTCGGAGATCCAAAAGATGGTCATCGGACGCAAGCTGCTGCAGCGCAACAAGATCTGACCCTCGCGCACAACGCCTGACCGTGTATCACGCGTGATACAGTCGTCGTCATGACCGACGTCAGCATCCGCGACCTTCGTAACCATGGTGGCGAGGTCGTCGAGCGCGTGGCCAAGGGCGAGCAGATCACGATCACGCGGGCGGGCACTCCGGTCGCCCAGCTTCACCCGCTGCCGGCGCAGCCGCTCAGCGCGCAGCTGCTCCTCGAGCGCTGGCGACGGCTGCCCCGGCTCGACGCGGACGCGATGCGGGCCGACATCGACGCGACGCTCGACGCGCGCCTGTGATGCGTCCGGGCGCCGCATCGTCGTCACAGGGCGTCCTGGACACGTCGACGGTGATCCGGCTCGGCCAGATCACGGACCCGGCTCTGCTGCCCGACGAGCCGCTCATCACCGCGATCACGCTCGCCGAGCTGTCCGTGGGTCCGCTCGTGGCCGCCGACGAGCGCCAGCGGTCAGCCCGCCAGGCGCACCTCCAGCAAGCCGAGGCCGACTTCGATCCGCTGCCCTTCGACGCCGCCGCCGCTCGCGCGTTCGGCCAGGTCGCGGCATCGCTGCGCCGCACGGGCCGCAAGACCGCGGCCCGCGCGTACGACGCGATGATCGCAGCCACCGCGCTCGCCCACGATCTTCCGATCTATACCTGCAATCCGGTGGATTTCGAGGGGATCGACGGCCTCGAGGTCGTCTCCGTCAGCGCGCCGCCCGCCTGATCGATCTCCCTGAGCGGCCGGCCCTCGTGCAGCCGCACAGCCACGCGGGCCGCGGCAGGCGCTGCCGTCGGGTACTAATGCCGCATGCGTCCGCGATGGTGGCTGGCCGGGGTGGTGGTCGGCGCGGTCGCGTTCACGCTGGTCGTCAGCGTCACGTCGGTCGTCAGCTTCGCCTACCGCAGCCCGTCGCTGCACGTGGCGGTCGAGACGGCGGCGGCGCTGATCTCGCTGCTGGCGGCGCAGCTCGTCTACGGCCGCTTCCGGCGCAGCCTCGATCGCCGCGACCTGCTGCTCACGTCGGCGCTCGTGCTGTTCGCGGGCTCCAACCTCCTGTTCTCGGCGGTGCCGGCGCTGGCGAATGCCGGCCCGGACTCGTTCTCGACCTGGGCCCCGGCGTGCAGCACGGTCGTCGCGGCGGCGCTGCTGGCGGCCGGCGCGTTCACCGCGCCGCGCGCCGTCCGGCGCCCACGCGGGGCCATCCGGCACGCGCTCGTGCTGTGCGCGATCGGGCTGGGCGTCATCGGGCTCGGCACGGCGCTGGCGGGCAACTGGCTGCCGCAGGCGATCGCGCCCGACCTGTCGCCCGATGCCGGGACGCGGCCGCGGATCGTCGGCGATCCGGCGCTGCTGGGGCTGCAGGTCGTCGTCATGGGGCTGTTCGCGGCGGCGGCGGTCGGGTTCGCGCGCGACGCCGAGCTCACGGGCGACCCGCTGAAGCTGTGGTTCGCGATCGGGGCGACGCTCGGCGCCTTCGCGCGGCTGAACTACTTCCTCTTTCCGTCGCGCTACTCGGAGTACTTCTACACCGGCGACGTGCTGCGGCTGGGGTTCTTCGTCGGCCTGCTGGCCGGCGGCGCGTACGAGATCCGCGGCGCCCAGCGCGAGCTCGAGCGAGCCGCGGCGCTGCACGAACGCCGCCGGCTGGCGCGCGAGATCCACGACGGGCTGGCACAGGACCTCGCGTTCATCGCCCAGCAGGCCGACGCGCTGAGCGCGCGCAACGGCGCGCCGCAGGCGACCGCCGACATCGCGACGGCGGCCCGCCGCGCGCTCGACGAGTCGCGCGCCGTGATCGCGGCGCTCGTCCGCCCGACCGACGAGCCGCTCGAGCAGGCGCTCGCGCGCGTGGCCGGCGAGGCGGCCGGGCGGTGGGGCGCGTGTGTCGAATCGCACGCGGTCGCCGGGCTGGAGCTCGCTGCGCCGGCGCGCGAGGCGCTGCTGCGGATCGTCGGCGAGGCCGTGACGAACGCGGCACGTCACGGCCGGGCGCAGCGCATCAGCGTCGAGCTCGCCGAGCAGCCCGAGCTGCAGGTCCGCATCGCCGACGACGGCGTCGGCTTCGACCCCGCGACGCTGGAGCAGCACAGCGGGCGCCACGGGATCACCGGCATGCGCGAGCGCGCCGAGCAGATCGGCGGCCGGCTGCGCGTGCACTCGCGGCCGGGGGAGGGGACGGAGATCGTCGTGGTGCTGCCGTGAGCGCGCGTCATCGCCCGCCTTCGGTCGGCGAGGACCCCGGACGGGGCCGCTCGCGATGAGCGGGCGCGTCCGCGTGCTGCTCGCCGAGCCCGACGCGCCGACGCGCGCGGGGATCAGGTTCGCGCTCGAGGACGCCGGCCTGGAGATCTGCGGCGAGCCGCTGGACGCGCGCTCCGCCGTCGACATCGCGATCCGCGAGACCCC